>NC_013037.1:615769-923653 GCF_000023125.1 Dyadobacter fermentans DSM 18053
TTTCAGCTTGGCGTACTCGTTAGCGGTCAGTTTTTTGCTTTTGTATGCCGCTTCGACCTGCCCGTTGAGCTTCCGGAGTTCGGCTTTGAAATTCTGCGAATGCGCGTTCTGGAATATAAAAAGTGTGAGAATGCTGGCAAGAAATACTTTCATGGCGGTGAGGAACGTGCTGTTTTTGAGGTTTGAAACTGATGCGAATATAAACCGGCTTACATAAACAGTGCCAGCCGGGCTTAGTGACTGGTGCAGATACTTGCGCAAGTTTCGGGTTGGCTGCCAAGCCTGCGGAGGCCAAATTTGTATCAACAAATTAAATAATCCAATGAACCAGCAAGCTTATAACTACGACAAAATCGCCAAAGCCATCGAATACATCGTGGCGAATGCGAAAGAACAGCCCACGCTCACCGAGGTGGCCGACGAAGTCAGCATCAGCCAATTCCATTTCCAGCGCCTGTTTTCCGAATGGGCCGGTGTAAGTCCCAAGAAGTTTCTGCAATACATCACGGCCGGTTATCTTAAAGACCGCATTCGCGAGTCGACCAGCCTTGCCGAACTGGCGGAATCGGCCGGGTTATCAAGCCAGAGCCGGGTGTACGACCATTTCATTTCCATCGAGGGCGTGACGCCGCAGGAATATAAGACCGCCGGTAAGGGGCTGGTAATCAGTTATGGTTTTCATGAAACTCCGTTTGGTGATTGCTTCATCGCCGCCACTGAACGGGGCATTTGCGCAATGGCCTTTGTGGACGAAGCCACCCGCGATATGCAGTTGATCGAACTGGCAAGAAAGTGGCATTATGCGACCATTCGCCCTGATCAACAGCTCACGGCCGGCTATATCGGGCGCATTTTTAAGCCAGCCGGCCAGTCGCTCGAAAAGCTGCCGTTGCTTGTGCAGGGCACCAATTTTCAGCTCAAAGTGTGGGAAGCATTGCTAAGCATTCCACAAGGCGCCGTGACCACCTATCAGCAGATCGCCGAGCGGATCGGGCATCCGAAAGCAGTACGGGCCGTGGGCTCGGCCGTGGGCGATAATCCGGTCGCTTACATTATTCCATGTCACCGGGTGATCCGTAAAGAAGGCGTTTTGGGCGAATACCGCTGGGGCAGCCTGCGCAAAAAAGCATTGATCGGTTGGGAGGCAGCCCGTCAGGATGAGGAATATTTTGCACAGAAACAACCGCTTTGAAATAGTATAAAAAATATAAATTGTCATGATAATGGATTGTATGACAATTCGGTAGGCAGGAGCTAATGAAATTTTTCCGTGTTGGACTGATTATGGATAGTTGGTTTGCAAACTATTAACCATAATCAAAACGTCAACATGAAAAAGAAACTAATCCTTTCGCTGGCCGTTCTCGCCCTGATGGTTGCGGGCACTTCGGCAAGTTTTGCACAGTTTTCACTCGGATTGCAAGGTGGTGTCGCCAAATCTAATGTAGAAGATTCGAAAACGATTGCAGGTGGTGGTGTGAACTTGCGTGTGTTTGCCTCGCCGCAATTCGCGATAGGGGTGGCCGGTAAGATTTACGCCGATGGAAGCGACTACCGCGTAGCCGGACAAACGCTGAGCAGCACCGGAACGCTGATGCCCGTAACAGGTACTTTGGACTATTTCTTCACCGACGGCGTGATTCGTCCGTACATTGGTGGTGACGCCGGGGTGTATTTCTCGAAATACAAAGCGAAATGGAACGGTGAAACCGTGCTGGAATCGTCTACACGCAGCAACTTCGGTACAGCGCCGAGAGCAGGTATCTTGTTCGCATTCGGTAACCTGGGTATCCAGGTGGAAGGTATTTACCACTTCGTGTTCGGCAACAAAAACCACGCGTCGGACACTGGTTCGCCAAACAACATCGACTTTGAATCCACTTCGAAATTCGGCGGTGTGAACGTCGGGATCATTTTCGGGTTGGGTGGCAAATAAGCACTCATTATGCCAAACATTGGAACGCGCCTCAACGGCGCGTTTTTTTGTTGTAATGCATTCCCGCCTTAACTTGCCCGCTCATTTACCTGACCCGAATTGGCAGAACAAATACTCTTTCCTGAACAAATCTGCAACCGCCTTGCGGCCATGGGATTCCAATGCATGCCTGCGAGCGGAACGGATCCTGCCTTGCCGGTCATTGAAGTAGCTGATGGCCGTGGAGCGCCGATGAAGATCTTTCCGGTAGCGCTCAATGCATGGCGCCACGCGCAGCAAACCGGGTTGCCGGATCGTTTGGCCGGGCTTCTGGCGAACGCCCGGGGCGGGGGACATCAGGCTGTGGTGCTTTGGGAAGACTATTGGATCGCACGCAATGCCATTGTATTGTCCCGTGTTGCGGCTATGCTGGGCCGCTCCGCCAGGATTCCCGCCCGCCTCACGCAGGTGCGCCGGATTGATAAAGCGGCCACGGAGCAATTTCTGACTGCGAATCATTTGAATGGAAATGTGTCGTCCAAGTTCCGGTACGGGCTTTTTCTTCCGGCGCGCTACTTCCGTGTCCTTCCGGCAGAATTTCCCGTGGACCGGTCTGCGGACGAGCTTCTGGTGGCGGTGTCCACATTCAGCAACGCCCGCATTTTCATGCAAAAAAGCAAACCATTCCGCTCGCATGAGCTGATCCGCTTTGCGAGTCTGGCGGGGACGAACGTGGTGGGAGCGTTTGATAAATTGTTAAAGGCATTCATCCTGGAAAAGCAGCCGGACGACATTATGACCTACGCAGATCTTGAATGGTCCGACGGGCGCAGTTACCGGCAGCTCGGTTTCGAAGCCAAAGGCACCATTGCGCCGCGGCCCGTGTATTTGAATTTGAATGAAATGGCGCGCTCAAACCGGCCTGTTGGCATGGATATGGCTTCCCAGACGGACGATTTTATGCAGATATCCAACCTGGGCAGTATTAAATATGTAAAAACCTTTCCTAATGCATTGCCGGATGAAAACTGAACCACCACTTTTGATCATTCTCGGCCCGACAGCCTCAGGAAAGACACGCCTTGCAACGCGTGTGGCGGCCGGGATCGGCGGTGAGATCATCAGCGCGGACTCCCGGCAGGTTTACCGGCAAATGGACATTGGTACCGGTAAGGACCTAGGTGAATATATAGTGGACGGGGTGCCGATCCGCCATTACCTGATCGATATCCGCGACGCGGGCGATAAATACAATGTCAACGACTTCCAGTACGACTTCGCGCAGGCTTACGAGGCCATCCGGGCGCATGACCGCGTTCCGGTGGTTTGCGGCGGCACCGGGTTCTATTTATATGCATTGCTGAAAGGTCATGCCCAGGATACTGTGCCGGTGAATGAGGCGCTGCGCGAAAGCTTTGCCAGTCAGACTACCGAACAGCTGCTTGCACATTTCCGGCGGACTACATCGCCCTACCACGCGCTTGCAGACACATCCACGCGCAAACGCCTCGTACGTGCGCTCGAAATCGCAGCATTCACGCGGGAGCATCCCGAGCAGGAAATCCGGTTCGGAGCGGAAGAACAGGCTTATCCGGCCATCATTTTCGGGCTCGACCCGCCAGTTGACGTCCGGCGAAAACGCATTAGCAACCGGCTGGCCGAGCGGTTAAAGCAAGGTTTAATAGAAGAAGTACAAGGCCTTTTAAATCAGGGGATTGATGCCGATTCATTAATCTACTATGGATTGGAATACAAATACATTACCCTGTACCTCATCGGTGCGATGACCTACGACGAAATGCACGCAAGGCTCGAAACCGAAATCCACCGCTTTGCGAAGCGGCAAATGACGTTTTTCAGGAAGATGGAGAAAGATGGGCTGGAAATCAGCTGGATACCGGACGAATGGACGGAGGCTGAAAAAATAGCTTTCATAATCCGGCATTACCGGGAATTTAAAAACGGGCAGGCAAGTAATATGTAGGTGTAACCCAAACGAAAAAACGTCGTTGAAATGAATCGTAAATGGAGCAGCCTGCTGTTGCTGCTGGTATTGAGCGTCACGGACGCCTATTTGCTAGCACATCCGAACCTGATCGGGAAAATAGGGGTGCTGGTGTACAAGCATCATTATATCCGCAATTTTCCGCGGGCATTGCTTACGGTGACAGTCGTGGTAGGCGTTGTGCTGGCGCTATGCGAGCTGGTTTACCGGCTGGCGCGCAAAAAGACGGCGATATTCACATACCTCGCGTTCACGGCTGTTGCGATCGGCTGGTTCATGTACGTGTTTGTGACTTTTTCGTCGTTTTCGTACCGGATCACAGGCAAGGCATTCATTTACGGCGCGCATTTGTTGCCGGTCATTCTGGCCGGGCTGAGCCTGAGATACCTTTTCAAAAGAATATTGGTAAAAGAGCAGGATAATGTGCGGTTAACAGACCCTGGAACCGAATCCGATGGAGGCGCGAAGCCACTATAAATGCCGGAAGTTGCCAAATGCACGTGCGACAGTAGAATATTCTCATAAATCCTTCAAATTGTGAAATAATATTGTTTCTGTCTTGATTTTTCACAAATAAACCACGGATAGTAATAGAAAGTACGCAGTTTTTTAGGATATTGCGGCTTGTGTCGGACGGGGAAATGGTTAGTCTCCGGGCCTATTTAACACAAAATTAACTTGTTGGGTAAGTAAATCGCTGTTAACGAAAAACTTTGTCTTGAATTGACCGGTTGGCCTGCCTTGTAATTAACCCTTTTAATTTTATTCTTATTTCTATGTCCCAAATAGCTGAATTGACCCTTGAAGGTAAAAAGTACGAGTTCCCCATAATTGAAGGCAGTGAACAGGAAAAGGCGATAGATATTTCCAAATTGCGTGACCAGACCGGGTACATTACGATCGACTCGGGTTACAAGAATACCGGTGCCACCAAAAGCGCCATTACATTCCTGGACGGCGAAGAGGGTGTCCTGAATTACAGAGGTTATTCGATTGAAGACCTGGCCGAAAAATCGTCGTTTCTTGAAGTTGCATACCTGCTTATTTACGGAGAGCTTCCTACTGAAAAGCAATTCGCTGAGTTTGAACATGAAATCCGCACGCATACACTCGTAAACGAGGATATGCGCAAAATTTTTGAAGGTTTCCCGGTTAATGCACACCCAATGGGCGTACTGTCGTCGCTGGTGAGCGCGATGAGCGCATTCTACCCCGATGCCAACGGCCAGAACTCGGAAGACGCGACGCAGTTGCACATTATCCGCCTGCTCGCCAAGCTGCCGACGATCGCGACGTGGTCGTACAAAAAATCACAGGGACATCCGGTAAATTACCCGCAAAACGACCTCGATTATTGCTCCAACTTCCTGAACATGATGTTCTCGCTGCCGGTAGCAAAATATAATGTAGATCCCGTTGTTTCGGCTGCATTGAACAAGCTGCTGATCCTGCACGCCGACCACGAGCAAAACTGCTCTACATCGACTGTAAGACTGGTCGGTTCGTCCCATGCCAACATTTTCTCTTCGATTTCGTCGGGTATCAGCGCATTGTGGGGCCCGCTCCACGGCGGCGCCAACCAGGAAGTAATCGAAATGCTCGAAGCGATCAAAGCGGACGGCGGCGATACACAGAAATACATCAATATGGCCAAAGACAAGAGCAGCGGCTTCCGCCTGTTCGGTTTCGGCCACCGGGTTTATAAAAACTTCGATCCGCGTGCACGCATTATCAAAAAGGCTGCGGACGACGTGCTGAACAAATTGGGCATCAACGACCCTGTACTCGAAATCGCCCAGAAACTGGAAAAAGCAGCATTGGAAGACGAATACTTCGTACAGCGCAAACTTTACCCGAACGTAGACTTCTACTCCGGTATCATCTACCGCGCACTGGGAATCCCTACCAATATGTTTACCGTAATGTTCGCGATCGGCCGTCTTCCAGGCTGGATCGCGCAATGGAAAGAAATGCGTGAGAACAAAGAGCCAATCGGCCGCCCACGCCAAATCTACACCGGCGCCGCAAAACGGGACTTCGTGGCGATGAGTGAGAGGAAATGATTTGAATGATTGAATGATTGAATGATTGAATAGCAGGTTTGCATAAACGCACCATTCAATCATTCAATCATTCAAAATTAATATAACTCCTACGGCGCCAGCCGCTCAATCTTCCAGCCATCTTCCGCCTTCGTATAAGCTAACCGGTCGTGCAGGCGGCTGGGGCGTCCTTGCCAGAATTCGATGTAATCGGGTACGACGCGGTAACCTCCCCAATGTGCGGGCCGCGGTACGGGCTGGCCTTCGAAACGGGCTTCCAATTCCTTTGTTTTTGCTTCCAGAAATTCCCTGTCGGGAATCACTTCGCTTTGTGCCGAAGCCCAGGCGCCGATCTGGCTCCCGCGCGGGCGCACGGCGAAATACTCGTCCGATTCAGTCGCCGGGGTCTTTTCGATCTTTCCTTCGATACGGACCTGTCTTTCAAGCTCTTTCCAGAAAAATGTAATCGCTACCTGCGGATTGGCCTCTATTTCGCGGCCCTTCCTGCCTTCGTAGTTGGTGAAAAATGAAAAGCCCCGCTCATCGAGGTCTTTCAGGAGCACAACACGGGCCGACGGTCGGCCTTCCGAAACCGTGCTGAGCAGCATCGCATTCGATTCCGAAATGCCCGATTTGAGCACCTCGTCAAACCATAACCTGAACTGTTTCAGCGGATCAGGGTCGAGATCCGATTCGTGTAAGCCTTTTAGTTGATAGTCGTGACGAATATTTGCAATATTATGGTCCATTGGATACTAATATGTTCAATGTTAGGATGCCAAAAGTAGCCATTTCAAGGGAAAGATTGTTAGATTTGTAATCTGTAAGAGACCGTACGTACGAAACAAGCATCACGATGGCACAAGAACAACAAGAAGGGGTCAAAGGCGAAGAGCAGGACGACCTGGCACCAAAAACGATTGATACCCTTGAAATTGATCTTAACAATGAGTTGACGGAAGAGCACGAGGAGGAAACGCCTGATGTGGATTACAGCCAATTGTCTAAGGAGCAACTGGTTAACTTGTTGGAGAACGAACTGGCGACCATCCGGGAAGAAGGCTCAGGCGCTGCCCAGCTTAAAAAGGCGGAATCTGTGGCCAGGGGGGTACGTACGGTGCTTGATCAGATCAAACTGAAGGACCGCGAAGCCGCGCTGAAAACGTTCGTCGAAGAGACGGGCGGAGAGGACGGTTTCGAGTACAAATATGATGCTGAAACGCAGAAAATAGACTCCCTGAGCCGTGAGATCCGCGGATTGAAAAATGCTTTCTACCAAAGCCAGGAGAAGGAAAAGGAGAAGAATTTCAATGTAAAAACCGCTCTGCTTGGTCGCCTGCGCGCGCTTGTGGACGAGGAAGGCACGCGCGAAACCGACGCGAGCGGCCTGAAATCGAGCTGGGAGGAATTCAAAAAGATCCAGGAAGAATGGAAAGGCGCCGGTAATGTGGCCTCGCCGCATAATGGCACGCTCTGGGCGACTTACAATGCGCTGATCGACCGCTATTTCAGCAACCGGAACATCTATTTCGAACTCAAAGAACTCGACCGCCGCCGCAACGCGGAACTCAAAGCCGAGCTCTGCGAGAAAGTGGAAGAACTAGGCAAATCGCTGGAAAGCCGCCCGATGACCCGGGAAATCCTGAACGAAGCCAACCATATTTTTGAAGAATACAAACACCTCGGCCCGGCGCCCAAGGAAGATCAGGAGAAACTCTGGCAGCGCTTCAAAGAGGCACTCGATGTGCTTTACGATGCACAACGCGGCCAGTTTGCCGAGCAGAAGAAATCCATGCAGGAGAACTACGAGCAAAAGCTGAAAATTTACGAGGCGATTGTTCCGTTCACAACCTACAATTCGGGCAGCATTAAAGAATGGAATGCCAAAACGAAGGACATTATGGCGTTCCAGGACCAATGGGTGGCTTTGAAAGGCATCATGCCGCGTGAGGAAGGCAAGGAGCTCAGCAAGAAGTTCTGGGCTGCGCTGAAAACGTTTTTCAACAACAAGGGAGAGTTCTTCCGACAGCTGGAATCGAAGCGCGAGCAGAACCTCGAATTGAAAAACCAGCTTTGCGAAGAAGCCGAGGCAGTTTTGGCGGCCGGCGAGGACAATCCTTCCACAACCCAGAAGGTAATCGAGCTCCAAAAGAAATGGAAAGGCATCGGCCAGGTTCCGGAGAAATTCAAAGACACGATTTACGACCGCTTCAAAAAAGCCTGCGATTCGTATTTCGATCAGAAACGCGCCAAAAACCGCGAAGTTGAAGAAGAATTCGAGCAAAACCTTAAACTGAAAACCGACCTCATCGAACGCATCGAAGCGGCAGCGAAGGATAAGGACGAATCGTCGCTCAATTTGTTGAGCGCATTCAAGTCGGAATGGTCGTCCATAGGCTTCGTGCCTAAGAAAGACATGCAGGCCATTCAGAAGCGTTATATCGCGGCAATCAATACATACGTGAGCGCGATCGGCCAGCTGTCGACGAAGGAGAAGGAGCAGGCCGTGCTGGAAAGCGAAGTGGAACTGGTGCGTGACGGCGAAAGCAGCCGCAACCTTTACCGCAAGGAAAATGATATCCGCCGCAAGATAACGCAGCTGGAAAACGACATCGCGCTTTGGCAAAACAACATCGAGTTCTTTGCGAAATCGAAAACTTCCGATCGTTTGAAAGCGGAATTCGAAAGAAAGATCAATAATGCATTAAGCCAGTTGGACGAGCTGAAACACCAACTCACTATTATTCAGGAAGCTATCTGAAACCTGAAAAAAAGTTTGAAAAATTTACTTTGAAAAGGTTGCATTGTATATCCCGCTCGACTACTTTTGCACCATGATAACGGAATAACAAACGGTATCACAAAGAAAAAAGGCCTCCATAGCTCAGCTGGTAGAGCAACTGACTTGTAATCAGTAGGTCGTTGGTTCGATCCCGACTGGGGGCTCAAAAAAAGAAAGCATTTCGCAATTTGCGAAGTGCTTTTTGCTTTTCTGCGGCTTCCGTTTCACTTCGCCGGCCGGCCTCGGATCGGATCAGTGGTTGAATCCGAAAAGTTGGCGATCAGCCCAACAAATTCACTTCGCCGGAACGAAGCTTTTCACCCGAAACATATTCTTGCGCCCGTCCACCAGCTTTCGCTCGGCGAAACCGGCGCTTTCCAGCCAGTTTAAGGCATCGTACACCGTGGCCGGACTGATTTTGACGCCGCTCGTGCGTAGCGACCGCCAGAGTGTGTCTCCGTCGGTATATTGGTTGCGCTGGTCGAGGTGGAGGGCTACTACAATGCGTTTGCCGGCGTACCGGATGTTGTTTTGGTTACAATAGCGAATGAGGCGGTCGGATAGGGTCATGGTTGCTTCGTTGATAAAGTGCAGCGAACGTCTCGGACGATCACACTCCTTAGTTGCCCAAAGGGGCCTTCAACCGTAATAGTAACCACCAGTTGCGAAGTATTTTTTGTTCGAATGCCTGTAATCGGCATTGGGTAACAAAAAGACGGCCTGCGCAGAGGCAGGCCGTTTGATCATCAAACTGGGTCAATAACCTTAAAAATTGTAATACACATTCAAACTAAACCGGGACCCATTACCTCGGGTGTATTCCAGGTCCTGTCCGCTGAACAGGTTCACCGTGTTGAAATAAGTCTTGTTCAGAAGATTTTCGATACCCACAGCCGCACGAATGTGCTTGCTGAACACGTACGAGGCATTCAGGTTAAAAAGATCGTAGGCATCTACCGGGCCTTCGCCGTTACCGTAGCGGCCGTTGGCTTGCTTGTCGAATCGCTTGCGGTTACCCGAATATACCCAAAAAAGGTTCAGGTTAAGCTTGTCTGTCGGCTGGTATTTGATAAATGCAGTTGCTTTTGGCGGGGTAATGCGCGCGCCGGTGAGGTAGCGGTCTTCCGGGTCGTCGAAATGGCCGTTGTCGTTCTGGTCGGCTTTGCCTTCCACATACGAGTAGCTTCCGCCGAACGATAATTTGTCAGACGGTTGGAAATCGAGTGTGAATTCATAGCCTTTGATTTCCTCCGGCAAGCGGAGCGGGGTCATCACGCCATTCACGGTCACCATATCGGCGCCGAGTTTGGAAGTACTGATAAAATAGGCCGCTGTAAACTGCACGAATTTGTACTGGCTGCTGAACCCGGCCTCATAGTTATTGACGATAATCGGCTTCGTGTTCAGGTTGGCGATCGTGTTGGTCGTGGCCGAGCGGAGGATGCGCCCCAGCTCGCTGATCCCGAATGCCTGTGAAAAGTTAAAGAACGGGTTGAAAAGGCTGTATTTCGAGTAACGCAAGCCTGCATTCAGGTTCAATGCCTTGTAGTCCAGTTTCCCGCCCTTCACGGCCACGGCACCCTCGCCGTTGGGCCCCTTGGCAAGCGTGCTGTAATCTTTCACATCAATGCCGATGTTTTCAAACCGCGCACCGGTTTTCAGGGTAAGGTCTTTGACGATGTCCAGCTTCACCTGTGCGTAAGGCGCAATGCTCGTCATGTTCATGTCGGGCACATACACGCGACCGTCGGTGAGCACCTGGTTCGTCACGTCGCCCAGGATGTCGATCCCGTAGGTAACGCCGCCGCCGAAGTTCGGGCTGACATTGAATGGCGTGTAAAAGTTGGCCCGGAGCCCTTTTTTGCGCGATGTGATCTGCGTTTGCCCGGGGCCATACCAGCCCGATGTGGAGGCCGTGTAGGCGTTCATTGATTCGAAACCGTTCAGGTAGGCGGTAATGTCCATACTGGTTTTTGCCCAAAGCCCGCGACGCAGGTAACGAAGCGAAAAGTTGTAGTTGAATGGCGTGCCTTCCGCGTCGCCCGGACTGTCGCCCGGCACGGCGATAGTCGGTGTTTCGCCATAAACGCCCGGTTTGTTCACGTATTTGGTATACTGCCGGCTGCTGAACAGGTTGAACGAGAATTCCAGCTCATTATCGGCATTGAAGTCATAGAAAAGCTTCGTGTAGGCATTGTAAAGCCTCGTTTCACCCAATCCATTGGACGTTGAGATCACATCGCCGGCACCGTCTTTGTACACACCGGTGCGGTCGAGCAGGCCGCTCACAACGTAGGAAAACTTGTTGATCTTTCCTTCCAGCATCTGCGAAATGCGGTAGCCCGGCGTATCGGCCATGTGGAACAGATTGCCATGCATGCCGAGCTGCGTGATGCCGGCGATCGCTTTATTCTCGGTCGGTTTCCGGGTAATGTAGTTGATCAGCCCGCCGCCGGCGCCGTTGCCATAAATGGCCGTCGCGCCTTTCACGACCTCTACGCGTTCCAGCACGGCAGGGTCGATGGAGCGGATGTCGCGGTTACCGTTCATGAGCGGCGTCGACTGCGGAATGCCGTCCACGAGCACCAGGAGGCTCCTTCCGCGCAGCGTTTGGCCGGTGTTGGTCGCCTTGTTATTCGGCATTCCCAGCCCCGGAATGGTATTGCCCAAAATCGCCGCGATGGAGTTGTTGATCGTCGCCTGTTCCTGGATTTCCTTCGCTTTCAGCACGGCAATCGACGCGGGCACGGAATTGAGGCTCTCGCGCACGCGGCCGGCTGAAACCACCACTTCATTCAGGTTTTTGTCTCCTTCCTGCACGGTAATAGCTTCCAGCACCGTTTGCTCGCCGGTTTCTACCGTAAATGGCAGATCGGCGGAGGTGAACCCGAGGTGCTGCACCAGCAGGCTATGCTCGCCTTCGGGGATGTCGTTAATGGTAAATGCGCCCTTTTCATCGGTTTGAGTGCCCTTGCCGGTGCCTTTTACAACCACATTGGCAAATTCCACCGGCTTGCCGTCAGGCGTTTGCACCTTGCCTTTCACCGAGCCCTTGCCGGTTTTCGGCACCGACTGGGTGGTAGTTTGTTTCACTTTTTTGTCCGGCGCCGACTGCTGTGCCCACGCAACCTGCCCCGAAAACGGTAGCACGGCCGTGAGTAACGCGCAGAGCGACGGTCGGGTAAGTAATAGGAGGGAGCGTCTTGGTAAATCTTTCATACATTGATCATTATTTAGACTTAATTTAAATAATGCGCAAATGTATCATAAAACGGCCAACTTACAACGTATTTACATAACCGGATGGGCTTACACCGAATTGTTTTTGAAAATCGCGGGAGAAGTTGGTCGGCACGCTGTAACCCACCATATCCGCCACTTCGTTGATTTTGTAGTTCTTTTCCGCAAGCAATTCCGCCGCTTTTTTAAGCCGTGAAAGGTTGATCAATTCATTGGGAGTCATGTCGGAAATGCCTTTGATCTTCCGGTAAAGCGTCGGCCGGCTCATGTTCATTTTGGACGAAAGCATATCCACGTCCAGGTCGCTGTCGGCGATGTGGACGGTGATGATGGCGTTCAGCTGTTCAAGGAAATCTTTGTCGGCGCGCGAGAATGCGATGCCTTTGATATGCGTGAGCGGCGAGCGGGCGAAGTAGTCCTTGATAATGTCGCGGTTGTGGAGCAGGTTACTGATCTGCGCCGAGAGGTGGTCCAGTGAAAACGGCTTTTCAATGTAAGCGTCCGCGCCCACTTCGAGCCCTTCGATCTTTGAGCTGATTGAGTTTTTCGCGGTGAGCAAAATGATGGGAATGTGGCTGAAACGCACGTCATTCTTCATTTCGCGGCACAATGCAATGCCGTCCATCACCGGCATCATAATATCGCTGATCACCAGGTGAATGTTCTCTTCCTGCAACAGATCTATCGCCTGCCGCCCGTCGCCGGCCCTGAAAATGTTGTAATCCAGGCTCAGCTCGCGGCCCAGGTAGCCCAGGATTTCGGCATTATCTTCCACCAGCAGCACATTCGGCTTATTGGGGTTGGCCGAAGTCTGTTCCGATTCATCCGGTTCGGCGCTTTGCGAATTTTCATCCTCCTTTTTCAGATCCAGCTCATAGTCCTGGTGAATGGGGATCGATAGCAGGAACGTATTCTGGTCGAGGTCCGAGCGTTTCAGTTCGAGCGTGCCCTTGTGCAGCTCCGCGAGCGAGCGGGCGAGGGGCAGGCCAATGCCCGTTCCCTGTTCCTTGCTGTGGCCTTCGGCGCGGTAGAAAGGCTCGAAAATACGGTCGCGGTCGTCGTAGCCGATCAGCGGGCCGTCGTTAGTGAACTCGATGTGGAAGAGCAGGTCGTCGCTGTTAAAGGGCGATAGCTTCACTTTTACGCTGCTTTCGGCATATTTGATCGCGTTGCTCACGAGGTTGCTCGTGATTTTCTTACACGCTTCTTCGTCTACAAATGCCTGCAAGGTAATGCGCGGCAGTTCGAGTTTGTATTGCAGCTGCTTTTGCTCGGCTGCCGGGCGGAACGTGGCGAAAACGTCGTTCAGCAGGTCATTAATGTCGGTTTTGGTAAAATTGAGGCTGTAATTGTTCGCCTCGGCCTTTCGGAAATCGAGGAGCTGGTTGGTCAAATCTATCAGTCGGGAGGTGTTTTTATCGATCATATTCAAACTCTCAATCGTTTCGGGGTCCGATTTCCGGCTGGCCAGCAGCTTGTCAAGCGGCATTTTGATCAGCGTCAGCGGCGTGCGGATCTCGTGGGCTACATTCGTGAAAAAGTCGATCTTGGCGTTATAAATCTCCCGCTCTTTCCCCATTTCAATCGTCTCGATCTGCCGGCGGCTTTTTTCGTGGAGGGCGAGAAAATAATAACGGAAAATTACAACAATAATACTCACCACCAGCACCACATAAACCAGATATGCCCAGCCCGTGGCCCAAAACGGCGGTAGAATCGTGATGCGCAGGCGCGTTTCGCGGTTATTCCACAGGCCGTCGTTGTTGGCACCGCGAATTTTGAGCGTGTAGTCGCCCGGCGGAAGTTTCGAAAACTGGATACGCCGGTTATTGTCCTGAATCGGCACCCACTCCTTCGATAGGCCTTCGAGCTGATATTGGTAGGTGTTTTGCTCCGGGATCACATAGCTCAGCACCGCCACGTCGAAGCTCAGGCTCGAACTCTGGTAAGGCAGCGTGAGCTCGTCGGCGTAAATCACGGATCGTTTCAGCGGCGCGTCTTCCGCCCGGATATCTACGTCGCGGTTGTTGACCTGCAAACGGGTAATGTACACCGGCGGCACGAATGCATTCCGCAGCAATGCGGCCGGCTTGAATCCCACCATCCCGGCCACGGTACCGAAGTACAGCGTTCCGTCGGGGTCCTTGAACGACGAATTGTAGTTGAACTGGTCCGTCGGAAGGCCGTTGCCGGTGTGGAAGTTTGTGAAGTGGTCTGTGCGGCCGTCGAGCTTCGCGAGGCCGCGCGAGGTGGTAATCCAGAAATTCCCGGCGTCGTCTTCCAGGACCCTGAACACCTGGTTGTCGGGCAAGCCGTTGGTTTTCCGGTAGTTGCGGAATTTGCCGGTTTGGGGATTGTAGCGAGAGAGGCCGTGCTCGGTACAGAGCCAGATGCTCTTGTCGGAGCTTTGGTAGATGCTGTTGACGTAATTATCCACCAAGCCTCCCGGCCGGTCTGCGCTGTACCGCAAATGTCCTTGTCTCCGGGTTTTGGGATTATAATACGACACCCCGCGACCATAGCTGGCTACCCACAATGTGCCCTCGGCGTCTTCATGAATGCTCTGTACCTGGCTGTTAAAGAATGGAATGCGGGTAAAATCGTCGGTTTCTCGATTGTATTTACAAAGGCCTATCCATGTACCTGCGAGAATGTCCCCTTCGCGCGTTTTGTACATCGTCACAATAAAATTGCTGCTCAGCGAGCGCGGGTCTGAGGATGCATTGTAATGCCGTACCACCCGCTCGGTGCGCAGATCGATCACGTCCAGGCCGTGTTCGTAAGTTCCCACCCACAGCTCGTTGCCGTCCACCACCATGCCGTGGAGGTTGCGGTAGGAAATGCTGCCGTGGCGCCCGTCGGGCAGGAAAGCCTTGAACTGGCCCGTTTGAATGTCCAGCCGGTTCAGCCCGGCGTCTTCCGTGCCGACCCACAAATGCCCGTTCCGATCCTTTGTGATTTCGTGTACAATGCTGCCGCTGATGCTGTTGCCGGGTTTTGGGAAAAACTTCCGGAAATTGTTGAACTGGGTCGAATAATAGTTGATCCCGCCGAACTGCGTCGTAATCCAGATGCCGCCTTCGCGGTCGCGCAGGATGGAATTGATGATGTTGTCGGTGATCGAATAGCGGTTAAAGCGCTCCCGCACAATGTGCTGCGACTTTCCCGAGACGAGGTCGAGAATGTACAATCCCGATTCCGTGCCCAGCCAGAATTCGCGGTCGCTTTTCTGGAAAATTGTGTGCACCTGAACGTCTTCCCCCGGCATTCCGGCTGCGGTGAGGTTGCGGACCTGCTTTTTGGCTACATTCAGCAGCAGCACCTTCTTCATCGAGCCGATCAGCAGCGATGAATCGCCCACCGCATGGAGCGTCATGGCGCCGTAAATATCCCGGACGCCCGACAGCTGGCCCACATTGAAAGCCTCGAAACGGCCCGTATCCTGCTGATAATGCCTCACCACGCCATTATTGCACGCCACCCAAACGGCTCCTGCCGGCGATACGTGCAGCGAAACGGGCTGGTCGTTGCCCAGGTCGACCCGGGCGGCGCGGCCTGTGCGGAGGTGGTAGCGGTATAGTTGGAGATTGGAAATGATCCAGATATTGCCATTGCGGTCGCCACGGATTTCAAGCACCTCGCCGGCCGGGATCAGTTTGAATGCATCGAAGCGGTCGGCGACGGGGTCGTACCGGTACACGCCCTTGTGCGTGCCCACCCAGAGCTTCTCGGAGGTATCTTCGTATAATGCAAATATCGAATTGCTGCCGATACTGAGCGAATCGCCTGTAATGTTCTGGAAAATCCGGAAAGTGTGGCCGTCGAAGCGGTTGAGGCCGTTGCGGCTCGCAAACCACATGAAGCCCTTCTTGTCCTGTACCATTTCGCCGACGGCATTACCCGACAAGCCGTTCGAAACCTGGTAATTCCTGAAATAGAATGGGATATCCTGCGCAACGGCTTGCATTGCAATCCATAGCGACAGCAGGATGGAAATGAATATTCTCACCAATTTAATCTGCATTATAAACTCACAGCCTGGCACAACCGGCATGTAAAGATATCCACTAAAATCTTAGTTAAATCATAAAAATTCGGGGTGAGACATTTTGATTCAAAATTGAGACAAAACGATCATCCCGTTACCCGCTAAACCCGGAACTTCGCAGCATTCTTAATTAATCCAATATTATAATTAAATAGTAACAACGCCGGGGGGCTTTTCACCCAACTATCCTTCATGAAAATGAAATTATACAAATCAACCGGTCCGGGCAGACGCCTTTCGCCGGTTCGACATTCTTTTGCGCAGGCAGCCGCATGGCTGGGTTGTCTGCTGATGATACTTTCGGCCTGGCAAGCCAGCGCACAATCCGTGCAGATTACCGGTAAGATCAAAGACGCCAACGACGTGCTGCCCGGCGTAGCGATCGTCGAAAAGGGCACCAATAACGGAACAGTGTCTGCTGTGGACGGAACGTTCAAACTGGATGTAAGCAATGCCAATGCAACGCTCACGATCTCGAATGTAGGTTATGTGACGCAGGAAATCGCATTGGCGGGCAAGACTTTCATCGAAGTCGACCTGGCCGAAGACCAGAAGACGCTGAACGAAGTGGTGGTGATCGGCTATGGCTCGCTGAACAAAAAGGAGGTTTCCAGCGCCATTACGCACCTTTCGGGTAAGGACCTCCTCCGTGTGGGCGGTAACAACCCGCTGATGGCCATCCAGGGCAAGGTAGCCGGCCTTTCGGTGGCCAATACGTCTGCGGCAGACCCCAACTCTTCGCCCAGCATCCAGCTGCGCGGGGCGTCGTCAAGAAGCGCCGGTTTGGGCCCGTTGTTTGTGATTAATGGTGTGCCGGGCGGTAACATCGACAACATCAACCAGAACGAAATCGAGTCGATCGACGTCCTCAAAGGCGGCGCAGCGTCAGCCATTTACGGTACGCGGGGCAGCAACGGGGTAATCGTGATCACGACCAAAAAGGGATCGGAAACTTCGCGTATATTCTATGACGGTTACGCCACTTTCGACTATGCTACCAACCAGCTGGAAGTGCTTTCGAGAGAGGATTTTCTTGCCAACAAACGCGGAGTCGACTTCGGCGGTAATACCAACTGGATGAAGGAAGTGAAGCGCAACCCGTCTTTCTCACACAAGCATACCCTGCAATTTTCGGGCGGAAACGGCAAAACAAACTACTTCACCTCGCTCGACTACCGCGATGCGAACGGGATAGACCTCCGTTCGGCCAAGCGCGAGTACGGCGGCCGGATCAATATCAACCATAAAACGGCCAACAACCTTGTTGAGCTGTCGTTTACCGCTGCGCCGCGCTACACCAAGACGAGTGACGCGTACTACGCCGGTTTTAACCACGCACTGACCCTGAACCCGACGCTCGACCTGCGCGACTCAACCGGCAAATATGCCTATCTGACATCCGGATTTTTTGCAAATAACCCGGTTGAAGTCGCGAAGAGCGTCAAGTCCGACCGCGAGTACAAGCTGATGGATTTGAATGGTTCAGCGAAAATCAACATTCTTGAAAACCTCAATACCGTGGTGACCATCGGCCAGGTGAACTCTTCGATGAGAAGGTATCTATTTTCACCGTCGACGCTCACGACGATCGTGAATGGCAACAAACGGAACACCGGCGAGCAAATCCTCGAAGAAAACGATCAGAAAAGCTTTGAATGGATCGGTAACTATTACCTCGATCTGAACAAGCATTCCGTCAAGCTGCTGGGCGGCTACTCGTTCCAGTACTTCACAGCTTCGGGTTTCAATGCAAAAAATGAGAATTTTCCCTCCAATGTATTGACCTACAACAACCTGGGTAGCGGATTGTGGAACTTGCAGGAAGGGATTAACAATGTCGGTTCTTACAAAAACTCATCCAAACTGATCGCCTTCTTCGGCCGTTTGAACTACGATTTCGACCAGAAATACTACCTGTCGGCCAGCTTGCGCCGCGAGGGTTCTTCGAAATTCGGTTATTCCAATAAATGGGGTTACTTCCCGGCCGCTTCCGTGGCCTGGCGTGCCACGCAGGAGCAATTCCTGAAAAACATCCCCTGGCTGAACGAACTGAAAGTGCGTGCGGATTATGGCGAGACGGGCAACCAGGATTTCGGAAACTACCTTTCGCTGGATACCTACGGCGGCTACGGCTACTATTTGTACAATGGCATCAACTACCAGGTGTGGGGCCCGAGCCAGAATACCAACTACGATTTGCGCTGGGAAAAAGCGGCCAACTTCAATGCCGGTCTGGATTTCGAACTCTTCGGCAGCAAGCTTTCCGGTAGTTTGAACTACTACATCCGCACCAACCGCGACTTGCTTGGTAACTATAATGTATCCAACCCGCCCAACATCCAGGGACAGACTTTCGCAAATGTGGGCACGATGCGCAACACCGGTTTCGAGTTGCAGCTGAATGCATCGGTACTTCGGAAAGGCGACTTCACTTACGACATCGGTTTCACAGGCGCTTATAACAACAACAAATTTGTTTCCTTCTCGAACTCGCTTTTCCGCGGCCAGAAGTACGTGGACGTGGTGGGCATGCCTTCGCCGGGAAGTCCGGGCACATTGCAGCGCTTGCAGGAAGATACCCGCATCGGCAGCTTCTTTGCCCTCAAATCCGCCGGTGTGAACGACCAGGGCGCATTGCTCGTGTACAACAAAAAAGGAGAGGTGATTCCCGGTAACCAGGCCACTGCCGACGATAAGCAGTTTGTAGGAAACGGTTTGCCGAAGTTTACCATGGGTCTTTCCAATAATTTCAAATACAAAAACTGGGACCTGAGCGTGTTCCTGCGCGGCGCATTCGGCTATGAATTGTTCAATACCTACGCGTTTTACCTGGGCACGCCAGCCACGCAGGAGAATGCCAACGTACTGAAATCAGCTTATGATGGTGGCAAATACTCGAAACTGACCAGCCCCACGACGTATTCGGCGCTCTCGGATTACTTCCTCGAACCGGGCGGGTTTGTGAAAATCGATAATGTCACGCTGAGCTACACGCAGCCTATCCAGACGAAATTCCTGCAATCGGTGCGGATTTACGCAACGACCCGCAACCTGGCGACATTCACCAAATTCACCGGCGGCGATCCCGACCTGATCAATGTCAATGGCCTGTACCCGGGCGTGAACAGAAACAGTGACAACAACGGTACGCTCGATTACTACCCGTCGACCACCCAGCTGCTGCTCGGCGTTCAGCTTACCTTCTAATTTTTTGAAATGACAATGAAAAGCAATCGCATAATAAAAAACATAGGACGCCTGGGTGCCGGAATGCTGCTGATGGCAACCGCCGGCTGCACCAACCTGGACGAGGAACTGTACGACCGTATCACATCCGAAAACTTCCTTCAAACACGCGAAGACGTGACCCGCGACTTCCTCCGGGCATTTGAGCACAGCTATTGGAGCATTCAGGGCGGCAACACGTTTATGTTGCAGGAAAACAGCTCCGACGAGCTCATGACGCCCAATCGCCAGGGCGACTGGTTCGACGGCGGACAGTTCCAACGCGTGCATTACCACACCTGGACACCGAACGACGGCTTCACGGCCGATCCATGGAATGCATTGTACGGCGGTGTAACGCTCGCGACCAACTCGCTGGAAGATTTGCAGGGGATCACCGACCCATCCAGATTCGATATGACCCATGCCGAGCTGGACGGCATGATCGCCGAGCTCCGCACGCTCCGCGCGTGGCTGAACATCCGCCTGCTGGATTTCTACCGCAACATCGTGATCGTCACCAAAGTGAAAGGTGAAACTGCCGGCGGGCCGCAGGTAACACCGCAGGAAGCCTTCGCATTCATTGAAAACGAACTGAAAGAATCACTTCCAAAACTGCCGACGGTGCAAAGCCTTGGCGCTAATGCGGTGGGCCGCTGGACGCAGGGTGGGGCGGCGTCGCTGCTCGTGCGGTTGTATCTCAATTCCAAAGTGTACACCGGCACCGACAGGTTTGCCGACTGTGCTACGCTTTGCCAGGAAATGATCGATGGCAAATACGGCACTTACGCGCTCGAATCGCGCTGGGATGCGCCATTTGACTATAATAATGCGACTTCGAAGGAAACGGTGTTCGGCTTCCCGGGCAGCTTCGGGCTCACGCACTGGCAGTATGACAGCGGAATGTACTTCTGGATGCTGCCGAACCTTGCGCCGCGCTACCTCGGATTTACCGATTTCGGCGATGCCAACCCCAAGTATGCCATGCAGCCGGGGCTGGATGTGGATGGAAAAGAATATCCGTTCGCATTGGGCAAGCCATTCGTGAAGTTTCAGAAATATCCGGATGATGTCCGTTTGAAAAAATACAAAAACCTGGGCAACAGCAAGCGCGAAGGTATGTTCCTGCACGGCTACCTGCCCTACACCAACTCCGCCGGCAAGCCCGACACGGTACGCGGTTTCAAAGGTCCGTACGCGCTGTACCTCCGCGACCAGGTAGGCAAGTTCCTCGACGCAAAACCAGGCACGCCGATCGCCGACAAAACGTCGAATATGAACAATGCGGACAACAACTCGGGTATTTTCCCGGTGAAATATCCGTTCTACCCGAGCGACGATGTGAACAAGATCGCATCGGCATATGCGGAGATCCGTTTTGCGGAGATTTATTACTCGCTGGCTGAATGCAAATACCGTGCAGGTGACAAAGCGGCTGCGGCGGCATTGCTCAATGCGGTGCGGAAGCGCAACTACCCGGCCAATTCGCCAAGCCTTTACAAGGCGAATGGCAGCCAGCTCACCGACCAGGAAATGCTCGACGAATGGGGCCGTGAGTTCCTCGTAGAGGGCCGTCGCCGCACCGACATGATCCGCTGGGGCGTGTTCACAAAAGGCACCTGGTGGGACAAAACGCCGGATGCCGGCAGCCACACCGAAATCTTCCCGATCGGACAAACGGTGCTGAACTCATCTCCGCAGCTTAAACAAAATCCCGGTTACTAACCGGTCTCCCGTCCGCACCGGGTGGCTCGCAACGAATAACTAAAACCGATGATAGAACACTGAGCATGGGCGCTCCTGCGCCCGTGCCAGTGTAAATGCGCCTCAAAAGGGCGCATTTTTTGTTGTCCTACTTTTCCTTGCTCTTTTCGTCGTACCGTTTTTTCAGTCCGGCGAGGGCGCTGTCGTAGCCGGCCTGGTCGAAGAATGCCTCGGGGCGGTATGGGCTGCCGGGTTTATGCTTTTGGTGCAGGGCAAACTGGCTCGCATGAGAGGAAAGCCAGATATCAAACCGCTCGTTCTTCATCACGGCCAGCGTTTTGGCATAATCCTTACCCACTTCCGGATAGCCGGGCATACCGGATAATTTCGTTTCGTCGAGAATGCTCGGCATGTTCGCGATAAAGACCTTATACGCCCGTTTTTCGTCCCTGACGGTGAACGAGAAGCTGCTTGCACCGGGTGTGTGGCCAGGATGGTGCAGGAGCTTTACCTGCATGGTACCCAGCTTGATGATCTCCCCGTTTTTAAGCAGCTGATCGGGCGTCACCGGTTCGAATGTGCTGCCGTGGCCGCCCAGCGCGTAGTCGGATGCGCCGCCGTCGGTCATGGCTTTGCCGTCTTTTTCCTGGATTAGCAGCCTGGCCCCGGTGGCTTGTTTAATGGCCGCCATACCCTCTACGTGGTCGTAATGCGCGTGCGTGGCCAGGAGTATTTTAATGTCCTCGAATTTGAACCCGAGCGCCTGCACGTGTTTGCGGATCACCGGCACGGAGCTTTCGAGGCCTGTGTTGATGAGGATGTGGCCTTTCGGTGTGGCAATGAGGTAGCAGGCCAGGTCGTAAGTGCCTACGTAATAAAGGTTGCCCGCGATGCGGAACGGACGGTATTCTTTTGTCCATTCCTGCTGTACGTAAGGCAGTTTTCTGGGTTTGTTTTGAGCCTCAGTTGCAAATGGGGCCAGTATCGCGCCGGCGATGAGCGTCGTGAAAAGTGATTTTTTGATGGATGGCATAGGATTGATGGTAAGCCGGCAAAGATAAAACGCGGCGCCAGCAAAGCAAAAGCCCATTCCGGCTCATTTGGGGCGGTTCGTAATCATTTTAACAAACTGATAATAAATGCATAAACTCTGCGCAAAGTGAATGGCTGTTCTTTGTGAAAACAATTTCACACAATCAGTTCTATATCACCATGAAACCACTATTTACTTACGCCGCCCTGGCCTCGTTGTGCGTGCTCGGCGCATGCCAGGACCACCGCGATCCGAACAGCCCCGACATTACGCTGCAAAACCGCTCGGTAACGCCCGTGCTGGCGAAGCTGCTTCCGGGTGCCACCAACGGGCGCGTTTCGGCTGGCAATGTGAAGCTTTACTCGCTTCTCAGCAGCGACGACCAGCTCGAACAATCGCCCAACTTCGTGTTCGGCGGCTCGGCGGATGGTGCAGGACTTTTCCAGAACCCGGACGGTAATTACACGATCCTGGTCAACAACGAAGACAATTTCGCGGTGTCGCGCATTACGCTCGACAAGGGCTTCAAGCCGGTGAAGGGCGAATATGTGCTCAATTCCGACGGCGGAACGTGGCGCCTGTGCTCGGCGACGCTCGTGACGCCTGTCGAGCACGGTTTCGGGCCGGTATTCCTTACTTCGGGTGAAAGCGGCCAGGAATCGCGCACGCATGCATTGAATGTGGACGCGGATGTGAGCCAGGCGAATATCTCCCGCGAAGTGGCAGGACTGGGCCGATGGAGCGCCGAAAATGCCGTTCCGCTTCCGAAAACGGCCTATCCGGGTAAAACCGTGGTGCTGATTGGCGACGACGATTCGGATGTGAATGGCGGGCAGGTGGCGATGTACATGTCGAACACCGTAGGCGACCTCGACAACGGCTCATTGTACATGCTCAAACGCGCCGACAACAACCAGAAGGAAATGGCTATGACGCCCGGCTCGACTTACGACGTTGAATTTGTGAAAATTGATAACCACAAAACGCTCACCGGCGCGCAGATCAACGCAAAGGTGAATGATCTGAAAGCGATCAAATTCGGACGTGTGGAAGATGTGGATTACCGGAAGGGTGGGGGCGCCCAGGGCCGCGAAGTGATTTTTGCAGTAACCGGCCAGGACGACACCGGTCCGAATGCCGACTACTCGCGCTCGAAATACGGCCGCGTTTACCGCCTCGTGCTGGACGCGAACGATCCTGCCAAAGGTAAACTGGAAGTATTGCTCGATGGCGACGACCGCAATGGCATTGCCGGCACGTTCCAAAACCCGGATAACGTTTGCGTCACGTTCGATTACGTGTACATCATGGAAGATCCCAATGGCTACGGCGACGAAACGCATGATGGCTATGTGTATCAATATAACCTCAATACCCGGCAATTGACGCCGGTGCTGCAAATCGACCACCGCCGTACCGAGGCCGATGCGGCCAAGTACAATGTAGGTGGAGCTTCTGCGCCCGGCTCATGGGAAAGCAGCGGGATGATCGACGTGTCGGATGTTACCGGCCGTGCGAATACATTCATGCTCGGCATTCAGGCGCACACCTGGCGCGGTGATAAATACAAGGGAGTGGACGGCGGCTCGGTCCGGAAATCGGAAAACCAGGCCAGCCAGCTCATTCTGATCGAAGGTCTGCCTCGTTAATTTATATAGTTTTCAGACTCCTGGCCGGAATTTTCGGGTCAGGAGTTTTCCTTTTTTGATTCAATGCCCACTACCCATGCTGAAATTCACGCGTAACCCGAATTCGTTTATCTTCCGTCACAGGAGGCTACTTTTTTCCCTTTTTCTGATCATCATTATCCCGCTCATTGTTTGCCTCATCTGGTGGCTCACTGAGCCGGACGCGGCGCCGGCCAGGCAGGTCAAGACCACGTTCATGCAGGACGTGACCGGGCTCGACAGCGCCGTAAGCCGTTTGCAGACCGACATCCGCGCACGTCGCCCGGCGGCCATTCAGGCGTCGTTCCGAGACGCCCGGTTGGCCTACAAGCGTGTCGAATTCATTTCCGCCTATTACAGTCCCGAAACGACCCGCGCCCTC
The DNA here is from genome assembly GCF_000023125.1 of Dyadobacter fermentans DSM 18053. Classification (NCBI taxonomy): domain Bacteria; kingdom Pseudomonadati; phylum Bacteroidota; class Cytophagia; order Cytophagales; family Spirosomataceae; genus Dyadobacter; species Dyadobacter fermentans. The sequence continues at coordinate 639,813 of NC_013037.1, forward strand.
AACGGCCCGAATATCCCCGAGGTGGACGACGACCTGCGCGTGAATGAGCCGCAGAGTTTTCAGGTTTTGGAAGAAATGGTTTTTCCCGAAGTGGCCACCGACGCTTACCCCGACATGCTGCATGCGGCTAATGTGATCCGCGCCAATGTGAACCGGCTTCGCAGGATTTCAGAATCCAATGAGCTGACGGACAGTCACATATTCGATGCCATGCGGCTGGAAGTGTTCAGGATCGTTTCAATGGGCATTACCGGTTTCGATTCGCCGGTTGCATTCCATTCACTGCCCGAAGTGGCCGCGGCGTTGGAAAGTATGCAGCGGCAATTCCGGCATTATACCAAAACGAACGACGGCCCGGCAGCGCAGCTTCACAGCGCTTTTGACGCGGCACTGGCCTACATCCGCAAATCGCCGGATTTCGATGCATTCGATCGGCTGGAATTTATCAGGCACTATGCCAACCCGCTGAGCAGCAGCGTGATCGACGCACAGAAAGCGTTGGGTATCCCGGTTTTTACAGAAAAAAGGCTGCTATCGACGTCCGCACGCACACTCACCGATTCGGGGGCTTTCGATGCCAATTATTTTATCAATTTTGAAGAGCAAAGCATGACTTCCGAGCGAATCGCTTTGGGTAAAATGCTGTTTTTCAATCCGATATTATCCAATAACTCGGGCCGGACCTGCGCTACCTGCCACCAGCCCGACAAGGCATTCACCGACGGCGAGCCCAAGAGCTTTGCGCTCGGTTTTAATGGAATGCGCATCAGCCGAAATGCCCCGACGTTGCTGAACGCCTCGTTCCAGGCCGCCCAGTTCGCCGACTCGCGCGTTACCTTCCTCGAAGATCAGGCCAGCGATGTGATCCGCAATCCGCAGGAAATGCACGGCTCGCTCCCCGATGCCGTGGCCGCGCTCCGCAACGAGCCGGAATCGCGGAAACTGTTCGAAGAGGCCTATTCCGACGGCGTGACGGAAAGTAACCTTAAAAATGCCATTGCGAGCTACATCCGCTCGCTATCGTCGCTCGATACGCGCCTGGATCGCCATTTCCGCGGGGATGAAACGCTGCTTACTGCGGAAGAAAAGTCCGGTTTCAACCTGTTTATGGGCAAAGCCAAATGTGCGACCTGCCATTTTTTCCCGCTTTTCAACGGCACCGTGCCGCCTGCCTACCAGGAAACGGAAAGTGAGGTGCTGGGCACGCCCGCGACTGCGGAGGGTAAGTCGGTAGATCCGGACGTTGGCAAATTCGTCCTGACGAAACGCGAGCCGCACCGTTATGCATTCAAAACGCCCACGGTTCGCCACGTGGCGCTTACGGCTCCCTATATGCACAACGGGGTTTTCAAGACATTGGAAGAAGTAGTCGATTTTTACGATCAGGGTGGTGGGAATGGTTTGGGTTTTAACCTTGAAAACCAGACGCTGCCGTTTGATAAGCTCAATCTGACGGTCTCCGAGAAGAAGGCGCTGGTCGCATTTATGAAGATTTTGTAATTCAGAAGGCCTGCTGACAAAGGGTTGTCATTCCGGAGTAGTTTATTTGTATTAAATCAATAATCACTTCAACAGACAACCCTATGCAAACGATCATCAGCAACGGCACGCCCATTAGCTACAACACGTACGGAAGCGGACCCGCGACGCTACTTTTCGTCCACGGCTCGTTCATCGATCAGACCTACTGGAAAGAACAGGTCGCGTTTTTCAAAGAGAAATACAAAGTCGTAACGATGGATTTGGCCGCCCACGGGCAATCGGGCACGAACCGTTCCGAATGGACGCTCCGCGGCATGGCCGACGACATTATCAACCTGATCCGCGCGTTAAACCTCGAACGGGTAATCCTGATCGGCCACTCACTCGGCGCGAACCTCATTCTCATGGCCGCAACCACCTATCCCGATCCGGTGATCGGTTTCATCGCCGTCGACAACTTCAAAAACCTCGCAACGCCGCTTCCGCCCGAGTATGATAGCCAGGTAGAAGAAATCATCGAAAATTCAAAAAAAGCCTACGCCGATACGAACGAGCATTATGCCCGCATGGTGCTGCTCGGCCCCGAAACCCCGCAATGGATTATCGACAAGGTAGTGGCCGCTTGCCGCGCGGCGTACGAGCCGATGGGTCAGCAGACCATGCCGCAATTTTTCATCATGGACCGCATCGAAAGGGAAGTTCTGCCATTGCTGAGGCCGAAAATGAACCTGATCAACGTCAATTACATGCCTACCAACGTAGAAGCGCTTGAAAAGCACGCGGTGAACGGCTACTCGCTCATCGAAATCGCCGGCACATGCCATTACCCGATGCTCGAATCGCCCAAAGCGCTGAACGAGGCATTGGACGAGGTGATTGATGAGGTGCTGCAAGTGAAATTTACGGACAGTTAATTGCCAGGTCGTCGCATGCGCGGCGAAGCGTCCGTATTTCGGCGGGCGATTTCGAGAGACCGATCGCCCGTTTGTAGTGTAATGCGCTCATCTCAGGCGAAAGCGGCGCGTACAGATAGCCCAGCAGGGCGTGGTAGGGGGTATGGTCTTCCAGGCTCAGCTTCTTCGCTTCCTGCAACCCGGCCTCGTTGCCGTGCACTTTCGCGAAAGCGAACGTGCGATTGAGTGCGGTTGTGGGAGAGTACTCGACGATAATCAATTGGTTGTACAAATGCAGGATATGCGGCCATTTGGCGGTGTTTTCGGGTGTGGTATGCCAATAGGCGATGCCTGCTTCGATGTGGTATTTCGATATGGTTTCCCCGCTGCACGCATTAACGAGATAATAATTGCCCCGGTCGATCAGCGCGCGGTCCCACTGACTTTGGTCCTGCGCTTCGAAAAGCACCGTTTGCCCGTCGCCATTCAGCCGCGCATCGAACCGCGAACTCTGGTAGCACATCAGCGCCAGCAACGCATCTGCGTGGCGTGAATTGACGAATGGATTTTCAGTAAGCAGGAGTGCAAGACGCATAGCTTCTGCGCATAGGTCCTCGCGAATGAGATGGTTGCCCGATTTGGAAAAATAACCTTCATTAAACAGCAAATACAGCGTGCGCAAAACCGAATCCAGCCGGGACTGTACATCGGCCGGGTGCAGCGAGCCCATGCGGAAGTTGTCTTCGCGCAGCCTGGCGCGTGCCCGCAGGAGCCGCTTTTTAATGGTTTCCGGTTTGGAGAGAAATGCGTCGGCGATCTCGGCAACCGTGAAACCGCACAGGACCTGCAACGCCAGACTGATCTGCGCCTGCGGAGCGTTGGCCGGGTTGCAAACGGCGAAAAGCATCGCCAACTGACTGTCTGCGATGGTTTCCGCCGTGAATTCGAAATCCGGTTCCGGCTGCACACTTTCGCGGAGGAGGGCGGGTGAGACCTGCGTTTCGAAGACGCGGATATGTTTGAGATGATCTTTCGCTTTATTTCTGGCTACGGCATAGAGCCATGCCGTAGGATTATCGGGCTGCCCTTCCTTCGGCCAGATTTCCGCAGCTGTCAGAAAAGCGTCACTGGCAATGTCCTCCGCAATTTGAATGTGCCTCAGTCCGAAATGACGGCAGATTACCGCCGTCATCCGGGTGAACTCCTTTCTGAAAAGACTGTGCAGTGTTCCAGGGTTAGAGACCATTGTCGGGCCTATTTGCGCTGTACTACTTCCCTGACCTCGATGCTTCCCCCGATTTTGAAGATCGGATTGCCCCTGGCGAGTTCTACGGCCTCTTCGATCGTATCGGTGCGCACGATGACGTACCCGCTCACAAATTCCTTGATCTCGGTAAATGGCCCGTCGGTGACTACATCGTCGGCATGCACCGTTCTGGCGCTTTCCACGGAGAGGGTGTTGCCTTTGTCGGCGAGCTTGTTTTGCGCGGCGATGCCGGCGAGCCAATTCATACGTTCCTGCATTTGCTCCGGTGTGGGGCGGAAGTCCGTCTGGTTGTTAAGTCTGAAAATTAATGCGAATTCTTTCATGTCCTTATCGTTTGATTTACCCTATGACGACCGGACGGTCCGCATGGGGACAACCTGTGCCGAAAAATAAACAGGATTGCAAAAAAATGGCAAGCGGCTCATCCATGCTATGTCAAGTTTCAGCACAGACTTCACCTCCAAAAAGCAAAAGAGCAGACGTTTCGCCTGCTCTTTTGTAATGGGTTGGGGTTATAGCTTGTAGCGGGCGATGAAGGTGTTTCGCTCTTGATGCTTGCCGTTTAGAGTAATCTCATTAAATGTTGAATTGTCATAAAACCAGCCCGCAACATACACATAACCTGTGTTGGTAATACAAATTTTGTTGACCCTGTCCTCGGTAGGTCCTCCGTCGCGGACAGGTTTTTTACCATCAATGCGGTTGAGTAGAACGGGATCGACCTCGGTGAGAATAATATCGGCCGCTCCTGCACTATTAACAAGCAAATTGTCACCCATCGGAAATCTGCCGGTAGCGCCCGTGAAAGATCCCGAAATGACAATGTTACCATTTGCAGTTTTGGCAATACCCCCGTGATAATCCTTTCCGCCGGAGTTAAAGCCATTACGTGCGTTGAGGAACCTACCGTCAGAAGTGCTCCATTTTCCCAGGTACACATTCTCGTCCCCGGCGCTGAGCAGGTTCATGTCCTCAATGTCGCCGCTGTGCATGCCCGTTAGATAAACGTTTTGGTAGGTTTTATCAATTTCAATGTCGTAGGCGAAATCTACTTCACGGGAGCCAATGCGTTTTGCCCAGAGGAAACTTCCAGAAATAAGCCCCCATTTCGCGATAAACGCATCTACGCTGTCAACGCTTTTCAGGCTAAGCGCATTGGAAAATTTGATAGATTGCAGAAATGCACCACCAATGTAGGCATTCCCGTAAACGTCGACTGTAATCGTTTCGGGTGCCTGGATGTCGGCTCCCTGCATCATGTGGGCAGACCCAAAATTACCGTCGAGGGCAGAAAGTATTGTCAAAAAGCCATCCCGACCATCCGCTTTCTGTGGCATGGTTCCGGGAAAAGCGATATTGGTGTTGATATTATCACCTTCAACGGTTCCTGTCAGGTATATTTTAGGTCTTTCGGCTGCCTCAAAAAATGCAAGTGCCCTTCCCTGGTCGTTTTGTGGTCCACCAAAAGTTTTAAACCAATCGGTAGTTCCGTCCGGCTTGATCTTCGCGACAAATCCGTCTAGGCCGCCTTTTGCCGTGACCGATTGCCGGGTAAGTGGGCCGCTGATGAAACCTGTTACATATACATGCCCGGCGCTGTCCAGAGCGATGGCATTCGCATGATCGTCACCGGTGCTGCCATCGGTGTAAAGCCACACGCATTGTCCTGCGCTGTTGTATTTGGCGACGAAGAAATCGTCCGAACCCGCGACCGAATTCAGGGTTTTTTTATTGCCGAACCGAACCACGCCTTTGGCTGTGCCGGAAACGTAAATGTTGCCTTTGGAGTCGGCTATGATGTCTGTCGGGAAATTGTATCCGCCTGAGATGCTGAATGCTTCCGGGGAAGGAGCTCCGATCTGTACAGTCCTGGTGGAGCCATTGCTGCCGCCATCAATTCCTTTCACAATCAGTTTTACCTGATAATTACCTGCCGTCTCAAAATCATGCGGGATGGAATCACCACTCTGCAAAGGCGTCCCATCCCCGAAATCCCATTGAATATTTGCCGCGTTTTCTGCTTCGCTGGTGAATGTGACGCTGCATGGGGCCTTGCAGCCGTTTTCGGGCGTGAATTTGAAGCGCGAAACAGGCTTTTGGGGCATGTCCACCTGACATGCGACGGCGAGGGAGGTCAGTAGGATGTAGGTAAAGATTCTCTTCATGAAATGCATTCGATAGGGAGTACCGTAAAGTTAGCGGATTTTTGCCAGCAGTTCCACGGCTTGCGGATTGTAAGTACTTTCTGTGTTCGAGATGACCTTTTTGAGCTGCTCTTCACAGCTTTTACGGTCGTTTTGTTGCAGGTAAGCCAGTGCGATATACCATTCGGCGGCGTTTTTTACCTGGCGGAAACTGCTGTTTTCAACGTGTTGCAGTTCGGGCAGCGCCAGGGCGGCTTCACGTTGCGCGAGATGGCGCACACCCTGGTTCACACGCGCCGTATCCGACCGCCATTGCCGGAATGCAGCCGGGCTGATCCCCAGTTTGTCTTTTGGGAACGGGCTTTCGAGTTGCGTGTCTGCTTTGAAATATTCGGCAAAAAGGTCGGTTTCCGGCAAGGCTGGCGCTGGCGTTTCAAGCCGTTTCGTTGCCGGAGTAACCGCTTTCGACGGAGCGGGCTGTTCGGCGGGCTTCGCTTGCGGCGTTGTATCCGGTATTGCCGGTTGGTCGGTTATGGTGGTTTTGGAAGCTATCTGCGTAGGTTTCGGTTCGTCGTTGGCATACCAGATAAGCCCTATTGCCAGGAGCACGCTGGCTGCGGCGGCGATATAGGGCCAGCGCCTGGTCGTTTGAGGGCCGGCGGCCGGTTGCAGGGGAGTGATGTTTGTATCGTTCTGGTTATCAGGGGTGTTTTTGAAAGCTAATGCGCCTTCGCTTTGCAGCTGGGCGTGAATGTCCCTGAATAATTTCCTGTTTTCACTGGCTTTCAAACCATCGCGAATGCGGCGTTCGGTATCGACGGCGCGGGCCAGGGATTCGTCGGTTTGCAGCCGTTTTGCAAAATCCGCGCGTTCTTCGGGCGTGCCTTGGCCGCTCAGGTACCGGTGGATTTCATCAAACGTTTCTTGCGATAATTCCATAGCTTCAAAATCGTGGTTCAATGGTGAGATTGTAGGAGTTGATACGCGTTTTCGCCGATTGTTATCACTTCAAATGAAATTTTTCCCTCAGGTACTTCGCACATTTGAAGCGCTTCACGGTCGCCGAGGCCTCTGTCATGCCGAGATCGGCGGCGATTTCGCGCAGCGGGCGCTCGTCTACATAAAACCATTTCAGCATCTTCCGGCAGTCTTCGGCAAGCAGATGAAAAGCCCGGTCCAGCTTCCTGAAATTCCAGCTGCGCTCATCTTCGTCGAAATCTTGCAGGAGCGGTTCCGGCAGGTCGGCTTCGAATGCAATGCCGTCATCGTCCAGGCCGGAGATCCTGAACGAACTGCTGCGGCCTTCATCGTCACCGTCGTCGCTGGCAAATTGCCTTTCCAGCCGTATTTCCCCGCGCCGCGACCATTGCTCGAAGCTTTTCTTCCATTGATTGATGTAAATGCGGTAGAAATAGGTGGTAATGCGGGTATTCTCCTGAAAAACGAAGGAGCCGTCGCGGATTTTTACGACAAAAATTGCGAGACATTCCTGCAAAAGATCTTCCGCCTGCTGCTGGTCGCCGCCCCGGTTGAGCACATAGGGAATGCATTGCTGGTGAGTTTGCTGGTACAAACACGCGTATGCCTCGTGCTTTTCTTGAAGCAGGTCTTCGTAAAACAACCGGTCAGAATCGCGGTAGCGTTTGCAGGACTCTTGGAATGTCATTCGCCTCGATATTTCTACAAAAAAACAAAAAAGAGCTGGTTCGGGAAGCCGGTACCCAAACATATTGAAAAAAGTAACAAAGCAGTGATAATGTTTTGATGATTATGCGGATAAACCTCAGACCCAAAAAATCGGAAACGCCCGGGTCCCGGTAGCGGGGCCTGAGCCGAAGGGTTTTTAGGGTTGTGGGTTATTACAAAATTGAAGAGCGCCCGACGGTTTCGACGGGCCTCTTTTTTTAGAATGCTTTCCGACGCGGCTGTGTCGTGATCGGGATCATTGCTTTCGCTACCTGCCCGTTTTCCGCGCTGCCCGTTGTGAGGTCCACCACATTTTGAAGATCGTCCAGGATGAATGTAAAGCCGTTTTGCGACTGCGTCTTACCGATCGGCCTGAACTTCCCTTCCGTGGCATAGGCCAGCAGCATTTCGAAGCCGAACGGCGCGGCGCATTCAAAATGCTCGGGAATGCTGACCCATTTTCCAACCGCCTCGGGCGCGATCGCGAAATCGTCATTTCTGAGCCGCACAAGGTTTTTAGCCGCATCCTGGTAAATCATCCGCACGGTGCACGGCCTGTTGGCACGCACTTTCACCGTCATGGTGTCGCCCTCGCGGTAGGATTGCGGTCCGAAACCTTTGTTGGTCACCACTTCGAGCACCAGTGCGTCGGGGCTGCCCTTTTCTTGCCTTGCAGCGGTAATGGCCTGTACCCGCAAGGCTTCCCGGATGAGCGGTTCTGCGGGCGCTATGTCCGTATCGGAAATGTTTGATAACAGCATTTGGGCTTCAATGGCCGGGCTTGCGGGGCTGTCGCGGTGGCCGAAGAGCTGTATTCCGATGGTCAGCAAATCGCCCGATTTCCGGTAACTGCCTCGTAGTTTCAATAACGGTCCTGCGCTGCCGGGGGCGAAGTCTGTCTCCATGTCGCTCCGCAGCTTCGCGAGCGACGATTTGAGCATGCCGGTCAGTTGCCTGGAAAAATCGTTGGAAATACCGAGGCCGTCAAAGGTAATTTCTTCTACGGCCATTTTCCTGGTTGCATTCCGGTCGATCGAACGGTTAATTTTGCGTGCAAGTTCATCGATCGTTTCCGGCATTGTAAGGTATGCGAGCGGATGGCGCTGGCTGGTAAGCGGAGTCGTATTGTCACTTTTTTCGCGCCAATCCGTGTCCCAGAACGCGATACCGGCATGCGCGACCTGTTTGCCATTCATTTGCATTAAAACGCCCGCGCGGAAGGGCACATTTTCCAGTTGCAGTCGCTGCCGGTCGTCATAGCTACCGAAAAGTGACTTTTTCCCGTAAAACAGCACGAGATAACCTCCCGTCACCGTCCTGAACTCTGCTTCTTCCCATTCGAAAAGGCACGCCAGTCCGCTTTTTCGGTAGCGTGTGAACGCCATGCGCTGGTATTCGTCGAAACTGATGGTTTTGGAAATGCTGCTGCCGGGCACCAGGTCGTTTTCAAAGCGCGCGTCGCGCCGCACGCTGGCACGCATGCGCCGCGCGGCTTCGTTTCGTTCCGCGGCATCGGTTACGTAAGGGTTTGCAAGCAGGCTGAATGCCGATTCGAAGTCCTTCAAAACCTGCCGGGCGTGCTCCGTTGCTTTGGTCCGCTCGCCAATGCCGGGCTGCTGCGCATAGGAAGTATGCAGAAAGAGAAGCAATGTCAATGCGAGCAGCAGCCGTTTCATAGCTTGAATGTGAGGCTATTACTTGCTTTTGTTGAGGATTACCTCACGGGTGAGCAGGCTGTTTTCCATCGGCACCTGCTGCCGGTTAGTGAGCTCCATCACGCGGATGCGCACGGTGCGGAAAATGTCTTCGAGGCGCAGGCCCGGAACGTCGAGCGCTTTCAGCAGTTCGGCGGTGTAGGGGCTGTTGGTGCCATCGCCATCGAGGGCGGTGAAGCCGGGTTTGGTCGAGAAGGTGATGAGTGAGCCGGGAGGCGCGCTCATGCTGGCCAGACCTCTGGCGCCGGAGCCGCGCGTCCAGCTGCGGCTGAGCGGGTTATCGCGGCAGGCGTCGAGGATCATGATATTGGTACGCTGCGAATGCTCGTCCGCGGCCGACATCTGGTCCAGCACATCGTCTGCCGACACGGCCAGTACCTTCAATTCCATCTCCGAGCGGGGATTAATGTCCACCGGCACGAGGTAATTTCTACCACCCACCTGAATGCCGTGACCCGCGTAGTAAAACAGCGCCACTTCCAGGTCCTGGTCCTGAATGCTGCTTCCGAATGCTGCCACAGCGGCACGCAGGTCGCCCTGCCGGGCATCAATCCGCTCAATCACCTCAAATCCGAGCCCGGTGAGTTTGCGGGTGATTGCTTTGGCGTCGTTCTCAGGATTTTGCAGCTGTGAACCTGCCTGGTAGGACGAGTTGCCCACCACGAGAGCAATGCGCTTCGGATTTTTGCTGTAAACGATCGTCAGCGTATCCGAGCTGCTGTTTCCCGACGCATTACCGGCCAGTATCCTCACATTGTTCTTCCCCTCACGCAGCGTGATCTGCTGGGAAATGTAAACGCCGCCAAGGCAGCCTTCGGCCTGGGCAGGCACCGTTCTGAACGACCGTGTAGCCGCAGCCGGCGCGCCGTTCACCTCGATTGTGATATTGCTTGCTTCGTTCAATATGCAGGCGCTGATGCCGGCCTGGGGCTTGTCGCTGAATGAAATGTTGGTCAGCCATTTGATATCCGGCTTGCTGCCCGCGTCGAATGCATTGAAAAGGTCCCGCGTGCCGTTGGCATAAACAATGCCGGCCAGCTCTTTTACAGGAATGGACAAAAGATCCTTTTCAGTTTCGGAATTGTATTTCACAATGTCGGGATAAACTTCCTTCACCGTCGCTACTTTCTTTTCCCGGGTTCTCAGATAAAGCGTGTCGGATGGTGCATTGCTTTCGGCAGCGACCTCCTGGTGCGGGGAGAAAGCCAGGCATAGGGCCGCGAAAATTGTAAAAAGCTTAATCATGCCGTTTGAACTGATGTGAATGGGTATTAAAATGAAAGCGCGATCCGGATGCCCGCCGTTTTGCGCCCCGACTGGTAAAATGGCCTTACCGACAATGTCTTCCGCTTTTGGGCCAGCTCCTCGCGCGCCTTTCTCGCGATTTTTACGTTCCGGATACCGAGCCAGTCAAGTGCCAGCCCGCCAACCACGGCCGCCGCCCCGAAATAAATGCCCGGAGAAGCGAATTTGGCAAAACTTTCCTGCTTTTGAAGGTCGCCCGCGGGCGGGGCTTTTTCGTAATTGGCGCGGTACCAGGCGGTGTAGGCGTCGTTCGTGGCTTGTATTTCGCGCTTGTAGTTGCCATAATCGCCGTTCAGTTTGATCAGCGTCACTGCCCCGGCTATCATGGCTGCCGTGCCGGCGGTCAGGAAAATGGTCCCGCGCTTTTTGTACTGTGCGGCCTTTTGTTCGAGGAGTTTTATATCGATTACCGCGGCTTCGGTAGCGGTTGCAGTTGATACTGCTGGTGCCGGGATGTTGTCGTTAGATGCTGCTGTTGTTGGTGCGCCTGCCGTCTCCCGTGCCATTTTAAGCGGCTCGCCTTTTTGTTCGGTGGTGTTCTGGTATTCGATTTTAAGAACGTCGGAGCGGAAAATGAAGTAATCGGGGCCGTTCGGGTTGTCGGATCTTTTGTAGCGGACATATTTTGCATCCGTGCCTAGCACTTTGGCGTCAATTTGTTTGCCGTCTCTGACGATGATCTTATCCTGCGCGCTCGCTGCGGTTGAAACGATCATGCAAAGAAGTACTATCCAAACGGGCCTTGGGAGTCGTTTTCCGGGGGAATGCATGCTGCAAAAACCAATTGTTTTGCCTTTTCTGTGACTGGTAGAGAAAGACTTGTCCAAAACGACAGCGATTGTTGGGTTATAACTGGATTTAAAAATAAGAAAATGCCGTCAATTTATTGGTGTATGATCTTAACTAGTACCGGAACAACGCTGCCTTTCGGAGCGCCTTTCACTTCGTAGGAAATTTTTCCGGGCGCGTAGGAAATGGCTTTTGGAGAGATAAATTCTTCTCCCAATGCGGAAAAGGCTTTTTGCACGATGGTACCGTCGGCATTTTTAATTCTTGCGGCCAGTTCTTCGAGGTTCAGCTCGTTTTGAGAAATAAATACAATGAAATAATCTTCGCCCGTCATGTCGTCGAGCGTGAAGGAACTATGCGGGGAAGGCATCAGCATCTGGCTGTTGGCGGGGACCACGGCGCTTGTGATCATTTCTTCCGAATTGTCGGGAAACAGCGCCGAAACCCGGTTCTCCTTGTCGGACCCGAGAATGTAAACATACGATTGCCGGCTGTTGCTGATCACCATCTTGAATCGCGTGCCCGAAGCATGGGGCTGGCTCATGGTGTAGGTAAGCATTTCGGTTTTTGGTTGTCCCATGGTTACCTGGGCACCTTTCGAAACGGTCGAATGGACGGCCATAGCGCCGCTTCCGGTGAGAAAATCAATGTCTCCCTGCATTGCTATCGTCTGCGGTTGCGGCCTGGCGGGCGGTTCGGTGTAGATCTGGTAGGCGTTCTTGATGAAGCGGGCCAGGTCGCCGTATTTAGCCCAAATGTAACCGCCGCTTCCCCACGCCGTGCCCCAGCTGTTGGCGATCAGGAACGAGCCTTCGTTCACATGATCGTCGTAGCCGATGATGGCCAGCGAATGGCCTCCGATGGCATTGGCGGCCGATTCGCCCGGTGCCGGCTGCCAGTTTTCGCCGGTAGCGTCTATGAAGGATGGCGGTACGAGCATGCCGGTGAGCACGGCACTTTTGCTTTCCACCAGCGCTGATTTGATGGCATGAATGCGCTGCGCCGCGGTAAAGCTGCTGTCGCCCGGACTGAAAAGTGTGGCGTAATCGGCGATTTTGTAGTTGGTAGCCTTGTCGTCGCATTGGTCGTAACGGACCGTGCAATTCCCCGGCGCGCAGCTCAGGAACGCCGATCCTTTCGTTTTCATCACTTCCAGCGCGTCTTCAAGGTAAACGCCATCCGCACAGCCGTTATCCTGTCCCGAACGGATCTGCCCGTAGAGCCAGCCGGGCGAGAATGCCGTAGCGGTGATCCTGGCCGGCTGACCTGTGAGTCCCTGTTTGCCAGCTTCCATGACCGTGCGCATGTAGTATGCCGCCGACCAGCCCACACACGTCCCGTCCATGCCCTGGTCGCCGATTTCCGGCATCAGGCTTCGCAGGCTGAATGAGGCCGGTAATACGCCTTTGAATACAATATTGGGTGACTTGCGCGGGAGGCGCAGGTACCGCGCGTCGTCCATTTTCAGGCCCATGCCGCGTTTTTGCGCCAGCGATTCCGACGCCGGAAGCAGCAAGGCCAGCACATACACGACGGCAAATAGGAAAGAGGGCTTCATTCGGGTAATATCAATGGAAGTTGAAATGCTCAAAAAAATCCGGGCATAGTGGCTTGCTACCGGAAACCTGCAATCGGCACGGTGTCATCGACGGTAATCGTTTTCAGCCCGGCCTTTGTCGCGGCGTCATAGGAGGTAATTTCCACCTTGTCGAATTTGACATACAGGAGATTTTTGAAATAAATCTTGACCGGGACACCGAATGTGGTGCCGTCCCTGCGCGCCACCTGCACCTGAGGCGATCGCCGTTTGCCGTTTTGCATATAATCCTTTCCGAACAGGCTCACGGCCATTTCCACGGCCTGCTCGCGTTCCGCGGCGGGAAGCTTTTTGTCGGCGATGATGGAAATGTAGCGTTGCAGGTCCACCACTTGCACCCGGGCCCGCGTGTTTGCGACGCTACTCCCGGACGCTCCAATCCGCTCGGGGAAGTTGCCGATCCATTGCGAATGATGCCTGACAGAATCTGGGAAGTTTTTCAGGCTTTCCTGCAACCGGTTTTCGGCATCGGCCAGCAGCTTTTCCCAGGAAGCTTGCTTGTCTTTGCTGCCGGCATAGGCGAGCGCCTGCATCCAGTGGTTGCTGTAAAAACTGCCTTCCCGGGGATGTGCAGTCGCTTTTTCACCCTTTTTGGCACTGCTGATGAGCAGGTCGCCATTGGCTTGCACAAAAAGCTGGCGGAGCATTTCGGTGTCCTTTGTAACCGTAATGCCCCGTGTGGCGGGCGGCGTTGGGCCTGTCACGAGGTTATTGCAGCAATCGCCGAATGTGAGGCAGAATCGCGGATTTTTGTCCCGTAAGAGGCCGTGGATGATTTCGAGTTCAAGATTTTCGTCTTTCAGGTAAAGCACCGGGAAGCGGCTGCTGTCGGCGTCGTTGCTGATCCCGTGGCCGGTGTAGTAGAAAAAAATGATGTCCTCCGGCTTGCATTCGATGTTTGAAATAGCCGCCTGAATGCCAGCTTTCCCAAACTTTTCCTGATCGCAGACGATCTCCCGGTAATTGTATTCGATTTTTTTGGAAATGCTCCGCAATGTGCCCGACATTTCTTCCAGGTCTTTTTGACAACCCGAGCCGATCGCGGGATCGCGGGTGTCGGCCACGAGTACGGCGTAAAACGACTGGCCGGGGCATAGCGGGCCTGTCAGAAGTAATGCTGCCGTCAGCCAGCATGCGCCGGCACGGCGTGTGAAGTGGTTAATGATCTTGGTTAAGCCTTGCATATGCTTTCTCACGAATGTTCAGCTTTGCCATGCGCTTTGTGTCCGATTCACCCCCGGCTGAACAATTAAATAGCGATATACTGAAAATAAATGAATCGCCGCGACTATTTTTTTGCTAGCCTTTCTCCGGCCCCGAACTTGCCCAGATCATTTCCGGGTGATCCACCGGTTTTTCTCCCCTGTACATTCTCGTAAAGCGCCGCTGTTCTTCCAGTCCGTGTGCTTTTGCCCATCGCAATGCAGGTTTGTTGGGCACAGGAATGTCCATAAACACCGGCATTCCGCTGAAATGTGCGAGCAGGGCGTCACAAAGCTGCCTGCCGGCTTCGGGCGTAGAGGCTACGGCGGGGCCGAGCTGTATGGCATTGCGTCCCTTGCGAGAGCCCGCGTAGGCGAGTTCGTCGTCGAATATGGAGTGGAAAAATGCGTTGTTTTCTGCCAATGCATGCAAAAATGCGCCTCGCTGGCCTCCGGTGACGCGGGAATCCAGGTCGAGGATCGGCTGGTCGCGGGTGTCGTGCGTCCAGCGGGTGGCGTCGGCCTCGGCGGTGGGTTTGGCAATGCCTTTCAGGCGCACCACTTCGTATTCCGCCGCGAAGCCAAGTTTTTCGTAAAGCGGCTTCCCAAGATCGGTCGCGTCCAGCCGCTGGGTTGCCACTCCGAGGTGATCCAGGTGCGACATGGCATGTTCCATGAGCGATTTCCCGACCCCCTGGCCCCGGGCGGCTGTATCCACCAGCATCATCGCGATCCACGCCACACTGCCGAAGACGCACGTCGTGACCGTTCCCGCCGGGTTGCCATTATGCTCGGCGAGAAAACAGCCTCCGGGATGCAAGGCAAGTGCCCGCTGCCAGTCGGTTTCCAGCTGGTTCCAGCCCGCCTGTTGCACGAGGTGCATTCCAAACGGAATATCGGTGGTTTGCATAGGTCTGATGCTGGTCATATGGTCAGAATAGGGTTGCGTATATAACAAATAGTTAGAAATTGATGACCATAATGCGCTTTTCTTGGCAGGCATTTTAAATAATTGATAATTAAATAATTATGTTAAAATGCCAGGATATTTAATTAAAATCTAATCCATAATATCGGTATCGGCAAGTTCTGAATGCAAATCTTTGTGTCGCCGCTGGCTCTTCTTTTGACGCAAACCTGATCCGAACATGTATGAAGATGAAGAAAACGGTACTGATTATCGAAGACGACCTGCGTATCGCGCAGAACATTTACAGGGTTTTACAATCGGAAAACTTTAATGCCGACATCGCCCGGGACGGCCTGACGGGCAAAAAGATGGCGCTAGACGGTCGGTATGACCTCGTTTTACTGGATATTAACCTGCCCGGAATGAATGGTTTCGACGTCTGCCGGCATATCGGTGAGTTCAAACCGCTGCTGCCGGTGATCATGCTAACAGCCTACGGCGAAATCGAGGATAAGGTTGAAGGGCTGGGGAACGGTGCCACGGACTACATCGTGAAGCCGTTCGATTCCAGGGAGTTAGTTGCGCGGATACACGCTGCATTGCGGCTTTCGGATGCCGGTCGGCTGGATGCGGGCAACCGCGTGCTGGGCATTGCCGACCTGCAACTGAATGTGGATACCAAGGTGGTAACGCGCGCCGGAAAGTTTATCGGGCTGACGGCCAAGGAGTTTGCCCTGCTCGAATATTTTCTCCTGAACCCCGGAACGGTCATTTCAAAAATGGACCTTGTGAAGAATATCTGGCATTTGAATTTCGACCCGGGCACCAATTTCGTGGAGGTGTATATCAATTACCTGCGCAAGAAAATCGATAAGGGTTTTGATGTAAAACTGATCCAGACGAGGCCCGGGCTCGGGTACATCCTCATGGAAAATTAAGGTGTGCTAGCTTCAAAAACTGCATTGAACGGCTGCAAACCGCGATTTTAATATTTTCCTAATTTACTTTTAATGTTTTTCTAAATGCCGGAATGGTGGCGGTAAGGCCCCGTTTCTCAATCTTTGCAGCGTCAAAAACAAGAGTTATGCGATTTTACCTGATCGGGCTACTGGTCTGTGCGAGCGTATTCGTGCAGGCACAGGACACCCTCAAAGTGACCGTCCGGCAGGCGGACAGTCTCTTTTTGAAAAACAACCTGACCCTGCTCGCCGAACGTTACCAGATCGACATCGCGAAGGCCGCCGAAATCCAGGACAAACTTTGGGATAATCCCAACCTGAGCATCGAACTGAGTGCCTACAACCCCTCGCGCGGATGGCTGGATGTGGGCAGGGGAGGCCAGAAGTTCATAAGCCTGCAACAGGTGATCACCCGCGCCGGCAAGCGCACGAAGCAAGTGGCGCTGGATGTGGAGACGACCCGGAAAACGGAGCTGGAATTTTTCGACCTGGCCCGCACGCTGAAATTCGATCTCCGGCAACTGTTTTTCGAAACCCATTTCCTGGGGCAGACCTTGCAACTGCTGGATAATCAGATCGCTACGCTGGCGACCACCGTCGAGGCGTTTGATCGGGAATATGGCCGGAACAATGTGTCGCTCAAAGAAGTGGTGCGTTTGAAAGCCCTGCTGTTCCAGCTTCGCAACAACCGGGCGGATATTCTGTTTGAAATAACTGAAAACCAGCGTGATTTACGGATTTACTTCAACAGCGAAGCCTACGTGGTGCCGGTGGTCGACAGCCTGGAAATGGCCCGGTACCGGCTGGAAAAGCAAACGCCCGGCGACCTCCGCGAGCTCGCATTGCTGCGCCGGACGGACCTGAAAGTGGCCGAGTCGGCCGTGAAGCAGGCGGAATTGAATTACAACCTGCAAAAGGCGCTGGCCAAACCGAATATCGAAGTGGGGGCCGTGTACGATCAGGCGAGCAACTATCAGTTCCATTATTTCGGGCTTTCTGCATCGATGAACCTGCCGTTCTTCAATCGGAACCAGGGTAACATCCGCGCGGCGAAAAGCGGTATCAGCTATTTCAAAACGCGGGAAACCGCCAAACGAAACAGCATCGCCAACGAGGTAAATGCCGCCTGGAACAAGGTAACCATTGCGGAAAATGCATTCAGGAGCGTGGAGACAAGGTTTTCCGATCAGTTTTCGCAGCTCAATCGCGGCATGTACGACAATTTTCAAAAAAGAAATATAACCCTCCTCGAATTCATTGATTTCATCGAAACCTACAACGAAAGCATCCGGGAGTTCAACCGGTTGCAGGCCGACCGGATTAAGGTCTACGAAGAGCTGAACTTTGTAGTCGGGGAAGAATTATTCGGCCTTTAAACCATAACACAATGCAAAAATTAGTGATTGCGATGGTGGGCGGCATCGTCGCTCTCTCGGCGGCGTCGTGCCGGAAGCAAGCCAGCCAGCAGGAAGAATCGAAGGCATTCATGCTGTCGGATTCGATGATGCGGCAAATCGTGCTGGACACGGTGCGCACGGAAACAGTGCGGAACGAGCTCACCCTCGTGGGGAAGGTCGTGCCGGATGAAAACCGGGTGATCCGGGTGTTTCCGCTCGTGGGCGGGAATGTGGAGGACGTGAAGGTGGAGCTGGGCGACCATGTGCGCAAAGGGCAGGAACTGGCCACGATCCGCTCCGGCGAGGTGGCCGACCTCGAACGGCAGATGATCGAGGCGCAGTCGGATCTGCTGATCGCGCAGAAGAACCTGTCGTCCACGGAAGACCTTTTCGAAAGCAAGCTCGTTCCCGAGCGCGACATGATCACGGCGCGGCAAATGGTGGACAAGGCCCAGGCGGAGCTCGATCGCGTGAAGGCGATTTCATCGATTTACGGCGTTTCAAAGTCGGCCAGCTATGTCGTGCGGGCGCCGATCGACGGCTTTATTGTGGACAAAAACGTGAACCGCGGCACGCAGCTGCGCTCCGACAATGCTGAAAGCCTTTTCACCGTGGGGCAAATCTCCGACGTGTGGGTGATGGCGAACGTGAATGAAAGCGATATTCCCAAAATCCGCCTCGGTATGTCCGCGGACATCAAGACGATCAGCTTCCCCGACGAAGTCTTCAAAGGCAAAGTGGATAAAATCTACAACGTGCTCGACCCCGAAACGCGGGCGATGAAAATCCGCATTCAGCTTTCGAACGCGAGTTTCAGGCTGAAACCCGAAATGCATGCCACGGTAAGCCTCAACTTCGAGGAAAACACACGCATGCAGTCAATCCCGTCGAAGGCGGTGATTTTCGATCGCAGCAAAAACTGGGTGCTGGTGTTCACAAGCCAAAGCAACATCGAAGCCCGCCCGGTGGACGTTTTCCGCAACCTCTCCAAACGCGCCTACATCAGCGAAGGCCTTGCAGATGGCGAGATGGTGGTGTCTCATAATCAATTGCTTATCTATAATGCGCTTAATCAATGAGTGAATGAGTCAATGAGTGAATGAGTGAATGGGCTTGCGCGTGAATTAGCCAGTCATTCACACATTCACACATTCACACATTCACTCATTCACACATTCACTCATTCAAAAATCGTCTCATGAACAAATTCATTCGGGGAATCGTTGGGTTTTCGCTTCGGAACCGGTTCTTCATATTTTTTCTGACGGGGTTGCTGGTGGTCGCGGGGGTTGCGAGCTACCGGGCTACGCCGCTGGAAGCATTTCCGGACATTACCAACACGCAGATCATCATCGTTTCGCAATGGAATGGGCGCAGTGCCGAGGAAATCGAGCGGTTTGTGACGCAGCCTGTCGAGATTGCCATGAATTCCGTGCAGAAGAAAGCCAATGTGCGGAGCGTGACGATGTTCGGGTTGTCGGTGATTAAGATTATTTTCGACGACGGGGTGGAGGACTTTTTTGCACGGCAACAGGTTAATAACCAGCTGCGTACGGTTTCCCTTCCCGAAGGCGTAGACCCGGAAGTGCAGCCGCCTTACGGACCTACCGGGGAAATTTTCAGGTATACCCTCGAAAGCAAGGACCGCGACAGCCGCGAGCTGCTGACACTGCAAAATTGGGTAATCGACAGGCAATTACGGAGCGTGCCGGGTGTGGCGGATGTGGTGGCATTCGGCGGCCGCGAGAAGATTTACGAGGTGCAGGTTGACCCTACCGCACTGGCCAAATACAATATTACGCCGCTGGACGTGTACGAGGCGGTTACCAAGAGCAATATCAACGTCGGCGGTGATGTGATCGAGAAAAACGGCCAGGCGTACGTGGTGCGGGGCATCGGGCTCCTCGAATCGGCGCAGGACATCGAGAACATTATCGTTGAATACGTGAAGGACTATCCCGTGCTGGTGAAGCACGTGGCGGATGTGCGCGAGTCGGATTTGCCGAGGGTGGGGCAAGTGGGGCTGGATGGCCGCGACGACGTGGTCGAGGGCATTGTTGTGCAGCGGAAAGGCGAAAACCCGAGCGAAGTGCTGGCCGCTATCAAGGAGAAAATCAGCGAGCTGAATACAAAAATACTGCCGCCGGATGTGAAAATGGTGACGTTCTACGATCGCGACAATCTCATCGAATTCTGTGCCGAAACGGTGAAGCATAACTTGTTGGAAGGTATTGTGTTTGTGACGGTTATCGTGTTCCTGTTCATGGCCGATTGGCGGACGACGGTGATCGTGTCGATCATCATTCCGCTCGCGTTGCTGTTTGCATTCATGTGTTTGTATCTCAAAGGGATGTCGGCCAACCTGCTATCGATGGGGGCGATAGACTTCGGGATCATCATTGATGGAGCCGTGGTGATGGTGGAAGGTGTGTTCGTGGCGCTGGACCACCTCGCGCACAAGCGGGGAATGGAGCGTTTCAACCGCTTATCGAAGCTGGGATTGATCAAAAAGACGGGCGGAGAGCTTGGGAAAGCCATTTTCTTTTCAAAACTCATCATTATCACGGCATTGATCCCCATTTTCAGTTTCCAGAAAGTGGAGGGTAAAATGTTCAGTCCGCTGGCTTACACGCTGGGTTTTGCGCTGCTGGGGGCATTGTTTTACACGCTTACGCTCGTGCCGGTGCTGTGTTCGTTTTTGCTGAACAAGAACGTGCGCGAAAAGAACAATCCGGTCGTCAATTTCTTCGATAAAACCGTTTCGCGGGGCTTTGAATGGTGTTATGCGCATAAAAAGCTAAGCATGATCGCCGCCACGGCTTTTTTGGGCGTGTCGCTGTTTTCGGCGACGCTGCTTGGCACCGAGTTTTTGCCGCAGCTGAACGAAGGGGCGTTATGGGTGACGGCCGAGCTGCCGATGAGCATGTCGCTGCCCGAGAGCGTGAAAATGTCGCAAAAGATCCGCCACGACCTGAAAACATTTCCCGAAGTGAAGCAAGTGCTTTCCCAGGTAGGCCGCTCCAATGACGGCACCGACCCTAACGGCTTCTATTTCTGTCAGTTCCAGGTTGATCTGGTGCCGCAGAAGGAATGGAAGCGGGAGATCAACCAGGAGCAACTTACCGACGAGATGAACGCGCTGCTCAGCCAGTACCCGGGCGTTTTGTACAACTATTCGCAGCCGATCGTCGATAATGTGGCCGAGGCCGTGGCGGGTTACAAGGCGAGCAATGGTATCAAAATATTCGGTAGCGATTTGGAGGAGCTGGAAAAATACGCCAATGTGGCCATGGACGCCGTGCGGAATGTGGACGGTATCAAAGACCTCGGCCTGATCCGCAACATCGGCCAGCCGGAAATCAGCGTCATCCTCCACGACCACAAAATGGCGCAATACGGCGTGAGCACGGCAGATGCGCAGGCGGTGATCGAAATGGCGATAGGAGGGAAAACGGCCTCCATTCTGTACGAAGGCGAGCGGAAGTTCGATATCCGGCTGCGCTACAGGCAGGAATCGCGCCGTGACGAGCAGAGCATCCAGCAACTGATGGTGCCGACGCTCACGGGCGCCAAAATTCCTTTGAAGGAAATCGCGACGATCCGCAAAATCACCGGTCCCGCCTTCGTTTACAGGGATAATAACAAGCGATTTATCGGTGTTAAATTTTCTGTCCGCGGAAGAGATCTCGGCGGAACGATCGCCGAAGCGCAGCAGCGCGTGAAAGAAAAGATGAACGACCTGCCCAAAGGTTACTCCGTGGAATGGGTAGGGGAATTCGAAAACCAGGTCCGCGCTACCGACCGGCTCGCGCAAGTGGTGCCCGTGAGCCTGATCGGGATTTTTATCCTGCTGTTTATCATGTTCAGCAATGCCAAAGATGCCGGCCTGGTGCTTGCCAATGTGCCTTTCGCGCTGGTGGGGGGCATTCTCGCGCTGCACGTTACGCATATGAACTTCGGGATTTCGGCGGGTGTGGGTTTCATCGCGCTGTTTGGGTTATGTGTGCAGAATGGGGTGATATTGGTGTCGGTATTCAACAAAAACCTGGCGGCGCGGATGCCGC
The DNA here is from genome assembly GCF_000023125.1 of Dyadobacter fermentans DSM 18053. Classification (NCBI taxonomy): domain Bacteria; kingdom Pseudomonadati; phylum Bacteroidota; class Cytophagia; order Cytophagales; family Spirosomataceae; genus Dyadobacter; species Dyadobacter fermentans. The sequence continues at coordinate 661,223 of NC_013037.1, forward strand.
TGGAAGAGGCGGTGCGGCAAGGTGTGAAATCGCGGATCAGGCCGGTGGTCATGACTGCCCTGATGGCGGCGATCGGGTTGCTGCCGGCGGCAATGTCGACGGGCATCGGGTCCGAAACGCAAAAACCGCTCGCCATCGTGGTGATCGGCGGGCTGATCACGGCCACCGTGCTGACGCTGCTCGTGTTCCCGATTATTTACACATTCTTTAACCGGAAAAAGCAGTTGGGAAAACAACGCATTGCCGGTTGAGAACTGGTAATGCATAATTTGGCATTACCAAAAATAGCACAGGTTATCGTGCTCATTTTCAGGGGTGCATGCGGATAATAGCACAACTTTTGCAGCGCTTTTCCAACCAAACCCATGCGGTTTTGCATCACTAAGCTGATTTAAAACCAAATAAACAGCTCATGAAAAAGTTAGTGTTAATGCTCGGACTCCCGTTCCTGTTTCTTTCGTGCACCGACGACGATAATCCCGGAGTGGTGATGCCGCCCAAGTTGGAATTGAACGACCAGTTCGACAGCGACAAGAAAGGATGGACAGCCGGTTTTGCCGACTATCCCGTGAAAATGGAATCGGACTGGAAGCTCGAAGAAGGAATCGCAAGTTTGCCGGCTCCGCTCGACACGAAGAAAAAGGGTTTCCGCATTTCGGGTAACAACCACAGCGACGACCTGTTTATGTATTTCAAAAAGAAAATGACAGGGCTGAAACCGAACCAGGAATATACGGCTGCATTCACGCTGGAATTTGCGTCCGACGCGCCTTCGGAAGGCTGGGCGGGCGCTGGCGGCGCGCCGAATGCGGTTAGCGTGGGCATTGGTGCAGTAGGTGTAGAGCCCAAAACGACCGTCGATAGCCAGGAACATTACCGCATGAACATCGACAAAATCCAGCAGAAAAGTGATGGCAAGGACATGAAGGTGATTGGCGACATTGGCAACGGAACCGACAAATTCGGCTACAAACTGCTCACCAAAACAGGCGAATTCAAAGGCAAAACCGACGCTAGCGGCAACCTGTGGCTGATTTTCGGAACCGACTCCGGCTTTGAGGCAACCACGACATTGTATTACACGTCCGTAAAAGTGAAACTTACCGAAGCAGCAGCGAAATAAAGCACTTTTAAGCTAAACCAAACAGGAGGCGGTACCCGGTATCGCCTCCTGTTTGGTTATAAAAACAACTCTTTCAAAAGATGGCGTCGTTGCTTGCTTACCACTGCCTGGAAATTCCCCTCCATCATCAAATAACCGCCGTCTTCCTTTTTAAATGAAACAATCCTGTTTTTATTGATCAGGTACGATTGATGCGTCCGCAGAAAGCCGTAGGGTTCGAGAATGACTTCATATTCGGAAATGGGCTTGCTGACGGTTATTTTCCTGCTTCCGGTTAAATGGAAGGTGGTATAACTGTTGTCGGATTTGCAAAAAATGATGTCGTCGATCAGCACGTAATGGATTTCGCTGGCTTCGGCGAGTGCAATCTTCTTCTGTTTCTGCATGGGAAGGCTTTCAAACGACTGCACCAGCATGGCAATCTGCGCACTCTGGTCGCGCTCCTTTTTCCGATCGGTGGCTTTTCCCACAGCCTCGGCCAGTTCCCGGTGATCGAGCGGTTTGAGCAGGTAATCGGTAGCCGAAAACTTGATCGCCTGAATGCCATACAGATCATAGGCGGTCGTGAAAATAATGCTGCCCTGGTAGCCATTGAGCCGTTTCAGCAAATCGAAACCCGTTTCGTTCTGCAAACGGATGTCCAGGAACAGAATATCGGTTTGCCGGCGTGCCAGAAATTCGTGCGCCTCGTGCACATTATGCGCGTACCCGGCTACCTCTACCTGCGGGCAATGCGCCTCCAATGCGAGCCGGAGATTATGCACGGCCTGGATCTCGTCATCGACGATGAAGCAGCGGATCGGGTTCAGGACAGCCATTTTGATAGTCTGATTTCAGTTACGGTGCCCGTTCCGTAGGCGGTTCGGGTTTGCAGGGTGATTTGCATGGAAGGCAGCTTTTCGTTGAGCAGCGCGATCCTTTTGCTTGTCAGGGAAAGTCCGTGCCCGGGCGTTTTTACCGACGCATCAAAGCCGATCCCATTGTCGGCGACGGTCAGAATGAGGTCGGCAGCCTCGCAGCGAATGGTAATCGTAAGGCTCGGGTTCCGGACCGCGTCGGCCAGGCCGTGCCGGATGCTGTTTTCAATAATCGGCTGTAAAAGCAAAGGCGGAAAGTCGATGGAAGCGAGATCGTGGTTGCATTCTTTGCGTAATGTGTAGGAAAAAGCCTTCCGTTTCTGTTCCAGCGCAATGTATTTCTCCTCGATCGCGATTTCCTCGGCCAGCGACACCAGCTCTTTCCGGCCGCTATCCATGATCGTCCGCATAAAAGTGGCCACTTCGGTAATGTACTGATTGGCCGCCTCCGGGTCGTTTTGCCGGATCAGCGATTGCACGGCATTCAGCGAGTTGAACAGGAAATGCGGGTTCAGCTGGCCGCTTAGCAGCTGCAATTGGTTTTCGACCTCGCTCTTTTTGCGATTGAGCCGCGCCAGCTGCATTTGGTGGCGCTGTTTTTGAAGGAAAATTGCCAGAAACGCCAGTCCTATCACGCCAAGGATGATCAACGCCGCGTCCACCCAGACGGGGATGCCGTGGCAGATGCTTTACGTCCACCGTCACCTCGTGAATGCTTTCCGGCTGGTGCCTGTACCGCAGGAAAATCTTCACCTTACTGCCCGGCTCGGGCTTATCGAGGTAAATGTAAGTATTGCCATTGGTGAATTTCAGGTCTTTCCGGCCACCGAGCGGTTTCCAGTTTTCGGGCTTATCCAATGCATATTCAATGCCGCTGTTGCGCGGGATGCGACCGAAAAAGTAGTATTGGTCATCATTCGCAAACCTGAGAAACGCGGAATGGCCTCCTTCGATCTCAAAATGACTGGCCTGCGGGCCCTGCTCCGTGCGCACCTTATTGATTTGCGTATTCAGGATCTCTTCAAAACTCTGATCGGCCGGAAACTCGACGAAATTGAAATAATCGGGCACGCTGCGCACGCGGATGATCGAAAAGCGGTAAACCTCTTGCATCGTCGTTTTATCCCTGATTTCGACGGTCAGCGAATCGTTGAGGCGCAAATCGAATTTTCCCGCGTGGTAATTTTCGGCTGGCGTGGTTTGGATGGCTTTCGAGTGGTCGTTTACAGCTTCCAGCGTGGCGTGACCGATGTAGAACTCGGGATCGGCTTTGAGCGTGCCCATGTCCGTCCAGTCGTTTTTCACCTGCCCGTTCACAGCCGTCCTGAATTCCAGTTTTTTGAAATCCCAATAGATCTCCGAACGGCCTTGTCTGGGTTTGTAAACCGACGTGTAAGGATAGAAATCCAGCGAAAACTGCCCCATCGCTACAAAAAAACGGGAAAGCTTTTCAGTTGTAAAGCTCTGGGTCAGGGTTGAATCCTTGTAAAGGAACTGGTTGTGGTGGTTGGGAGTGAGGAAGGAGATTTGTCCCGTATGAGAGCCGATGCTGCCGGCCATGGTTACAAGACAGGACTCGCACACCACGCCATCCCGGATCTCCTTGACGACGAGCACGTCGTTTTCACTGTGCTGCCCGCTGGCATTGGCAGGGAGGATGGCCAGCAAAACAAAAAGCGCAAATCTTTTCATGGTTCAATCAGGTCTGGTTCAGCCGCAAATACGCCACCACGCCCCACAGCTGCCCGACCAAACCTGAATATGGCACTTTTCAGTTTGAATTTGGAAAATTGTTAGGCAAAACTGGCGGTAAAGTCTAAATTTGTAACCATGAGATTCGCACCGACACTCTGATATTTCTTCCCGTGCAGCCCTTGCACATCATCCCCGGCTCCGGGGATCAGGATTTTATTTCCCAATTTTTTTAATCCAATACCATTGAAATCCTATGGAAGGAATACTGAATGCCCAGCAAACAGATCAATTCATCGAGCACGGTTTTGTGCGCATCGATCAGGCCTTTACCGCCGAAACAGCGGCACAGGCACGTCATATATTATGGAACGACCTCGGCCTCAGCCCGAACGACCCGGCAACCTGGACGAAACCGGTCGTCCGGCTGGGAATGTACGCGCAGGAGCCATTCGTCGCTTCTGCAAACACGCCCATTTTACACGCCGCGTTCGATCAGCTGGTAGGAGCGGGCAAATGGCTTCCCTGCCGCAGCATGGGCACTTTCCCCGTCCGGTTCCCGTCGGACGAAGATCCCGGCGACACCGGCTGGCACGTCGACGCCAGTTTCCCGGGTGACGACCCATCCAACTACTGGGAATATCGGGTTAATGTCCATTCCAAGGGCCGCGGCCTGCTGATGCTCTTCCTGTACTCGGATGTGGGCGAGCACGACGCCCCCACACGCATCCGCATCGGCTCGCACAAGGACGTAGCGCGGGTATTGGCGCCCGAAGGCGACCGCGGACTAGCATTCATGGAACTGGCCGAAAAGCTGGCCGGCATGCCCGAAAGAGAAGTCGCCCTGGCCACGGGAAAAGCGGGTACGGTATATCTCTGCCACCCGTTCCTTGCCCACGCCGCCCAGCCCCATCACGGCACCGAGCCCAAATTCATGGCCCAGCCGCCGCTATTGCTACGCGGTGACTTGTCCGTTAATGGCCCTTCGTGTGTTGAACGGGCTATCCGGCTAGCGTTGGCGTAGCGGGAAAGGGAGAATGAGAGGAAAGGGGAAACGGGAAAAAAAGAAGCATCGGATCCAGGGGAATAACGGCCCGATGGGAGATTTAAAAAGCCACGGAGCGGGAACCTGTTTATCGCAACCGGTTGCCCGATTCAACGCTGGCCCCGTCGGGGCCTCCTTCGATGCAATCAGGCGGCTCCGACGGAGCCAAAACGTGGGTCGTGACTGGTTGCTATAAACAGGATGGCCCGCTGGGCGAGGTTTTCGTCATCCTTTCTTCCCATCCTCCATTTCTTTCATTCTCCCTTTTTCCCTTCCTTTCATTCTCCCTTTTACCTTCCTTTCATTCTCCCTTCTCTATTCCTTCATCTTCCCTTTTCTCCATTCCTCCATCTCGCTTTTTTGCCTTCCTTAATCCTCCCTTTTTCCCTCCCTCAATCTCCTACCATTCCGCTGCGCTGCCGTCGTCGTGGGACCATAGCGGGTTTTTCCAGTTATGGCCGATGGCTGCCATTTTTCGTACCTGTTCTTCATCCACCTCGATGCCCAGGCCGGGACCGGATGGGATGTTGACGAAGCCGTCGTGGTAGTCGAATACCGTTCGGTCAGTGAGGTAGTCCATCAGGTCGCTGCCCTGGTTGTAGTGGATGCCCAGGCTTTGTTCCTGGATAAATGCGTTGTGGGAGGTGGCGTCTACCTGCAAGCATGCTGCCAATGCGATGGGGCCCAGCGGGCAATGCGGTGCTGCGGCCACGTCGAATGCCTCGGCCATGGACAGGATTTTTTTGCATTCGGTAATGCCCCCGGCGTGGGAGAGGTCGGGCTGGATAATGTCGACGTAGCCGTCCATGAGCAGGTTTTTGAAATCCCAGCGGCTGAACATCCGCTCGCCTGTGGCAATGGGGATGGAAGTATGCGCGGCGATTTCACGCAATGCCTCGTTGTTTTCAGCCAGCACGGGCTCCTCGATAAACATCGGGCGGAACGGTTCCAGCTCTTTCGCCAGCACCTTGGCCATGGGCTTATGCAGCCTGCCGTGGAAATCCACGCCGATTTCGATTTTGTAGCCTAATGCCTCGCGGATCGACGCAACCCGTTTGATAGCCAGATCGATCTTTTCGAAAGAATCAATGTACTGCATTTCATTGGTCGCATTCATTTTAATGGCCTTGAAACCGCGGTCGAAGCATTCGGTCGCAGCACCGGCAACTTCGTCGGGCCGGTCGCCGCCGATCCAGGAGTATACCTTGATTTTATCCCGGCATTTGCCGCCAAGCAGCTGGTAAACAGGCGCATTGAAGAATTTGCCTTTAATATCCCACAATGCCTGGTCGATGCCCGCGATGGCGCTCATCAGGATCGGGCCGCCGCGGTAGAAGCCGCCCCGGTACATGGTGTTCCAATGTCCTTCAATGTCCAGCGGGTCTTTGCCGATCAGCGCTTCCATGAGCTCATGCACGGCGGCGGCCACGGTGGCGGCCTTACCCTCAATCACCGGCTCGCCCCAGCCGACAATGCCTTCGTCCGTTTCAATTTTCAAAAACAACCATCTGGGCGGCACCTGGAACAGCTCGTAACTTCTGATTTTCATTCTATTTTTCTTTTACATTATATAACCCTTCTAATTGGCTATAAATGTAAGGGAGGCATTGGTATATTTCGGCAATTTGAGCTGTTGTTTCATGCTTTTAAATGTTTCCATGGGCCCTTCCGCCGCAAATGCATTCACGGCCCAGGCCGGAACGTAGCCTCCGGGGTCGGTGTGCAGCGTGTATTCGATGCGGACTTTGCCTTGCACGGGCGTGAGTACCCAGCGGCCTTTGGAATCTTTTACGCGCACGACATTCTTTTTGACCGGAACAATCCCCGCGACCACCGGACCGTCGATCGTCACCACGCCGGTCAGCGGGTTTTGTTTCGCCACGAGGTGCGCTACAAAATCGCGGTTATCGAGCGGCCAGGGCAGGCTTATTTCAGAATGGTAGTACAAATCATTGGGGGACAACTTCTTGACGAGCGTGCAAGACTTCGTTTTATAGACCCACTGCGTGCCGGCTTCCACATCCATCACCAGCGCCGCCATCTGCGCCAGCGAAGCGTCCACCACGCAATCCACCTTAATGGCCTTGATCTTCGAATCGGGCACGGCGGAGGAGTAAATGCGGATCTGCTCCTCGTCTGCAATGAGTTTCCATTTGTGCTGCGCGATCACCGGCGCCGTAATCAATGCGAAGATGAATAGAAGAGTGAATTTTGGCATTTGTTGGAAAATGTTACATGCCTACGGCATTTGGTATTGAGGTCGTGATGTGAATGCTACCAATACTACGTCCCTAACGGGACTTACGAAATCAAATCCCGCCAGGGATGTAATATTGGTAGCAAGCAGTGAATAACGATATTCGGAAAGTGCCGGAGGCACGTAACTCACCAATCATCCGTTTTCACCATCACATCGAAAATGAAATTCCCTCTAACCCGGCCCGGTCATACTTCTCCTTCACGAAGCGATACAGGTAAGGCGATTTGTTGGCGGCGCCGACGCGTTTTTCTTCGAGCCTTTCGAGGATGTCGTAGCTCATAAGCAGTTTCTGGAAATTGCGGCGGTCGAACGGGCGGTCGAGGATGGTTTCGTACAGGCGCTGGAGTTCCGGCATGGTGAACTTCTCGGGCAGGAGGTTGTAGCCCACCGGCTGGTTGCGGATGCGCTGGCGTAGCGCCTTCAATGCACGTTCGATCATTTCGTTGTGGTCGAAAAGCAGCCTGGGCACCTCGGCGAGGGACCACCAGCGGCATTCGTCGGTAAACCAATCGGGCGTGGGCTGCACCTGGGCAAATTCAACGAGGGCGAAATAGCCGATCGACACCGTGCGGCGGAAGATAATGCCATCGAAAAAGCCTTTTCCAAATGTCGCTTCGAGCTTTTCAAGCAGTTCCTTTTCCGGGTGGTATACGTACCGGTTCACATTTCCGAAGGTGTAAAACTGTTGCAAAAACACATCGCTCAGCCCCGTGCGCTGGCTGAGAATGCGCCCGGCAGCGTCGTCGGCCGACTCGTCGAGCAGGATATGCCCGCCGGGCAGGCTCCATTCTTCGGTGCCTTTCCAGCGCAGCAGCAGCACTTTCAGTTCGCCTTCATGGAAGCCGAACACCGTGCAGTCGAGCGACACCTCTTTCAGCGCATTGTCAAAAAACTCTCTCAATTTATGCTCCATGGGACAAAGGAAGGGCAACAGGAAATAAAATCAATGCGTAAATTTTACACAAAGAAAAATTTCTTTATCATTGTGTCTGCCTTTCGAATGGTAAAATTCAATTTTTTATCGGGATAGTCACCTTCATTTCTGCAATCCTAACTCATTGTTTCATGAACACAACACGCCGTCAATTCCTCGGCCAGCTCGGACTGGCCACTGCCGGGCTCGGTTTCGCACCGCTCGCCGCGCGGCCAGCCGCCAAATTCAGTTTCGACATTTCCCTCGCCGAGTTTTCGTTCGCCTCAGAGCTTTTCAGCGGTAAAATGACCAATATGGATTTTCCGGCGCGGGCGAAGAATGACTATAACATCACCATTCTCGAATACGTTTCCGGCTTTTTTAACAATAAACACAAGGATCAGGTCTATCTCAAAGAGCTGAAACAGCGCTGCGACGACCTGGGTATGAAAAATCACCTCATCATGGTCGACGGCGAAAACCTCACGGCGTTGGATGACGCGGCGCGGACCAAGGCCGTGGAAGCGCATTATCCCTGGGTAGATGCCGCCAAATTCCTGGGCTGCTCGGCCATCCGCGTGAACCTCGGCGACGCGATGGCGATGCTTTCGGGCAAAAAGGAGGAAGGCACGCCCGCACAACTCGCCACGGCCGCTGTGGACGGCTACGGCAGGCTTCTCGAATTTGCAGGCAAGGCAGGCATCAATGTGATCGTGGAAAACCACTTCGGAGTGTCCACCGATCCCGATTGGCTGGTAGGGGTGATGAAGCAACTGAAAGCGCCGAACAAAGGCCTGCTGCCCGATTTTGGCAACTTTTGCGCCGAAAGAAGCAAGCCCGAAACGCTGGATATCAAAGGGTTTATGGCGACCAAATGCGTGAAGGAACACGATAAATACGAAGGCGTGCGGAAAATGATGCCCTACGCGAAAGGGATCAGCGCAAAAACGCACCAGTTCGACGCGAACGGCAACGACCCGGAGACCGATTTTATCAAAATTTTCAAGATCATCAAGGACTCCGGCTGGAACAACGGCATCGTGGGAATCGAGTATGAAGGCGGCCTGATGCGCGAAATGGGCGGCGATACTTCCAAGCCTACCAACGACGAGGGTATCCGCAAGACGAAAGCGCTGTTGGAGAAGGTGTTAAAGGAGTTAGGTTAATGTGCTTTTGATGCAACAATTGTGTACATTCAAGTGTCGTAAGGTTACAAAGCAAACAGGTCAACTATGAAAAGATGTTGTGCAATCCTCGTTTTGACGGCCCTTACACAGGCATTTGTATTTGGACAATCCGAAACAGAAGCGAGGCGATGGCATTTCGGTGCCTTTGCAGGGCCGCAATTAGCTTTTTCCCTGCCCAAACAATCCGGCAGCAAGCCTTCCAGGGGCATGATAGCCGGGGTGGATGTGGGTTACCGCTTTCAAAACGGGGCCCGGGGCTGGTCGGCGCATGTGCAACCGAATTTTTCACTGCTCCGGAATTCTACTACCAGTGGCGACGAGACTACCGTGCAGTTTACCACATTGGAATCGGAAGCCAGCTCCGTGCATTTGCCATTTTTTGTTCGTTACACGTTCATGGACGGTAAAATCCGGCCGTTTGCGGAGGCGGGCGGCAACTGGGCGATGCGGACGAATGTTTCCTACCAGACAACAGGCCGTTTCTGTCCCGATGGCGCCGCATGCACGCCGATCGAAAGTGATGACAAAATAAAGAATGCGGAGGTAAACCGGATCGGGGCGCTCATAAGCGCAGGCGTGCAGATAGACGCGGGCAAAGCGGTTATCCCGATCACCCTCCGCGTGATCCAGGATGTTATCAGAAGGGAGATAGATTTAGAACCCATTGGCGGCACTTACCGGAACCCGCGCGGCCGCCTCATCCAGCTTACGGCTGGTATCACATTTTAAGCCACCCTGTCATTGTTCTTTGATGTCCGACCGCCGGTCTTCCCGGCGGTCTTTTTTGTATTCCCCCAAAAAAAATCTGCACTTTTTTTGATTATCCCGGCGTAAGAAACGGACACTATAAAATACTGGTAATCATGCCGATCAAATGTTGTCTGTCGGACACAAACGATATCGAATAATGCAATTTTTTAAAAATATAGATCAATTGACCGCGTGTCCTTCCCTTCTTTCCTGTCTTATCATTAAAGGCCTCTTTTAGAACAATATCAATTTATATTTAAAGTATACCAATGCTTTCATCGCCGGGTTCGGAGTATAGCGGGAACGAGACTTCCCGCGAGATGGGTGGAACGGAGCCGCATGAAAACGTGCTCGGGCGTTCGGAGGAGGGTAGGAGCGACCGCGTCCGTCCGGACCGGGTCCATCCAGACCGGGTCCATCCAGACCGGGTCCATCCAGACCGGGTCCATCCAGACAAAGAGCTTTTTATCCGCAAGACGTTCGAGGAGAACCCTGAGGAGGGTTGTGCATTGCTGTTCAGGCTGTATTACAGTCCGTTGTGTTCCTATGCCGTGCGGTTTTTGTATTCCAAAGAAGCTGCCGCCGACCTGGTGTCGGAGCTGTTTTATGCTTTCTGGAAAAACCGGTCTTATGAGTCCGTGAAATCTTCCTACCGGGCCTACCTGTTCAAGTCCGTTCAGAACAGGGCTTACAACCTACTGGCCAGCGACCTCAAAAACACGGATTCGTTCGAGCAAATGCCCCACTACGACGTAGCGTCGACTGAGCGGCCCGAGGCGCTGATGTATTTCGAAGAACTCGCCAGCCGCATCGACCACATTGTGGAACAGCTACCGCCGCAATGCCAGAAAGTGTTCATGCTCAACCGCTTCGAGAACAAGAAGATCCAGGAGATCGCTGCTGAAATGAACCTGTCGAGCCGGACCGTCGAAGGGCATATCAGCAAGGCGCTGAGCATGCTCCGGCAGGGGCTGAAAGACCACTGGACATGGCTGCTGCTGCTTGCACCGATTTTGAATTAACCGAAACATCCTTACCACTATTTCGATATTAAATCCACTGATCATGAACACATTGTCAGTAAACAAAGCACTCCTGTTCCTGTATTTTGCCGGCCATGCCAATCCCGTACAAAAGCGGCTGATTGCCGAGTGGCTCGCCCAAGCCGAAAACCAGGAGTTGTATTTCGAATGGCTCGCCGAATGGCAGTCGCAGTCGCCGCAGTTCCTGCCCGACGGCCAGGAGCGTTACGAGGCCTACGTGCGCTTCATGCGTGAAAACCGGCACATCGGACCTTCGAACGCCGCATCGCCTTCCGAAAATGACGGGCAGCATTCGGGTACCGCCGCGAAGAGCACGCGCATCGGCCGCAGGCCCTGGCTGATGGCCGCCGCATCGGTGCTCATGATGGGTATGACGGCCTGGTTTGGCCGCGAGCGGATTTTGTACAAAACCTATGCAACCGGGTTTGGTGAAACGCGCTCGGTACAGCTTTCCGACGGCACCGGTGTGATTCTGAATGCCAACACGTCGCTGCGTGTACCGCGGTTCGGTTTCGGCGAAGCCACCCGCGAGGTGCGACTGAACGGCGAGGCGTTCTTCAATGTCACGCACACCATCGACAACAAGCGGTTTATGGTTAAAACCGAGGAAAACTTCGAGGTAATGGTGCTGGGGACGGAATTTTCGGTGTATACGAGGCAGAAAGGCGGGAAAGTCCTTTTGAAAAAGGGGAAAGTCCACGTGCTGTTTTCCGAAGGCCGCGAGAAAAAGCAGCTGGTCATGAAGCCGGGTGACCTGATGATGATGGAAAAAGCCGCCGCCAAACCCGTGGTAAAGCCCAACGCCGACACTCAGAAGCTAACCGCCTGGACGGGCAACCGCTTCATTTTCGATAAAACACCGCTGTCCGAAGTAGCTACCCAATTGCAGGAACATTACGGCATCCGGGTGGAAATTAAGGACAACCGGTTCGCCAACCGCACCGTGAGCGGCACATTCCAGCCCGAGAGCGGCGAGGAACTGCTGACATTGCTTTCCGAGCTATTCAATTTCCGATTGGCCCGCGAAGGCGAGGCATACCTGATTTTACAGAAGTAAAAGCATTTTCAATATCCCTATCCAGATCCCCGTATGAAACAAAGATCAATACTATCATTTGTTTGCTGTGGCCTGATGCTCACCGCGTCGCCGCCTTTGGACGCCCAGGTGCTGGCCCTGAACGCGCATAAGAACCGCATGCTCCCGCCGGAGCAAACCACCCACCAGGTGAAGTTACTCGACGTGCTTTTACAACTTAAAAAATTCTATTCCGCCGATATCCTGTTCGAAGAGAGCCAGATGAGCGGCATTACCGTCCCGGATTTTGTGTTCGACAAAAACCTTTCCGCGGAAAAGAACATGGAGGCATTGCTCAAATCCACAGGGCTGGTACTCAAAAAGGTACGTAAGAATGCTTACATGATTTTGCCGAGAAGGATCGAGACGTCGGCTATTGGCAGCCGGCCGTCGGCTGATTTGCAGGTGGTGGCAGGTGCAAGGGCCGTAGCGGCCGAGATAAAGGTCAGCGGAACGGTAACGGACAACAACGGCGAGGGCCTCCCGGGCGTGAACGTGCTCGTAAAAGGCACGATTAATGGTACCAACACGGATGTGAACGGCAAGTATGAGCTCGATGTGCCTTCGTCCGAGTCGGTGCTCGTGTTTACTTCAATCGGCTTCCAGAAGCAGGAAGTGGCGGTGGGACAGCGCTCGGTGGTGGATGTGAAAATGGCGGTGGAAACGCAAACGCTCGACGAGGTGGTGGTAACCGCATTGGGGATCAAAAAGGAGAAAAAGGCGCTGGGTTATGCCATTTCGGAAGTGAAAGGCGAAGAACTCACGCAGGCGCGCTCGACCAACATCGCCAACAGCCTCGTGGGCAAAGTGGCGGGTCTGAACATTTCCAGCACGGCGACGGGACCGAGCGGTTCGTCGCGTATAGTAATCCGCGGTAATGGCTCCATTTCGGGCAACAACCAGCCGCTGATCATCGTCGACGGGATTCCTATTAACAATGATAACCTCGGCTCGGTGGCCATCGGCGCCAACCGCGAGGGCTCATGGACCGGCTCCGACCGCGGCGACGGTATTTCGAGCTTGAACCCCGACGAAATCGAGAGCATCAGCGTTTTGAAAGGTGCAACCGCGGCGGCGTTATATGGCTCGCGGGCCTCCAATGGCGCTATTTTGGTAACTACAAAAGGCGGCAAGGCGGATAAGGGCATCGGCGTGGAAGTGAACAGCAACTTTCTTGCAGAGGATCTTTTGTTTAAATCCTACAAAGACTATCAATACGAATACGGCCTCGGCAGCAACGGCGTGAAACCGACCACCGTGGCCGAAACTGCCACGCGTAACTCCTGGGGCGGCCGCCTGGATGGCAGCAACTCTATCAACTACGACGGTGTGGAGCGCCCGTACGTGGCCGCGAAGGACAACCTGCGCAAGTTTTATAATGTCGGGACCACATTCACGAACTCCATCGCATTGACGGGCGCTACCGAAAAGGTGACCTACCGCTTGTCGATGAGCGACCTGAACAACAAAGGCGTGCTGCCCAACAACACGCTCCGCCGCAACAACTTCGCATTGAACACCAATGGTAACCTCGGCAAACGCATTTCGTTCGTGGCCAATGCGAAGTATATCATCGAGAAAAACCACAACCGCCCGCGTGTGAACGACTCGCCGGGTAATGCGAACTTCGCGATGTACGTGCTCCCGACGTCGCTCGATGTGGATGTGCTCAAAAACGCGCAGTTCGATGCGAACGGCAACGAAAAGGTGTGGTCGGACAACCAGTACACCCAAAACCCGTACTTCGCCACCGAGCAGTTCCAGCAGGATGATAACAAGAAGCGCGTAATCGCCTCATTTGAACCAAAATACACCATTACCGACTGGCTTTACCTGAAAGGCCGCATTGGTTTCGATAATTTCAATTACCGGTACAAAAGCATTGAGCCGTACGGGACGGGCTATGTGCTGCGGGGAAGCTATACATCGTCGCTGCGCGAGTTCACAGAAACCAACAAGGAGCTTTTGGTAGGTATCAACCGAAAAATGGGCGAGAAGTTTGCATTCAGTGGCTTGTTTGGCGGAAACATGATGAAGCAGGTAACGAACCTGAACGAGGTTTCGGCCAACAACAGCTTCAACATTCCGTTCTTTTATGACATTTCCAATATCGACCCCGCAGCCCGCACGGTTACGGAGGCTTATATCGAAAAGCGCATCAACTCGGTGTACGGCTCGGCGGAATTTTCATACAACAATTACCTTTTTGTGACCGCTACGGCGCGTAACGACTGGTTTTCGACGCTTGCCAAGGGTAAGAACAGCATTTTCTACCCGTCGTTCGGCGTGAGCTTTGTGGCTTCGGAGGCCTTGAAAATGCCTGCGGTGATCAACTACCTGAAATTCCGCGGATCGTGGGCACAGGCCGGTGGCGATACCGACCCGTACAACCTGTCGCTTTACTACTCGCTGAGCGGTGCGCACTTGGGATCGGCATTGGCGCAGATCAATGGAACGCGCGTGCCGAACAGCGGTTTGCAGCCATTGACTTCAACGGTTTCCGAGCTGGGTTTGGAAGCTAAATTGTTCAATAACCTGCTGAATGTCGACTTCGCGGTGTACGATCGTAAAACGACCGACGATATTGTAAGTGCCACTATTTCACAGACTTCCGGCTACACGAGCGCATTGTTCAACGTAGGAGCGATCCGTAACCGAGGTATCGAGCTGCTTTTGGGCGCTACCATCGTGAATAGCAAGAAATTTACCTGGGACGCATCGTTCAACATGGGTTACAACGACAGTGAGGTGCTGAGCCTTTACGGCGATCTGCAAACGCTGCGCGTGGACCAGTCGCGGCCGGGCTCGGCGTTTATCCACCAGGATGTAGGCAAGCCTTACAGCCAGATCAAAGGATATGATTTCAAACGCGACGCGAGCGGCAACATCGTGTACAACTCGCAGGGCCTTGCCATGGCGGGCGACATCAAGACCTTTGGCTCGGGCGTATCGCCTTACACATTGGGTTTGAACAATACATTCAACTACAAGGGCATCAGCCTCAGTGTGTTGGTGGATGGTAAATTCGGCGGGTACATTTATTCGGGTACCAATGCCCTGGCTTATCGTTTCGGCTTGCACGAAGCCACGCTGGTGGGCCGCGAAGGCGGTGTAACGGGCGAGGGCGTGACCGAATCAGGCGAGCCTAATACCGCGAAAGCGCCTGCGCAGGCTTATTACAGCAACTGGTACTCGGCCATTGCTACGCCATTTGTGCATAAATCAGACTTTATCAAACTGCGCCAGATCATTTTCCAATACTCGATCCCGAGCCGCTTCCTGGGCAAGATGCCGTTCAAAGGTGCATCGGTGTCGATCGTGGGACGTAACCTGGCGGTGCTCATGAAGAAAGTGCCGGTAATTGATCCCGAAGCGACTTACAACAACGGCAACGCGCAGGGAGTAGAGTTTGCCGGAACGCCGCCGACGCGGTCATACGGTGTGAACCTGAACCTGAAATTCTGATCCTTCAAAACGAGAAATCATGCTTAAAAAATTAACCATATGCCTTGCATTGCTCGCCGGAGCGGGCGCTTGCACCAAGGATTTCGAGGAAATAAATGTAAACCCGAATGCGCCGAACACGGTGCCGGTGGATTACCTGCTCGGGCAGTCGCAATTGCTGCTGACCGGCTCGGCGAGCGGCCCGGCCTCGAAGGCCTGGCGTGCGAACTTCGGGTACGCCGCCTGCCTGATCCAGCAAATGTCGTCCATCGACGCCACGTTTTACAAAGGGAGTTTTTATACATTTCTGGGAGAAATCAACTCCGCTTTCTTCGATAATTCGTACACCTTCGCCGTGAAAAGCATGGTGAACCTGATCGACGTGGCGCAGAAGGATCCGAAAAATGTAAACGTACTGTCGATGGCGCGCATCATTAAAGTGATGGAATTCTCGCGTACCACCGATTTGTACGGTGATATTCCTTATTTCGAAGCAGGAAAGGGCTTTATCGACGCCAATTTTTCCCCGAAATACGACGCGCAGCAAACCATTTATATGGATATGCTGAAAGAGCTGGAAGAAGCCCGCAACGCATTCGACCCAGCGCAGTACATCCCGAAAGCAGCCGATTACATCTATGGTGGCGACCTCGACAAGTGGAAACGCGCGGCCAACTCACTTATGCTACGCCTCGCCATGCGCATGCAAAAGGCCGACGCAGCCAATGCGCAGCTCTGGGCCAAAAAGGCCATCGACGCCGGGCTGATTACCAGCAATGCGGAGACGATCGCGGTGAAATTCAGCAACACCGGCGCGGAAATCAACTCCAACCCGAACTCCTGGATTCTCGGACCGAGCGGCTCGAATGTGACCAACATTCCGAATGCGGGTGTACAATGGGCCAAAACGCTCATTGACATGATGAAAACCCGTCAGGACCCGCGGCTGCCCATTATTTCCATGATCAAAGGCGGGGATAACAGCGTAGCGAAGCAGCGCGGCCTGCCCAACGCCACCGACGCGACCGGCCTTGCCCAGCTCGACGAGAAAAACCTCGATAACTACTCGCGTCCCGCAACAGGCGTGATCGGCATTGCGTTGCCGTGGATTTACATGACCTACGCCGAAACGCAGCTCCTCAAAGCCGAGGCCATCGAACGCGGCTGGGCCATGGGCAGTGCCAAAGCGGCATTCCAGGCAGGACAATCGGCCGCATTGGAACAAATGTCCTGGGCCAATGCCACGATCCCTGGTGCCGACATTACTGCTTACGCTACTAAAAACCCGTATCCTGAATCCGGCACGCTGGACGCGAAGATGAATGCCATTCACACGGAGGTATATCTGATCGCGGCCAGTACTTTTAACCATATTGAGGGATATGCCAACTGGCGCAGGACGGGCTTCCCGGTGCTCACGCCCGTGAACTACCTCGGCAACGACACCAACGGCCAAATCCCGCGCCGCCTGCGCTACCCGCTCAGCGAGGAGGGCATTAACCCCAACTTCAAAACGGCGATCGAGCGGCAGGGACCCGATGTGTTCATGACGCGCATCTGGTGGGATAAGTAATCAGGAAATATGGAAAATTCACGCAGGAAATTTATCAAAAACGGCGCCGCAGCGGTTACTGCGGCAGCCGCTTCTGCGGGGCTGGGAGCACCCGCGCTCGCATTGGCCCGGTCGCACAAGCAAGCCGCCGGGTACGCACGCGACGGCGGTATGCAGTTTTGCCTCGCGCATTTCTTCGGCATCGATCCCACACGCATTGCGCTTTCCAAGCAGATGAACGTGCTCGGTGCGGTAGGAGGGATCAATCCGCAGAGTGTGGGGCTTTCCAATGTCAAAAACTGGGAGTACGAAGCCGTGGTGGCGGTGCGCGATTTCTGGAAGCAGCATGGCATTACCTACCGCGTGATCGAAGGGCCGCCGTCGCTCTATGAAAAAACCAAGCTGGGGCTCGATGGCAAAGACGAGGAAATAGAGACTTTTATCAAGTTTATCCAAAATCTTTCGAAAGCCGGTATTGACACGGTTTGCTACAACTGGATGCCGGTAATCAGCTGGGCGCGCACGAAGCTCGACAAGCCCTCCCGCGGGGGCGCGCTCGTGAGCTCGTTCGACCACGAGGACGTGAAGGACAAGCCGCTCACCAAATACGGCGACTTCACGCACGAAACGATGTGGAAAAACCTCGAATACTTCCTCAAAGCCGTCGTGCCGGAGGCCGAAAAAGTAGGCGTGAAGCTTGCATTACATCCTGATGATCCTCCGGTGGACAAAATCCAGGGCATACCGCGCATCATGACCTCGGCCGATGCATTCAAACGCCTGATCGAGATCGTACCAAGCGAAAGCAACGGCATCACATTATGCCAGGGCACATTCGCCACGATGGGCGAGGACATCCCGTCGGTGATCAAGTATTTCGGCAGCCGCAAAAAGATCCATTTCGTGCATTTCCGCGACGTACGCGGCGACAGGAACAACTTCGAAGAAACCTTCCACGACGACGGCAAAACCGACATGTACGAAGCTATGAAGACCTATTACGAAGTAGGTTTCCGCGGCCCCATGCGCCCCGACCACGTACCCACAATGGCCGGCGACAGCAACAAAAACGCCGGTTACAGCAACTACGGCGCCCTGTTCGCCATCGGCTACATGCGCGGGCTGGTGGAAGCGGTGGCGAAGCGGGGGTGAGGGGGAATTTTGAATGAGTGAATGAGTGAATTTTGAATGATTGAATGATTGAATGATTGAATGAGCCGCCGTGGAACGGGGAATGAATTTTGAATGAGTGAATGAGTGACCGGGTCGCCGGAGCGATGATTGAATTTTGACCGGGTCGCTGGAGTGATGATTTTGGATCGTCCTTGTGGCGCGCGGAATGCCGTTAGGCATGTAATATTGGTAGCAAAGAGAGGGATGTTTTGTCAAGAATGCCCTTGGGCATGTAACAACAGCGCATGGCTAGCTAGCTAAGTCGTCAGCAGGGATGTTACATCCCTACCGGGATTCCGGCTATCACTCTAACACGTGTTTTCTACCAATATACATCGCTACGCGATTTATTCAATTATCGCTCCGGCGACCCGGTCAAATTTCCCTTCCCATGCAACGCGCCGCACGATGATTCCTGTCAATGTAAGCGAATGTAACCATCTTTAATCATCGCTGCCATGAAGACATTTGCGACGACTGCTTTTGCCGTGATCTTGTTCCTTTGCGTGTGGACGGAGCGCCGCGGTAAAGAAGGGACGATCAACCCCATTATCGGCGACATTAGCTTCGAGAAAAAATATGGCACGATGCCCGATGCGGATACCGACGACAACCTGCGCATTGCCGCGCATCTCGAATATGCGGAAGCATTGCTCAGAAAGCGGGACGTGTCCCGGCTTTCGCCGGCGATGCGAACGAAAAGGGCACTGATGCTCGATCATCTGCGTGACTACCGACTGGCGGGTTCTTTTCCCAAAAACTACGACCGTGAGGAGCGCAAACCATGCTTCATTGATCGCAACGGCACGATCTGCGCCGTGGGTTACCTCGTGGAGCAAACTGCCGGGAGAGCTGCCGCGGAGGACATCAGCCGCCGCCACCAGTACGCAACGATCCTGGAAATGAATGACCGCAAAGTCGACGAATGGATCGCGCAGAGCGGGCTGAGTAAGGAGGAATGTGCGATCATTCAGCCGCAATACGGCGCTTCCGGCGCTCAGAACGTCAATGATGTGAAACCGGCCTATGGCATTGCATCCGCGTTGCTGATGGGCACCAACACGGCGCTATCGACCGTGAATGCGGTGCAGGGTGCCAAACGCTCGGCTTCCGGCGGGGCACCGGTCATGGGCATTGTGGGCGGTACCGGCCAGATCGTGCTGGGGATCGTCGGGTTCCATAAGAAGGCGGAGCTGACTGGCCTCATGCGGCAGGATTATCACACCAATATGCAGCGGGGCATTTCGATGGTCAATATGGGACTGGGCTCGCTGACGCTCGGCCTGAGCATCTGGAACCTCGCAGCGAAAAAGCAACCGGTTGAAAAGCGCTCCGCGTGGGATATGCGCAGCTTCCCGGATGCGAACGGCAAGTCGGGCGTGGCGCTGAGTTTCACGCACAAATTCTGAAATGCGCTAGTGCCATTTGGCCAGTAGCTCCTTGAATGCATCTTTGTAAAGATCGCCCACAGGAATATCGACGCTGCCGATGTGCACGGCGCTTTTGCTGATGGAATCCACTTTCCCGACGGATACAATGAATGAGCGATGAATGCGGATGAATTTCCCTGCGGGAAGCTTCTCCTCGATCGCCTTCAAGCTGCTATGCGATACCACGGGACTGCCGTTTGCCTGATGTATCCGTACATAATCCTTGAACGATTCGATGAAGAGAATGGCGTCGAAATCAATCCGTACCAGCTTGTAATCCGATTTGACAAATAAGTAATTCTCACTCGAATCAAGCTCAGGGTCGTTCGAGGCTTCGCGCAGGTTTTCGAAGTATTTTTTGGCCTTCATGGCCGTCGCCAGGAACTGGTTGTAGCCAAATGGTTTGAGCAAATAGCCCAATGCATCCACCTCATACCCCTGCACCGCAAACTGGTTGTAGGCCGTCGTGAACACGATCCGCGTCCTGGTGTCGGGGTTCTGGCTCAGCACTTTCGCCAGTTCCATGCCCGTTAGTTCAGGCATTTGGATGTCCAGGTAAACCAGGTGGATATTTTCTTTCGTAATCACTTCCAGCGCATCCAGCGCATTGATATACCTGCCGTGCAAATGTAGGAACGGCGTTTGCTCCACAAATGAACTCACGAGGCCCAATGCGAGCGGTTCGTCGTCAACGGTAATGCAGTTCAGGGTCATATCAGGTTGATCGTCAGGTCTACGGTGTAAGTGTTAGCGCTTTCATCTGTATGAATTTCCAGCCGGTGCTTTTCGGGATACAAAAGGTCGAGGCGCCGGCGGGTGTTGCTAAGGCCGATGCCGCCGCTTTCTGCGCCCGCCACATTTTGTACAGGAAAAATATGGTTTTTCACGTGAAGGTTCAATGCGCCGTTCGATAATCCGGCGTGTATCCTGATCTCCGATTCCTGCGCGGCGTTCATTCCGTGCTTGAATGCGTTTTCGATAAAAGGCAGCAGGAGCATTGGCGCGATAGGGTAGTCGGGAATGGCCTCGTCGCGGGTGTAATGCACATTGCTGCTGCTTTGCACGCGGAGTTTCATGAGCTCGATATAATCGTCGATAAACTCGAATTCCCGGCTGAGCGGGCCGTGGTCGTGCTGCGTTTCGTACAGCAGGTAGCGCATCATGCGCGAGAGCGTGAGCGTGGCCTCGCGTGACTCTTCGACGTTGGTATAGGATAGTGCGTATATATTGTTGAGTGTGTTAAAAAAGAAATGCGGGTTGATTTGCGCTTTCAGGAGTGCCAGCTCGGAGGTAATGTTCTGTTTTTCAACCGAATCGCGCAGGCGGGCGTCGGCTTGCCATCGCTGGATTACCGCCATGCTCGTGCTCACGCCGATTACGAGCAAGGTCGTCATCAGCAATATCCCGTCGATCATGTGCCTCGGCTTCGGGCCGCCGTGGTGGCGCGGACGGGGCATAATGCGCTCCATATGCCGCCGGACTTCGAGTTGCTGGTCGGCCAGTTTGCTCACGATCAGCATCAGTGCGGCCAGCGCGATCACCCACAGGATGAAAACCAGGATGCGGTTTTTGAGCAGATACCGCGGCACCAGGTAGCGGGCATTGAAATAGAAAAGCGCCACCAGCAATGCAAAATTGAGTATTTGTTTTACCCAAAACACCGCAGGAAGGCTCACGCCCCACGATAGCGGCTGGTAAAACACCAGCACGAACCCGAGCAAAGCCCAGGCCAGCAAATGCATGGCGGCCACTACGCCGCCTTTTGTGTTTTCGAAGGTCATCGCCACAAAAATAGCAGTCGCGGGCGTGTATTGCACCGTCGCGCGCCGGGTGTTTCGGCGTATCGGGGTTTTTGCCGGTTATAGGGCCGATCTTTGCCGACAGGCCGCCATACTGTGAAAATGAGCACCCTGGCCGCGCGTTTTATCGGGTAAAATAGGCTGTTCAGCTATACAATCCGCCTCTCCGTCCAGGCAGCTTTTATTCGCGGGTTTCATGCATTCACTTTGTATCGGGCAATCCCCGAAAAAGTACGGTAAACCCGCCGAATCGATCCATTGAAAATCAAGACCATGCTCAAATTCCTGAATAAGATCATTTTTGACCCGAACGACTTCCGTTCGGTGATCGCTGCGTGCATTGCAGGAAACAGTCAGGCCCAGCATATTTTATTCAAAAAGTATTTCGGCTATGCCAAAAGCATTTGCCTGCGCTACACCTATTCGCCCGAGGAGGCGGAGGAAGTACTCAATGAAGGGTTTTTCAAGGTGTTCAACAACCTCGAACGGTACGATCCCGCGCAGCCGTTCAAAGCCTGGCTGCGCACGGTGATGGTGAATAATGCGATCAGCTATTTCAGGAGAAACAAAAAGCATTACACCGCGCGTACGGCCTTTGACGAAATCCCCGAGCCCGGCGTCGCCGACGACGTCGTGTCGGACATGACCGCAGGAGAAATCATGCAGCTCATTCACGAACTGAAACCGATCTATAAAACGGTTTTCCTGCTCTATGCTGTGGACGGTTACTGCCACAAGGAGATTGCGGCGATGCTGGAAATTAATGAAGCCACCGTGCGCTCGCAATATGCAAGGGCGCGGGCGCAGTTGCAGGAGACCATCGCCGCTCGCTATCCCGATCTGGCCGGTCAGTACGCAATGCTTTCACTTTAATCCTCATTTCCCCATCCACACTTTGAAATCGTTGGCCCGCTCGCGGCTGACGATCGTTTCCTTGTCCAGCGACGGATGCAATGTGAGTGCGATCCGGTGATTGTAATAGGGCTGCATTTGCGCCACGGCCTGGTGCGTGACCATTAGCCCGCGATTAACGCGGAAAAAGCGTGCCGGATCGAGGAATTCGTCGAGTTCGTCCATTTTATAGTCCACCACGAATTTCTGTCCCTGATGATTTTTGAAGAACGTCAGCCCGCCGTCGACAAAGAAGTAGGCGATTTCAGACGTTTCTACGGACAGCAGCCGGGCGCCCTGCTTCACCAGGAACCGTTTGCGGTATTCGGGTGCGGGTGTGTGCAAATGCAGGCTTTTCAGAATCGTTTCGAGGTGGAGCTGGGCCGAGGGGGCCGTTCCGACTTTGCCGGGGGCAGTGAGGTCGTAGTATTTCCGGATGGCGCGTTGCAGGTCGTCCTGCTGCACGGGTTTTAGCAAATAATCAATGCTGTTGACCTTGAAGGCCTGCAATGCATATTCATCATAAGAAGTGGTGAAAATGACCGTGCTCCTGACTTCCACGCGGTTGAAAATCTCGAAACTCTGCCCGTCGGCCAGCTCAATGTCCAGGAAAATAATGTCCGGCTCCGGCTTTCCGTTCTGCCGGTTTTCGGTAATCCAGTCCACGGTGGCGGCAATGCTCGGCGTAATGCCGCGTATCTCGAACTCGGGCGCCGTTTCTTCCAGCAGTTTGGTCAGCTTGCGTACGGCCAGTTTTTCGTCTTCAACAATTAAAACATTCATGCATTTGCAGTTTTTAGCGGTATTAGCGGCAGGGTTACTTTAAAAATACCTTCACCGTCTTCGATAGCCGGCATGCGGTCGGACAGCAGCTCGTACTTCGCGGTGATATTGGCAAGCCCCAGCCGGGTGGACTTCACGGGAGTAGACTTTATAAGGCGGTTATTACTGATTTCGAGCAGGTCGTCACCCATCGAACGGATGCTGACTTTCAATGGGTTGGATTCCAGGATGCTGTTGTGCTTCACGGCGTTTTCCAGCAGCAGTTGGAGCGTGAGCGGCGGTATGTTCTTTTCCAGATCGGCCTCGCTCACGTCGATCATCAGTTCAAAGCCGGTGTCGTACCGTGTGCGCAAAAGGTGATAATAGGAGCGGATAAACCGGAGCTCGGCCGATAGCGGCGTGAGTTCGTTCTGGTTTGTTTGAAGCAAATAGCGGTAAACTTTTGCCATCTCATCCACAAACTGCTCGGCGCGCTTCGGCTCGTCGGCAATGAGGGCGGATAGCGTATTGAGGCTATTAAACAGAAAATGCGGGTTAACCTGGCTTTTCAGGCTTTGCAGCTGGCCCTGCATGCCGGCGCGTTTGAGTAGTTCTTTATTGATTTTCAATGTTTTCCATTCATTCAGCGAATAGTTGATCTCGTAAAGGACCGTCAGCAGGAGCACCGCCACGAATTCGAAAAGGTATACGTTGATGATCATCCGGCCATCAAGCTCCGCTTCGAAAGGGCGGAAGCGGATGATGAAGAGCATGTAGGCAGTCACGAAAACGAAGGTCAGTATCCAGAATGCGGCCGCTGTGAGCGCGCTTCGCCGGAATGTAGAATCGAGCGACGGGTACCTGCGGGCAATGTACCGCGCGGCCCAGTCGTGCGGGACGAATGCGACGATCGTCATCAGGAAGATCATCAGCGTGCCGCCGATGAAATTATAAAGGCTTTCCAGGTACGGCTGGCCGATGAGCAAATAGCTGATCGTGGGCACGAACCACGGCACCAGCAATGCGAAAATCCACCTGCCGAACAGGCTCAGCCAAATTTCCCGGCCGATTTGGTTGTATGATAGTGTAGGGTTCATGTAAATATCAGGGGCACGATGATCGCAAACTGTTGGTCGTCCTCTTTGTACTGAACCGCTCCCGCGCGGTTAAAAAGCAGCTTGTACCGCGAGGTGAGCACGCTGATGCCCGGTGTTTCGAGGGGCATGCTGAGCATTTTCGGCTGGCGGTTGTGGGCAAATTCCAGCTGGCCTGTTTCGGTGGTCGAAATGCGGATATGCAGCGGCCTGGCCGCCGACACGACGTTGTAGTGGATCGCGTGGTCGATAAGGATCTGGAAGGTGAGCGGCACCATCTGGCCGCATAAAAACACTTCGCGCACGTCCAGGTCAACGCTTATCCCGGCCTCAAACCGCGTTTCGAGCAGGTAAATGTAGGATCGGATAAACCGCAGCTCCGAATCGAGCGAAACGAGCATGTCTTCCTTGTCGGGGCCGTTGACGCTCAGCTGGTAGCGGTACACCTTCGACATTTCATCCACGAATTTCTCGGCAGTGGCGGGCGCATCGGCAATGAGAACGGAGAGCGAATTGAGGCAATTGAACAAAAAATGCGGGTTCACCTGCTGCTTGACGGCATCGAGCTCGGTTTGCAGCTGTTTTTCCTGCATCACTTCCAGCTCATCCTGGTTGGACCGCCATTGACGAAACGCGTAGGTAAGTTCAGTAAGTCCCGCCCCGATCAGCGATGCGCTGAGAATAAAAAAACTCACGCGCATTGCCCACTGCAAGTCCGCTCCCTGCCCGCCCAGCCCGGCCAGCCGGTACACCGGCAATGCCGCCCAGAACAGGGCCACATTCACTGCCGCATACGCCCCGAACCAGGATGCCACACGGGAAATGGATTGTTCCGTTTCGGGAAAAAAGCGCGTTACGCGCACCGATAGCAAAGTGTCGATCCGGTAGGCGGCCCAGATCGCGGCCAGGTTGATGCAGCTTCCGATGAGAAAATGCCGGCTGTCGGAGAAATACCTTTCCTGCCACAGCCCGAAGCCGGCGAGCAGTGCGGTTCCGCCGAGCAGCAGCACCGACGCCGTGGCACTCAGTTGCTTGCGGCCGAATTTCGCCAGGTAATGTTCAATGATCATGCACGGTAATTTTCATTTCGTCAAAAATAGGAGGGGCGTACCGCAATCGGAAGTTCGGAGCTGCTTAACCGTCGTATTTGTGCGGTTAATCATCGCAAAAGACCATTGGGTACGGATTGCACCAGCTTGGGGCAGTTACAATTGATCAACCGGCTATTTCAGTTTACCCTGCGAATTAGCCTTTTCATAAGGTGAAAGTTACAATTCACCCACCTTACTGTTTCCGGCGGCTAATGGATATAGCAATTTTGTATCGCAGCCAAACGGAAGGCCGCCGGTCGAAAGCCCTGTTTTCGGAACCGGTTTGCTCCGAGGGGGCTGTTAGCCATGAAAGTCAATTAATAATAGCCATGAAAGTAACCAACGCAATGCCAGATCAATCCATGAAAAATCAATCGGCCCTGTCACCCATGAAAAACCTGTCCATTATCACAACCGGAGCTGCCGGCGAAGTTATGAGTGTTCCCGCGATCACCGTTTACAAGTTCGGGAAAGCGATTACCGTGAAGTCCAGCGACATTACTTGCCTGGAAGGTGTAGGAAACTACACATTTGTATACACCCGGCACGAGAAGCACCTGGTTTCGAAATGTTTGAAAGAAGTGCAGGATGAGCTGAGCAGCGATTTCCTGCGAATCCACAAATCATATAGCATTAATGCCCGCCATATCAAGTCGCGCTGGCCGGATTACATTCACCTGAGCTGCGGCAAGGTAATCCCGATCGCCCGCCGCCGCATCCGCGAAACCCACGAAATACTGGGCAGAATGGCACTCTCGGCGTAACAGCCACGCGCAGAAAGCATTAGCCGGCAGGACAGGTGATCATCCACTTATCCTGCCGGCTTTTTTTCAGTATGCCCATTTGATATAGGCCGAGCCCCAGGTAAACCCTGCTCCGAATGCCGAAAATATGAGATTATCTCCCTTTTTTAGCTGCTTTTCATAATCCCAAAGGCAGAGCGGGATGGTAGCGGCGGTGGTGTTGCCGTACCGTTCGATGTTCATCATTACTTTGTCCATGCCCACGCCCATGCGGCTGGCGGTGGCTTCGATAATGCGCCTGTTGGCCTGGTGCGGCACGAGCCAGGCCACATCGTCATGGCTGAGCCGGTTGCGTTCCATCATTTCCGCGGAAACGTCCGCCATGTTCCGCACCGCCGATTTAAACACCTGCTGGCCATCCTGGTACAGGTAATGCATGCGCGCGTCCACGGTTTCGTGCGTGGCTGGGTACCGGCTGCCGCCCCCGCGTTGCAAGAGGTTGTTGTAGCCCGCGCCATCGGCGCGGATCAGCGTGTCGATCACGCCATAGCCTTCGTAATTCGGTTCGAGCAGCACCGCGCCCGCGCCGTCGCCGAACAGGATGCAGGTACGGCGGTCGGTATAGTCCATTACGGCCGACATTTTATCGGTTCCCACCACAACCACCTTCTTGTATTTGCCTGTTTCGATAAACTGCGCGCCGAGTTCCAGGCCGTAAACGAAGCCCGAGCAGGCCGCATTCACATCGAAACTACCGATGTTGCGGATGCCGAGCTGGTCGCAGATCAGGTTGGCTGTGCTGGGGAAAACGAAGTCGGGCGTAATGGTAGCGCAAATGAGGAGGTCTATTTCGGCGGGATCAGTATTGGTTTTTTCGAGGAGGCCCTGCACGGCCCTGGCACCCATGTGGGAACTGCCGAGCCCGGGATCTTTCAGGATACGGCGTTCACGAATGCCCGTCCGGCTTACGATCCATTCGTCGTTGGTATCCACGAGTGTCTCCAATTCGGCATTTGTAAGAATGTAGTCGGGGACATATCCTTCAATGCCTGAGATGGAGGCTGTAACTTGTCTCATATTTGATTTTAGTACTGGTAAATGTCGCTGTCAGGGTAACGTTTCGCCCTAAACAACAAATATGCACCACAAAAGTGCTCATTTCGCCACCTTTTGCGCGATTTTTTGGGAAGTTAATATGGAATGCAAAGGCTAGGGTACGATCCGGATCTCGACGCGCCGGTTGAGCCGCCGGTTCGCTTCGCAATCGTTCGGCGCAACCGGGAGATCGCTGCCGAAACCTTTTCCGCGTATCCGGGTGGTTTCTATGTGCTTCGAAACCAGGTATTTCCGGACTTCATCCACCCGGTCGAACGAAAGCAGCAGATTCTTGAACGGGTCGCCCACGTCGTCGGTATGGCCCATAAGTTCAATGCGCGATCCGGCGTTGCGTACCAGGTAGCCGGCCAGGATTTCCAGCTCGTAACCGCTCTCGGGTAATATGTCGGATTCGCTCTGCGGAAAATGCAGCGTCGCGCGGATATCGTCTTCAAGTACCGGGATGTTTTGTTCGATAACCGGCTCCCGGGCGCGTTCGGTGCTGTTTTCTATCGGTGTTAAATAAAAAATCTTTGTTGCATGCAAGTCCCGGCCTGCCACGGCTTCCGACAGCATTTCGTACCCGCTGGCGTGGATGGAAATCACGCTCGTGTCGCCGGCCGACATCCTGAACTGGTAAATGCCGTTTTCAAACCGTGGCGCAACCTGTCTGCCGGGATGATTCCCGACCAGCATGATCGTTGCCCGAACGGGCCTGAGGCTGAATTTGTCGAGCACGCGAATCGACACGCGGCTGCGCTGGCGGAGACTGCCCGCGGCTTTGGAATTCGCCTGCACCGGCTGGCTGAACGCCGGGCTACCCAGCAGGCATAGTACGACAATGGCTGTAAACGTTTTCATTCAAGCATTTTTCAGGTTGAACAACGTATTGCACTTTAATGCCGCCTTTAATTACGGCTGGAATTTGAATGGCACGTAGAATGGCCTCGTCGCATATCCGCCGCCGTAATTGCGGAGGCGCGTTTGCGGAGGTTCATGCGCCGAAAGGTCTACTGCACCGGAATTGAACAGCCTTTTAAACTCCGCTTTAACGGGCAGCGGCGCTTTCACGGGGTCCATCTTCATTTTGCGGCTGAACAGTTTGGGAATTTCTTCCTTGATCTTCAAAGGCAGGTTATCCACCTGCGGATCAAAATGAATGCTGATGGTGTACCAGACGGCGATCGGCTTCCCGTCTTTCTGTGCAGGCGTCCATTTGGGCATCATGCCCACGAGCCGAAGCGCCTCTTCATCCAGCTCCGTACCGGGGCTTTTCACAATGCGGCCGCTGCTAACATTCCCGTCCTCGTCCAGCAGGAATGAAACCTGCACCGGGCCTTCTACGCCGTTTTCGCGTGCCTGCCTGGGATATTTGAGGTTGTTGGCCAAAAATTTGTTCAAAGCCTTGTAGCCGCCCTGGAAATAGGGCCAGCGGTCGAGGCGCAGCGGGGAGCTGCTTTCGGTAGCGGCTTCCGATTCTTTTTTGGAAGCCTTCGCCTGGCTTCGGAGCGCCGTTCTGGGCATCGGTTTCAGAACGATCGCGTATTCGATTACGGATTGGAGGATCGGCTGCTGCCTGGTCTCAAAATCGGGATGTTTGATCACGAGCATCCCGCTCAACGGCGCATCGGGGATCTCAAAACTGCCCGACAGATTGGAAATCGTGCCCCGCTCGGACCCTGCGATCAGCACCGCCGCATTGGCGACCGGCCGCGATGCACCGTCGGTAATGCGGCCTGCAATGCGCGTAGTTTGCAGGAATGCGGGCCTGGCGTCCAGGCTGTCGTTGCGGTAGTGCCGGTTTGTCGCCAGTGCGGGGGTTACCGCGGCGGCGATCAGCAAAAGAGTGAGGTAGTTCAGGAGAAGCGGTTCAGGTATTCTTGGCTGCATGATTTTCCCGGTATTTGATTTGGCAGATATCCGTACAACTATCCTTTTTCCATAAACGATTGTAATTCAATTATAGGATACGCAATTCCCGGCAAAATGTGGAAGAAATTTTTAATGCCGATGGTGCTTGTATGGAAAGAGGTTTGCAGGAATTGCCGAAGCCGGGTTTTACCGGTACCGCTTCATCAGCAACGACAGCGGCCAGAACAGCGCTGTTACGATGGCCTTGCTCCAATTTGGGCGTTCGGGGTTTTTGTGGTAGGCTTTGATGCAGTACCAAGCCAGAATGACGAGTGAAATGAAGATAGCAGCTCCCATGACTTACGATTTAGTGATTAATGCATTGTAAATTAATCTATTAGTACCAACTGCATAAAATATTTGTACCAACGGCATCCAATGGCCTGCAAGCGGAATCATTTACTTCGAAAAAACGGCCTAAGTGATTTGATAGGCATCCGCAAGCTGCACGAGCGCTTTCCGGTCGGAGATATTGAGTTTTTCAAAAATGCGCCGGCGGAATGTGCTCACGGACGTGTATTGCAGCTGCATCAGCTCGCTGATCTGCGTGATGCTGTAATCCTGCACGATGTACATCGCGACCTGGAACTCCCGCGGCGTAAGGCCGTCGAACGGGTTCATCGACTTCCGGTTTAGCGTGTCATTCATGATAATGTCGGCCAGATCGGCGCTCATGTATTTTTTACCGGCCAGCACCACATTGATGGCCTTGATCAGGTCTTCGGGCGAGGCGTCTTTTTCCAGGTAGCCGTGCGCGCCCATTTGCAGCGCCCTTTTGCCAAATACCGCCTCGTTGTTCATCGATACGATGAGTACTTTCGTGTCCGGGTGCATATTCCTGATCCAGTGGATCACCTTGCTCGGATCGGTGTCGGGCATGCTCAGGTCGAGCAAAACCAGGTCGTAGGTGTTGATTTTCAGCTGGGTCATGATCGACTGGCCGTCCCATGCCTCGTCAATCTGCAAGTCGGGAAAGTGGTTCAGTAATGCAACTCTCAGTCCGTAACGTACCAGCGAATGGTCGTCGGCAATCAATGTCTTTTTCATAACGTAGTGAAATTGGTCGGCACATCGTCCGTTAGCATGGCGTCTGTCGCGTCGGGCTGGCCGGGCATCAAGCCCGAAATGGTCACCCTAGTTCCCTGGCCGACGGAGCTTTGTACTTCCAGTTTGCATTCGAGCAGCGCCACGAAATCAATGATGATCTGGTAACCGAGGCGGCCGCTCTGTTCTATACCGGCCGTGGTTTGGACCTGGGTGATCCGGCGGTTAATCTTGCTCAGGTCTGCGGGGGACATGCCCCGGCCATTGTCGGTTACGGAAAGCTGCAAATGGTCGCCGGCTTGTTCGAGTTCAACCCGGATATGCCCGCCGGTTGTGTATTTGTTTGAATTGTCGATCAGGTTGCGGATCACCGCTTTCAGGATTTCGCGGTTGGTAAAAAGCGGCCATTGTCCCGGATTGACGAATTCCAGTGTATTGTTTTTAAACGGAAGCATTTCCTTGAAAAACTCCCTGAGCTCGCCGGCAAGGCCGTCGAACGCGAAGGGCCGCTTGCTGAGGAAGAATCCCGCCTGCTGCGATCTGGTCCACAGGTTGATCTCTCTCACAAAAGCGTGAATGTTGGTAGCGGCCTTTTTGATTTCCCACATCCCGTTCCGCACGTCGTCGAGGCGTTCTTTGTCGAGCGCGGCGGAAACGTGGTCCGATAGCAGGTTGAGAAAATGGAGCGGCGATTGCAGGTCGTGCGCCAGCAGCAAGGTGATCTTCTCTTTCAGCCGGTTACTGTATTCAAGTTCCTGCGTGCGCTCGTGAACCTGCGCTTCCAGCTGCTTTTTGCGCAGCGTAAGATAGTGGTAGCGCAGCTTCACCACGAGGTAGAACGAGAATATCAGCAGGCAGAACGCAAAAACCGCGAAGTACCAGGTCTGGTACCAGAAGGGTTTCACAACGAAAGGCATGCTCAGCAGGCTGACATTATCCCGCCCGAAACCCGCTTTTTTGCGCACTTGAAGCACATATTTGCCATGTTCGAGGCGGTTGAGGATGATTGTCAGGTTACTGTTCAGTTCGTACCATTCGTGGTCAAGGCCTTTGATATTGTATTCCAGAAACTGATTTTCGGGCAGTCCGAAATAGGGCGACGCCAGCATGACCCCGATCCGGTTGAAAGACGGCGCGAGTTCCAGGCTGGTGCTGAATGGCTGCTCTTTGCCGTCGACGGTGAATTTGTCGATCAGGATGCGGGAATTGGGCAAAATGTCGGTGACACTGTCGGGATGAGCCTGTACCAGGCCGTCCATTGAGGGGAACGAAAACCGGCCGTCGGGCAGGACAATGGACGACGGATAGCAGCCGCCATTGAACTCGTTGTTCGCAAAGCCATTGCTTTTATCGTAATAATAGTAAAACACATGGCGGGTTTTCTGGTCGAGGTAATCGTAAAGGTCCTGGGTTTTACATTTAAAAAGTCCGTGGTTTGTGCTCATCCACATAAAGCCCTTTTTGTCTTCCAGAAAAGTGTGCACCACGAGCAGATAGCCGTTCCTATCGAGCGGCAATGCGGTGGCCTTCCCGTTCCGGATGGCATAGAAGCCCTGTCCGTAAGTGCCAGCCCACAGCGTGCCTTCCGGGTCGGAGTGGAATGCCCGCACCTCCCTGCCTTCGAGGCCCGCAACCTCTTTGAAGCTGTTTTTCCGTACATCCAGCAAATACACACCACGGCCATCGGCCGTCCAGAACTGCGAATTGTTGACAGGCATGAACGTCTTCACATCCTTTTCGAGACTCAGCCAGCGAATGGAATCGCTCTCGATTCGCCCGAATTTGCCCGACATGGCATTGAGCCAGATCGTTCCGTCGGGTGTTTGGGTGATGTGCGCAATCTCGCGATCGGCATGAAACCGGCGGATGGGTTTCAAATCGGACGTTCGTTGCTCTAAACTTTTGTAGCCCCGGTTCATCCATACATTCCCGTCCCGGTCGATCAGCGTCCCGCTCCGTGGGATAAGTGGAAACGGCTCACCGGTCATTTGCCCACCTTTTCCGACAGCTCCATGCTCCGTGAGGATGACATTTCCCGCAAATACGCGTTGGCTGTAAAAGTTGTTGCCCGTGCCCGGTATACGAACCGTTTTGAACTGCTTCTTCCTGAAAATATACAAGCCGCCCGTTTTGGTACCCAGCAAATGCACGCCCGATTCGGGAATATGGAGATAGCTATCCAGCCCGCCCAGGTCTGCGGTTTTCAGCACTGGCTTGCAAATCAGCGCGTCACCTGCGGCCGGTCCGAGCTGGTAAAACGTATTGGAATTGTGCAGAAACAGCCGCTCGCCCTGCTGGTAAAAATGGGTAGCCCCGCGGAGTGCATAGCCGCCAGGCAATTGCGGCGAAACAACCTGCTCCCGGCCCGACATATCGACACTTGCCAGTTGCTGCTGTTTGTTGAAATAATAAACTTTCTTATTCAAAAATCCGGCGTGCTCGAAAGACAGCGGCGTGCCATGATCGTAGGTTTTGAAGAATACGACCCTTTTCCGGTAAATGCCGATCAGCGCGGCGTCGCCGATTCTTAGAAACCCGTCGCCGCGCGCGCCTACCTGATGATAAATCACCTGTGACGCATACTGGTTGAAAAGTGAATCTACGCGCTGGCGGTCCTGTGGATGGAGATTGGCGAATACATCGAACTGGTCTGTACGGGAGCGCAGGATCACGGCCCGGTTCCGAACGTGCTGGTTGAGGACGAATGGCTGGTTGTTTTCGTCAAAAGAGAATACTTTGAAGCCCGTATCCTTGAAATAAATGGTGCTGTCGCCGGTGAGGCCAAGCTCGATAATGCGGTTCGAAGCAAGCTGCGGCACATTGCTGAGGTTGTACGTCACAAAGCGCGTGCCGTCGAAGCGCACCACGCCACCCTGTGTCGACATCCATATAAAGCCGTTTTTATCACGTTGAAGCTGCATCACGCTGTTCTGCGGCAGTCCGTTGTCGCTGGTATAATGCTGCTCCGTGAAGTCGGAAATTTCCTGGCCAGATGCTTGTGAAGCGGCCGCAAGAAGGGTGAGAAGGATGGCGATCCTTACAATATTCATAGCCGGGTTAAGAAAAGGTTTCGTCCCCGGACGACGGCGAGGCGTCCGAATCAAGGATACAATAATAGCTTAGTTTTGTAATAATTCTATGCGATGTAAAAACATTTCTAGGCGAAGCAGATGACTGCCGCTCCGTTAAGATAAAACGGACGCGTTTTAAGAGTAGTTGCGCGCCATGCTCGTCTTCCGGGTGTTGAACAGGTTTTTGGCGTTGGCATTATAAATATGAAGCATTCAGGACATTCCTTTTTTCTCTTTTTGATACTTACTTTTTGCGGCAGCACATTTTCTAACGGGCAGCCGCTGGACGCAGCGAGCCTTTCGTCGGTGCCCCGGGTGGCGGACGTGGGTGCTGCCAGGCTCCCGGCCGCTATTGCTCCGGTGAAGGCGCCATTCCCGATGCCCGCGTTTGCAAAGCCCGTTTTTCCCAAACTTACCATTCGCATTACCGATAAAGGCGCCCGCGCGGGTGCAATGGCGACAAAGGCGATCCAGTCGGCCATCGACGAGGTGAGTAAAAAGAAGGGCGGGACCGTGATAGTGCCCGCCGGGACCTGGAGAACCGGGCGAATCAGCCTGAAAAGCAATGTGAACCTGCATATCAGCGAAGGTGCCGAGCTGCGTTTCAGTCCTGAAATCGAGGATTACCTGCCGGCCGTGTTCACCCGGAACGAGGGCGTGGAACTGATGTCACTCGGCGCCTTGATATATGCGAACGGCCAGGAGAACATCGCCGTGACGGGCAAAGGGAAGCTGGTTGGCCCGCCCGACGGACCGGTGAGACAGCGTTATATGAATGTGAACGTGATCGAGAAAGTGGTGCCGGCCGACAAGCCCGTGAGCGAGCGGGTGTACGAAGGCAAAGACGGCGGCTTTATATTCCCGCCGATGTTTATTTCGCCCATTAATTGTAAGAAGGTTTATATCGAAGGCATTACGCTACATAATACGCCATTCTGGAACGTGGTGCCCGTTTACTGCGACAACGTGATTATCAGGGGCATTACCGTGCAATCTGTGGGTATTCCGCGTGGCGACGGCATCGATATCGAATCGTCGAGAAATGTCCTGATCGAATACTGCACGCTCAGCAGCGGCGACGACTGCTTCACGATCAAGGCGGGCAGGGGCGAGGACGGCATTCGGGTGAACAAGCCCACCGAGAATGTCGTGATCCGGCATTGCCTTGCGCGCGAGGGCCACGGAGGCATTACCTGCGGCAGCGAAACCGCCGGGATGATCCGCAACGTGTACGTGCGCGACTGCGTGTTCGACGATACCGATACCGGGCTGCGTTTCAAAACGCGGCGTTCGCGTGCGGGCGGCGGCGAAAACATCGTGTACGAAAACATCCGCATGAATCTCCGCGGCGACGCCGTGAAGTTCGATATGCTGGGAAGCCGGCAATATGTGGGCGAGCTCGCCGACCGCCTGCCGCCCCGCCCCGTGAATGACCTCACACCGGCCTACCGCAACATCACAGCCCGCAACATTGTCGTGGACAAAGCGCGCACATTCATCGACATTACCGGCATTCCCGAATCGCCGGCCGCCAACCTGCTGATCGAAAACGCCATCGTCAATGCCCGCACGGCATTCAAGGCGAGTGATGCAGAGCGGGTAACCGTTCGCGGTGCGACGCTCACCGTCACGGACACGCTCCTGCGTGCGCTGGATGTTCGGAATGTGCTGTTTGAAAAAGTGGAATTCAATACGCCGGGAAAAAAGCTGGCGATTGCGGTAGAAGGTGAAAATTCAAGTAATGTCCGGTTTGTGGATTGCACACCGGCGAAACCAGAAGGGCTCGACTAAGCCGCTCAGGTACATAGCGTTGGGGAGTATTCGCCACGGAATCGTTCGCGGTTGCGGCGCGCGCCGGAAGCCCGTTCTGCGCCGCCGGTCAATCCTGAAATTCGAGCAACGCCTTCAACGCCTTGAAACAGGCATAAGCGAGGTAGATCGGCACCAGCACTGGCAGAAAAACAGCCATTTTCAGGATATCGTCGTTTGTAAAATTTTTCATAGGAGACCTTATTGAATACAACTTATTCTACAAATAGATAAAAGTTGTACCACGAATATAAGGCAAGGAAATTTATCATCCGGCAAAAAAATAGCTGCTCCTTGTTAAGTGAGCAGCTATTCCAATATCCTTCGAAATTTTTACTTATTCCACCAAAGCGGCGTCGTAATATCGTCGTTGCCCTGGGCTTTTACGGCGTTCTGGTAATTGGCCAGGTTTACGCTCTGCTCTTTCGGCGGGTAGTACAAGCGCTCAGGGACGCCTTCGCCGAACAGCGGCTGGAACTTGTAGTCGGTCGTTTTGCCGTCCACGGTGCGGCTCCAAACGGTGTCGCCGGGCTTCACAAGGAAAGTCGGGTAGCCGGTGCGGCGGATCTCCGCCCAGGCTTCATCGCCCTGCGTGTATAGCGCCAGGTATTTCTGGTTCAGTACATTGGCTTTGTCGGCTTTGGGCAATGCGGCCAGGTAGGTAGTAATGTCGGCCTGGGCCACTCCCCATTTTTGCAATGAGGCGGTTACGCCATTAATGTATTCCTGCTGGTCCCAGTTTTTGTATTCCGAAATCAGGAACGCCACTTCGGCATATTCTTGCAAAACCTCCCCAAAGTTGGCGGCATTCACCGCTGTGCCCGGAAGGCTCACGTCGGTGGCGGTGAGCAAGCCGGCGGCTGCCACGGGCAATCCGTAGGGCTGGCCTACATAGTTACCGGCCGCATTTTTGGTGGCATAAATCGGCAGACGGGGGTCTTGCACTTTTACAGTTCCCAATTCTCCTTTCAACACATTGATAATCACATGCGAAACGGCGAAATCCTTGCGGTTGGCCGTCACCGTGGCGCGGTACAGCGGCGCCTCGTTCGGGGCCAGCAGCTGGTATTTAAACACCGCATTGTCCGCATTGGAAGTGAAAACGCCTTTGGTCAATGCGTCCTCGAAATGCGTGTTCGACTCGGCCGGCAGCTGTTTGCGGATGCGCGTCGCGATACGGAGGCGGAGCGAGTTGGCGAACTTAGCCCAGAGCTCGTTTTTGCCCTTATAAATTACATCGTAGTTGCCGAAAGTGGTGGCGCTTTTGTACTTGATCAGCGTGTCACCGGCAGCTTTCAGTTCATTGAGGATGTCGAGATAGATCTTCTGCTGACTTGCATAGGCCGGGCTCAGATTTTCCGGTTCTTGCTGTAATGCCTGGAACTCGGGGTCCTGGTTGCCGTACGACTGGTAAGGAATGTTCCCGAAAACGTCGGTCAGGTTCTGAAACGTGTAGGCTTTCAGAATGCGGGCGATCGCGATCTGGTTCGCATTGGTACCGGCCGTTCCGGCAGTAGCGATGTTCCTGGTCGCCGGGTCGGTATTGAGCTTGATGATCTCGTTCAGGTTGTTCAACGCCTTGTAAGCATTGCTCCAATACGTATCCGAATAAGAGCGCGGAATGTCGTAGCGTGATTGGTCGCTGTAAATATTCTGGCTGTAATACTGCGAAAAGAGCTGCGAGCCGCGCAGGGAGCTGTTTTCGTTGCGGATGTTGTCCATTACCTGCTTTTCGGCGGAGAGCAGGATGGTGGTCGTCGTTACATTGTCAGGACGGTTCGGGTCCTTGTTGATTTCCTCGAAATGACTGTCGGAGCAGGAGGCGAGCAATGCGCCGATGCCGAGGGCCAGAATGCTTTTGGGATATATGGACTTTTGCATGATATTCAATATTAATGTCTGCTTAGAACTTCACGTTTACATTCAGGCCGTAGGTCGCAGGAACCGGAATGTTACCGCCTTCGATACCCTGGATGTTGCCGCCGCTGTTGGCGAATTCGGGGTCGATGTATTTGCTGGCGGTGTAAATATTGGCCAGGTTACGTCCGTATACCCCGAAATAAACCTGCTTCACGGCCTTGCTGTTCAGCGCCAGGTTGTACCCGAATGTGATTTCACGCAGTTTCACGAACGTTGCGTCGAAGATCGTTTGCGGGGTAGGGCCGCTGTACTCGCCGCGGGCCCATGCCTGGGCGGTAATGCGCGTGTCGTTCGGAGTGGTGTTGGCCACCGAGTAAGTTCCGTCGGCATTGTAGGTAACGTTTCCTTTCACACCGTCGAGCACCACCCCGGTTTCGCGGATGTTGTTGGCGGCCGTTTTGTCCAGTACACCTGCGTACATCGCCACTTTGTAGGTTTGCGAGAAGAACTTGCCGCCTACGCGTCCGTCTACGAGGAAGCCCAGGTTGAAGTTTTTGTACGTGAAGTTGTTCTGGAAACCGAAGAGGTATTTCGGCAGCACGCTGCCCAGCGGGGTGAGCTGCTGCGAGCGCTCATAAGTTCCGTCGGCTTTGATCACCTTCTGTCCGTCGGCAGCATACACGAAGTCGTTGCCGAGGATTTGTCCGTAAGGCTGGCCTTCGCGTGCCACCAGGGTCACGAGGCTGTTGGCAAGCTGGAATGTGTTGATGCCCGGCGCGAGCTCGATCACCTTGTTGCGGTTTCTCGACCAATTGAGGCTCGAATTCCACTCAAATCCGTTGGAACGGACCGGCGTGCCGCTCAATGTCAGTTCAATACCCTTGTTATTAATCTTTCCTGCATTGATCACCTTCGAATCATATCCGAATGCCGACGATACCGGGATGTTGATGATCTGGTTGCGGCTCACGTTGTCATAATAGGTAATGTCGAGGCCCACGCGGTTTTTCAATGCCTGGATGTTCAACCCCGCTTCCCAGGAGCTGGTAATCTCCGGTTTGAGGAACTGGTTGTTCAGCTGCGCAGGCAGTTTGTAGGACGGCAGGCCGTCGAACGATTGGCTCGCTTCGTAGGCACGTTGCAGCTGGTAAGGGTCGGTGTCGTTACCCACCTGCGCCCAGCCGAGGCGTACTTTCGCAAAATCGAGCCAGCCGATGTCTTTCACGCCATTGAGTTCGCTGAGGATCAAACTCGTTGTTAGTGAAGGGTATGCGAATGAGTTGCGGTTCAATGGCAGGGTGGACGACCAGTCGTTACGCAGCGTACCATCGAGGAACAACAGGCTCTTCCAGCCCAGCGAGAAGCTACCAAAGATCGAGCTGATCTGCTTACGGTACGCATTCGAGTTCACAAGTACCGAGCTCGCATTCTTTAAGTTGTAATACTCCGGAATGATCAATCCGCCTTGGGTTACGGCGTCACTGATCCGGCGGCGCTGACTCATGATGTTACCACCCGCATTCACGTTCAAGGAAATGTCGCCCCAGCTCTTATTGGCTGATGCAAGCAATTCGTAGTTGAACTCGCTGAAATTGTTGTTATACTCCTGGTATTGCGATTGTGTCCGCGAATACACGGCAATGCGGTCCTGGTATTGGTATTGATAAACATCCGCATTCACTTTTCCGCTCACTTTCAGCCAGCTGTTCACATCGTAAACCACGCCTACGTTGCCGTAAAAGCGGTCGCGGTTCTCTTCGAGGTAGCTTTGGTACGCCGACCAGTACGGGTTATCGATGAACTTCGCCGCTTCACCCGCCGGGTTGTCCTGGTAGCCGCTGCGGTTCCAGAGGATCTGGCTGCCGTCGGCGCGCTTATAGTTTTTCAGCTTATCGTAATCCACCTGCACCTGTCCCCACTGGAATGCTTCGAGGATGATGTTCCGGTTGGTAGCACCCGTCCACGGCCGGCCGGTCGATTGGTTTTTGATATAATTAAAGTTGTTGTAAAACTTAAACTTGCCCGCCTGCGTCGAACCGGAAAAGTTGATCGAGTTACGTTTCAGGGATGAATTCGGGACCGTACCTTTTACATTTTTATTGGTAAATGAAATGCGGTAGGTCGAGTTGGCATTACCGCCGCTCACGGCCAGGCTGTTTGTATTCGCCACGCCTGTTTCAAAGAACGTGTGGACGTCGTTTTTAGGGTAAATCCACGGCTGCGGTTTCAGGTACTCCGCAGTATTTTCAGGATCGAGGTTATACCAATGCAATACCGGCGTACCGTCGAGCTTGGGCCCCCAGCTTTCATCCACTGCATATTCTACAATATTGTAATCGTTTCCGCCGATGTTGGCTTTCTGGAAAGTGCTCGAAAAGCCGCCTCCGTAGAGTTTCTGGCGTTTCGGCAGACGTACAATGTTCTCAAACTCCACGCCGGTATTCAGCGTCACGTTCACTTTGCTGTTTTCCTTGCCTTTTTTGGTGGTGATCAGGATCACGCCGTTGGCGGCACGGGTACCGTAAAGCGCCGCTGCGGATGGTCCTTTGAGCACCGAAATGTTCTCAATATCGTCCGGGTTA
Organism: Dyadobacter fermentans DSM 18053; assembly: GCF_000023125.1. Taxonomy (NCBI): domain Bacteria; kingdom Pseudomonadati; phylum Bacteroidota; class Cytophagia; order Cytophagales; family Spirosomataceae; genus Dyadobacter; species Dyadobacter fermentans. The sequence continues at coordinate 700,519 of NC_013037.1, forward strand.
AGGTCCTGGATCATGTTACCCACGTCCTTGCCGCCGCTTCCCGCGCTCGTAGCCGCGCTGTTGAGGTCGGCATTGTCGATCGGCGTGCCGTCGATCACGTACAAAGGCTGGTTATTGCCCGAAATGGAGTTGATACCACGGAGGAGCACGCGCGACGATCCGCCCATGTTACCACCGGACGACACCACCTGCATACCCGCAACCCGGCCCGATAATGCGCTCAGCGCGTTGGTAGGGCGTGTTTGCAATGCTTCACCTTTTACTTCCTGCACGGCATAACCGAGCGCGCGCTTCTCGCGGGAAATGCCGAGGGCCGTTACCACCACTTCGTTCAGGATCTTGGCGTCTTGCTTCAAGGCCACATTGATTTTATCGCTGTTGCCTACTGCTATTTCCTGGTTGATGTAGCCAATGAAGGAAACCACCAGCACGGGCGATTCGCCGCTGACGTCCAGGCTGAAACCGCCGTTGGCGTCGGTGAGGGTGCCTGTGGAAGTCCCTTTAATGGTAACCGAGGCGCCGGGAAGTCCGCTCGCGTCGTTGGCGTCGGTAACCGTACCGGTAATGGTCCGCTGCTGTGCATGCACGAGCCCGGTCGCAAGTAAGGTCACCAGAATGAGGTACATAAATCTCGTTTTCATGAAATTGTATTTTGGTGAGGATTGAGTTGGATTGTTTTTGGAGGTTTTCTTTTGTTTATGAATTGATCGATGTGAAAATGGTTTCCTGTAAACTCGTTTTGTTGAAATTAAATTCCGCTAAACCCACTTAAAATGAACTTATTGTAAAGATTGTGTTAAAAAATATTTTGTAAATGTATTAAAATAAAATTAAGACTCTTATTATCTATCGGATTAATAGATTAAAAAGTTCAAAAAATCCAGAATAGGATTGTTCCAAGTTGAGCGGTTCCCTGTGTGTGAGCGGGTTGTGCTTGTCGGTCCGGTGTCATCGCGACTGACGGTTCGTGTCCGTGGGAGGGAAGCGAAAGGAGGGAGCGCGGCGGATTCTGCATTGGAGGCCAGTGGTAACATTAATTTAACAGAAAAGATCGGTTTTGCGATAGCCCGTTCGGTAAGTGGTAACGTATCCAGTACGTATCGAGCGAGTCACGCAGCATGTCGGTTCCAAGAGCTAAAATATTGATCGAAAAGCTGATCAGCAACCGCCTGTCGGCGGAGGAGCTGTCCGAACTGCTGGCCGGCGCCCACGACGAGGCCGTACAGCAGGCATATTCGGATGCGCTGGAAGTTTATTTCAATCAATTGTTGGCCGAAGAGTTCGATAAACGGCGAAAGCTGCTCGACTAGCCCGATACAGGAACTGTATTTAATCACCTACTCGCCTAATACTAATACTATGAGACCAAAAGCTACCCTGAAAATGGCGGCGCGATGTATGTTGGCCGCAATCTGTCTTTCCGGCCCGGATATATCCGCCCGGGCTGCCGGGCCGAACAACAGCCAGCTGCTCCCTGTGGCCGACAGGATTAAAGGAAAAGTAACTTCCGCCGTCGACGGAGCGCCGATCCCGGGCGTAAACGTGCTCGTGAAAGGCACGCAGCTGGGTACCACCACCGATGCCGACGGCGCTTACACGCTCGACGTGGATTCCAAAAACGCCGTGCTCGTATTTTCCTACATCGGCTTCAATACCGCTGAAATGACGGTAGGCGGCAAAAGCGTTGTGGATGTAGTGCTCGAAGAAAGCGTGGCAACCTTGCAGGAAGCGGTTGTGACCGCACTCGGTATCAAACGCGAAACGCGTTCGCTGGGTTATAATGTAGGCAAAGTGGAAGGCCGCGATGTGGCTAATGTCGCGAACGAAAACGTGCTTACCTCCCTCTCCGGTCGCGTATCGGGGGTTTCGATCAACCAAACGAGCGGCGTCGGCTCTTCCATCAGCATCGTGATCCGCGGTGCGGCTTCGCTGAAAAACAACCAGCCGCTGTTCGTCGTGGACGGTGTGCCGCTGGCCAACAGCCTTGCCAACGTGAGCGAAAAAGGAAGCGGCAACAAGGTCGATTACGGTAATGCGATTTCCGATATCAACCCGGACGACATCGAAAGTATGTCGGTCCTGAAAGGCCCTTCGGCGGCTGCATTGTACGGCTCGCGCGCGGGTAATGGCGTGATCCTGATCACGACCAAGTCGGGCAAGAAAGGTAAAGGCCTCGGGGTATCGTTCTCGACATCCAATGTTTTCGAAAAGCCTTACCGCTACCTCGATTTCCATTACAAATATGCGAACGGCGAGCGTCCGTTCCAGCTCGATGAGGCCTCGGCTTACTGGGGCGGTCTGCCGCTCGATGCAGGCAACAAGGCCGTGCAATGGAACTCGCCCCTCGATGCGAACGGGCAGCCTGTTGAGACGGAGTTGAAGTCGTATAAGAATAATATGAAGAACTTCCTGCAAACGGGGATCACTTCGACCAATAACCTGACTGTCTCAGGCTCAACCGACAAGGCTACTTACCGGGTTTCGTATAACAATATGAGTAACCGCGGTTTGATTCCCAATTCGGACCTGTACCGCAACTCGCTTAGCTCGGCGCTGACATTCGATATGTCGAAAAACGTGAAACTGAGCACCAACATCAACTTCGTTCGTTCGAACTCGAACAGCCGCCCGCAGACGTCGGAGCGCGACGGTAACCCGTTGCAGGCCGTTTACTACTCGCCGAGCTACGATGTGCGTGACCTGAAAGGCGTTTGGAAGCCGGGCTTGGAAGAAATCGAGCAGCTCACCGTGGCGCCCGGCGAAACAGATAACCCTTATTTTCTGGCCAAACACCTTACCAACGCCTACGTCCGCGACCGCCTGTACGGAAACCTGAAACTCGACTGGACCATCGCACCAGGTCTGACGGCATTCATCCGCTATTCGCATGATATGTACGATGAAGACCGCGAAACCAAAATTCCATGGAGCTACAAAAGCATGGCCAAAGGCGGTTATTACCTCGAAAACGTAGGCCGCAACGAAGGTAACGCCGACTTCCTCGTGACGAAAAGCATCAAAGCAGGGGCATTCGATATCAATATCTCCGGTGGTGGTAACATCATGAGACAAAAAGGCAACAGCTCCAACCTGGGCGGACGTGACCTTTCGGTGCCGGGTTTGTACAACATCTCCAACATCCCCGTTGCCAACCGCGTAGTGGGCAACGGCAGCTACAAAAAAGCGATTTACAGCTTGTACGCATTGGGTTCTTTTGGTTTCAAAAATCAGCTTTACCTCGATGTGACGGCCCGCAACGACTGGTCGAGTACCTTGCCGGAAGCGAACCGCTCGTATTTCTATCCATCGGCGTCGCTGAGCTGGCTGGCCAGTACTACATTCAATATGCCTACGAGTATCTCCCTCCTGAAATTCCGCGGAGGCTGGGCGCAGGTGGGTAACGACACCGACCCTTATCAGCTCTATCCCAACCTGGGAACCGGCAACTGGGGTAACCTCGTAACCGCCAACCTGGGCGAAACATTGCTTAACCCGACCCTGCTTCCTGAAATCGCAACTTCTACCGAAGGAGGTGTGGATCTGAATATGTTCAACAACCGCCTGCGTTTTGACCTGACTTATTACGACCGCACGAACACCAACCAGATTTTCAACGTGCCCATGGCGCCTTCCACCGGGTATGCGAGCAAGAACATCAATGCCGGTAAGCTCGTGAGCCGCGGCTGGGAAATAGGGATCGGGGGTACGCCTATCGACAACCGCAACGGCTGGACGTTGGATGTGAATGCGAATTTCAGCCGCAACCGTGTGACGGTGAAAGAGCTGGCCCCCAATTTCCCTTATTTCGAACAATGGAGTGAAAACGGCGCGGGTGCCTACACGTTTGTAGGCGAGCAGATCGGTAATATTTACAGCCGCGGATTCGCCACCGTAACCGACCCGAATTCTCCTTACTATCGCTGGCCGATTATCGCTTACGATGGCGAAACCGGTGATATGGACTGGCAGCAGCTCGGTGGCCGCGACAATAACGTGAAGGTAGGTAACTATAATCCCGACTTCATGGTAGGTGGCCAGGTGAACCTCTCTTACAAACGCTTCTCGCTCGGATTGAGCCTCGACTGGCGCCAGGGCGGTGAGTTCATGTCGTTCACTTACCGTTACGGCGAGTCGGACTGGAAATCGCAGCGCCAGCTGGATAACCTGATCCCGGGAAGCCTCTACTCGCCTGACGAGCTGGTGGCATTGCTGAAATCGGACCCTGAAAAATACATTATCCCTAAAAACGGCAACTTCCCACGCGTAGGCGGCCACACGGCGGCGACGGGCGGTTTCGGAGCCGATGGTGACGGTGCATTCATCCCGGGCGTTTGGGAAGATAAGGACGGAAACTACCACGAATGGCTGGGCGGCCCTGGAACCAAGTATCTGCCTATTACAGCTATGTATCCTTGGAGTTACAACCAGCAGGTTACTTTCGATGCGTCGTTCGTGAAGTTGCGCGAGATCACATTGACCTACAAAATTCCCGTGCTGTTCAACTCGGTGCGTAACGCGAGCCTGTCGGTCTATACCCGTAACATCATGCTCTGGAACGCGGCGAAAATCGGGATCGATCCTGAGCGTGCATTCTGGGCAGATCCGGGCAGAGGCGGTTTCCGCCAGGGTATCGAGCGTCAGAACGTGATGCCGTGGACCATTCCATTCGGATTCAAGCTCAACTTCGATTTCTGATCAACTTTTGCAAAATTCAAAGCGATGAAAATTTTAAAACATATTCCCAAAATCGTTTTCGTATTTGCCGTGCTGATAGCGTCGTCCTGTAAGGATAACCTCACGGAAATCAATGAAAACCCGAATGGCGTCGATCCCAACAGCGCCAATCCGAACCTGCTCCTGCCGACCGTTATGACCGGCGTGGGTAACCAGTACCTCAAACTCGGCTACGGCCGCATTGCAGGCGTGATCCAGCATACGCAGGAAGACGCGTGGAAGAACGGCTTCAACGATTACGACTGGACCGAGGAGGACGACGAATGGAAAGCATGGTACGGCTTCCTGCGTAACAACAACCTGCTTTACAACCGTTCCGTGGAAATGGGCTTTACATTCCACCAGGCTGTGGCGCTTACGATGAAGGCATTCATTTTCGGAACGATCACCGACCTCTGGGGCGACGCGCCATACACCAATGCGCTTAAAGGCGACGAGGGTGAATTGCTGCCCGTATTCGATAGCCAGGAGGTGATTTACAAAGGCATTATCGAAGACCTGAAACAGGCGTCGGCGCTCTTTGCCACCGCGGACGTTGCCACTTATGCGCCCGGTTATGATGTGTATTACAATGGCGACAAGCTGAAATGGCAGAAATTCACCAACTCACTGCTGCTGCGCTATTACATGCGGGTGTCGTCCAAGCTGCCCGACGTGGCGAAGGCGGGAATCGAGCAGATCTACACCTCGGGCATTTACCTGAAAGAAGCGTCCGACGACGCGGTGATGGAATACATCGGCGCTGCATCCGGCGACTCGTGGCCAACTGCCATCGCATTCGACGTGAGCCAGTCGAACTGGCGGAGAAGACGTCCGGCCGCTACGCTGCTGAACAACCTGGTAGCGAATAACGATCCGCGTCTGAAAGTATGGTTCCAGCCGGTGCACGTGCGCTGGGTATCCGACGCGACATTGAAAACGGGCGTGGACGAATTCATCCGCAAGGACGGTGTGATCCAGAACGGCGTGAAATCGCTGACGGAGCAGGAGCTGCGTGAGGAGATCGCGGCCGGGCACAAATTTACCCGCCATTTCAACCCGGCAATGTACAAGCCGGAACGTCCGGACCTTTTCAACGGACCACTGAACACCGGTGAATATGTAGGTATCCCCGCCGGGATGATCGACCCTACCTATTATAATGAGAACCCTACCACCGGCCAGCAAGTGCAGAACCAGCACGCATCGCAGCTGAGCTACGAGTACCAGGGTTCAAAAGGCGGCTTGCTGAAAGCACGTCTGGCATCCGCTGCCGAAACTTCCTTCATTCTGGCGGAAGCCGCCCAGAAAGGATGGGCAACGGGCGGCGCCGAGGTTAATTACAACAACGGCATTAAGCAATCGCTCCAAACCTGGGGTGTGGCTGACAAATATGATGCTTACGTGAAAACGGTTGCCTACAAAGGCACATTGGCGCAGATCATCGAGCAGAAATGGATCGCCAGCTGGACAGCTTCTACCGAAGCTTGGTTCGACTATCGCCGCACCGGTCTGCCTGTACTGGTGGCAGGCCAGGCGCCGGCTTCACGCGCGCTGCCGCTGCGTTTCATTTACAGCAATAACGAGCTGAACAACAATGGCGCTAATGTACGCGGTGCGATCGACAAGCTGGAAGAGACCAATTTCTCCGGTCCACGCAAGAAAAACAGCCAATGGTCGAAGCCGTGGCTGGTGCAGGGAACGGGCAAGCCGTGGTAGAATGAATTCCGGCCCCGGTAAAAAGGCTTTTGTCCCAGGTTTCCGGATGTTTGCCCCATGGTTAATCGGCTTTGCCACATACCATCGAATTAATTGTGGCGAATTGCCGGAGTTTAGCGTACTTGCCGGGGACAATGAATAATCCAGCACCCGTTTTTGAGAGCGGCCCTTTTCGGAGGGTCGCTTTCTTTTTTTTGTATAAAACTAAGAATTGTGCTCGCGGGATTATCTTCCGATGGGGCTTCGATATGCAGATGGGAGCAGGGACGGATCGCCATTATTCGACCTTCATTGTGGCGATATTTCGCCTGTTAAAAAGACCAATCTGAACCGATATTCCTGCCCATGACTGGTTCTGTCAACCGGATACTTCGCTACGCTTTTTGCAGGCAAAATTTCCCTTAAATGGCCCTGGAATACCGTCTGGTGCAGCTTATCGGTGAAGGTCGTTGTCAGTGGCCATTCTTAATAATTTTTAGCGCTTTACAAACTGTTTTTAATTGTAAAACAAATAGTTACAAATTGTTAGGAATTTATTGAAAACAGTTACTTTGGACGTTAGAAAGCGGATAATATCCTTTTTAACCTCCTCTATTTATGAACCTGTGGAAGTATCGCTGTGCCCTCGTAGTAATATTACTGGCATCGCAACCAAGTAAAGTTACGGCCCAAACAAACGGGTCTTACAACGTATATCTCAGAACTGGTACAGTCGTTCCGGAGCCCTCGTTAAAGCCCGGTCTGGACAAGACTATGTCCACTCCTTTTGCCCGAAAAAACGCAGGCGAGCAATTTGTAATAATCCAATTTTTCGGCATTCCGGACGAAGCGGCGATTTCATCATTGAAGAGCGCCGGCATCACCCTGCTCGACTACATTCCTGAAAACGCCTATACCGCCGTCGCTACAAGCGGGCTCGATGAGCTTGCCCTGCAAATGGCCGGTGCCCGGGCGGTACTCGAATTGCAGCCGGAACAGAAAATCCAGCCCGGGCTGCCGGAGGGTAACATCCCGGCCCACGCGCTGAAAGAGCACGGAAAGGTGGACGTCCGGATCAGCTATGTGAAAACGGCGTCGTACGACGACATTGTGAACGAGCTGGACGCCCGGCGCATCCAGCTGCTATCCGGCGATTTGCGTGATTACCAGGTCGTGGAAGCGCGGGTAGATGTGGGTGGGCTGCTCGCACTGGCTGCAATGCCCTGGGTGCAATATATCGAAGCAGTACCGCCGCCCCGCGACCTGCTGAACGACAAAAGCGAAGCCGCCACACGTGCGAATGTGCTGGCATCGGGCCTGCCCGGCCAACGCCAGCTGACCGGCGACGGAGTAGTGATCGGCATTGGCGACATTGGCAGCCTGCTGGACCATGCCGATGTCCGCAGCAAGCTCATCAATATGGACGACCAGGGCACCTACTGGCACGCTTTGCACGTGGCCGGCACCGCAGCCGGAGCGGGCATTATCAATGAAAAATACCGGGGATACGCGCCCGCGGCACGGCTGCTGATGCGCGCGACGTCCGACATTTGGCGACAAGCCCCCGCGCTCGTGACGAACTACGGGATGGTGGTGACCAACAACTCCTATGGCGGAAGCGTGTGCCAGGACTTTGGAGCCTATAATTCCGATTCTTACATCCTCGACCGGCAGGCATCGGAGCTTCCGCATTTGCAGCACGTGTTTGCGGCGGGGAACAGCGGCCAGGAGCCGCCGTGCGGCGGCCTGCCAGCCGGGTTCGGGACTGTGCTGGGAGGAAGTGCTTCTTCCAAAAGCGTTATCACTACGGGGCGGACCATTCCCAGCGGGGCCATTTCCAGCGCGTCAAGCCGCGGTCCGGTAAAGGACGGGCGCATCAAGCCGGAGATCATCGCGCCGGGCGGAAGTATTTTCTCAACCATGCCCGGAAATGCCTACCAGGCAGCGTCGGGTACCAGCATGGCAGCCCCGGCCGTGACCGGTGCGGCGGCATTGCTTTACCAGCGTTACAGGCAGTTGAACAACGGCGCCAATCCGAAGAATATGCTCGTGAAGGCGCTCCTCTGCAACGGCGCCACCGACAGAGGACTTGACGGCCCGGATTTTACCTTCGGGTTCGGAGTGATGAACCTGCTGCGTTCGGTTACGATGATGGAAAAAGGGCATTATTTCAATGGCACGGTGGCACATGAGGGGCTCAACGGGTTTGAAATTCAGGTTCCTTCCAATACGGCATTGGTCAAAATTATGCTCTATTGGAACGATCCGGCGCCTTCGATGCTCACGGGTGCCAAAGCGCTCGTCAACGACCTCGATTTGAAATTGGTCAGGTCTGGCGGGGATTTGCTGCCTTCGTTCCCCAGGAAAAGCAACCCGCAGGCAGCCGCGGTAGCTGGCGTGGACACGGTCAACAATGTGGAACAGATTGTCTTGAAAAGCCCGGCTGCGGGTACCTACGTCGTGAATGTGTCAGGGACGAAGGTGCCCAGCGGGCCGCAGGAGTTTTTTCTGGTGTACGACATTATCGAAAACTCGACGGTGCTCACGCACCCCGTCGGCGGCGAGCGCTTCACAAAAGGCGATGCGATAGACATTGGGTGGGATAGCTACGGAGCCGATGAAAGCACTTTTTCAGTGGCCTATTCGCTCAATGATGGTGCTTCGTGGACTAATCTCAGCACCGCCGTGCCGGCGGGGACAAATCAGCTCACCTGGAACATTCCCGACGCATCCACTGCCACCGCGAAGGTCCGCATTACGCAAAATAGCACCGGGATAGTGAAGGAAAGTGCCCCGTTCACCATTATGGGCGTGCCGGTGATCACGCTGTCGGCAAACCAATGCGAGAGCTATGCTGCCGTGCAATGGACGGCCGTGCCCGGTGCCACCGACTACGAGGTCATGCGGATGCAGGGCAGTGAAATGTGCCCTGTGGCGGTGACGAGCGCATTGACCTACGTGATGAGCGGCCTCTCGCGCGACTCTACCTATTATATTTCCGTGCGGGCGCGAAAAAACGGCACGCCGGGGCGCAGGGCCGTGGCGATCAGCCATCAACCGAACTTCGGGACGTGCCAGGGCATTATTTCCGATGGCGACCTGGCCGTGGATGCTATTTTGTCGCCCACGCGCTCGGGCAGGCTACACACTTCGACCAGCCTGAACGACCCCCAGATCGTAAAAGTAAGGCTCAGGAATCTGGACGATCAGCCGGTTGTTCAATCCTTCCAGGTCGGCTATGCGGTAGGGGCCGATGCGGCGGTGCATTGGGAAACGGTCCATTCGGATATCGATGCGAATGGCTCTTTGGATTACACCTTTACCCAGCCGGTAGATATGCGCAATGCGGGAAGCTATTCGCTCACGGTAACGGTGAAGCTCGAAGGAGACCAGGTTGCTTCCAATAATCAGAAGTCTTTGGTTATAAAACAATTGAACAATACGCCCATAAGCCTGCCATTCACCGATGACCTCGAATCGGCTGTGGCGCAGGAAGCGTCTGCCAATACCATGGGAGTGGGAGGGACAGACCGCTGTGATTTCTCGCAGGAGCTCAACCTCGGCCGCCTCCGGACTTCCACCGACCCCGTGCTCGCTTATTCCGGTTCCAAGGGATTGACGGTCGACGCAAACAGCCTCGGCAATACGCCCTATCCGACATTCCTGGACGCAACCTTCAATTTAGCCGCCTATCATGCCGACCGGGACGAAGTCCGCCTAGCATTCCGCTACCGGCATTACCAGCCGCCCGGCAAGGACTGGCCGCTGCGCATGTACGTGCGTGCCCAGGACACCGACGCCTGGATTCCGGCGCTGGAAAGCAGCCTCGTTCCGTATTTTACCCGTGACAGACAGTACATGCAGATCGTGGTCGATGTGAGCGACCTGCTCAGGCGGAACAACAAGGAATTTACGACCAGTTTTCAGGTAAGATGGGAGCAAAGTTTCAGGAATGCAGCTCAAACGGATGGCGCTACCATCGACGATATCCGTTTGTTCACAACGCGCAGCGACGTGGAAATGGTGAGGATCAATGCCTCCGAAACCCAATACTGCGGGAGCGACGGTTATCAGGAATTTACTTTTCTGGTCAAAAACAATGGCTCCGAGGATTGCTACGGTGTGCCTTTTGAAACATCTTTGAATGGTGAGGTGATTCACACAGGCCAGGTGCCGGTGGTGCGTGCGGGGCGTGATACGCTTTTTGCCTTCCATTTCGCGTCCGCCCGTTTGCTCGGCACCGATCAAACCGTAAAGTTTCAGCTCAAAAAACCGTATGATCAGAACACAGGCAACGATTTTGGCACAACACTTGCCAGAGCGGCCCGCGTGATTTCCAGCTTCCCTTATCTGGAAGATTTTGAAAACGGGCAGGGCGGCTGGTACACGACCGAAAGCAATCCGCTCTGGACATTCGGCACACCCGGCAATGCTAAATTGCAGCAGGCAGCCAGCGGCACGCAGGCCTGGACGACCAATCTGAGCACCCCGTTTTCGAAAGAAACCACTTCCTATCTCTACTCACCTTGCTTTGCGGTGACCGGCATGGCGCGGCCGGCGCTCAGTTTCAGCACTTCGCTCGATCTGTCGGCTTGCGCGGGCGGCGCGTGTGATGCGGCGTACATTGAATACAGCGTCAGCGGAAATACGTGGATGCGGCTGGGCGAAGTGAATAGCGGCACCAACTGGTACAATGCCCGGCATAGCAATGCGGATGTATGGAACGTGCAGGATTACACCCGGTGGCACGTGGCTACGGTTTCCATTCCCAACTATTTTCCCGGCGGCTATGTCCGTTTCCGCTTTGTGATCAAAGCCAAATCGGCTAGCGGCAGGGTGGGATTCGGGGTGGACGATATTCACATGTACGACGCGCAGTCGATGGTGTATTTCAATGCATTACCCGACAATTCCGCTGCTAATGCACAGGTGAGCGGCAATGAATGGGTGCCATTGAAGCTCCACAATTCACTGGTGGCGGCGATCAATCCCAACGGTCAATCGCTGGGGCAGGTGTCGGTGAAAAGTTATTTCGACCACGGAGCAATGCGGATCCGGAATGCGCAGTATTATCTGGGAAGAAGTTTTACGATCGATGCCGACGGTCCGGGGTTTTCGAAGCCGGTTAGCGTAAGGCTTTATATAACGGATGAAGAGACGGAAAGGCTTATCCAGTCGCCCAGAAAAGCCGGCATTTCGCAGCCTTCCTCCGCTTATGAACTTGCCATTACCCAGTATACGGGAAGCAATGAGGACGGCGATATTTCCAACAATGGCAATGCTACCTGGGCTTTTCACCCGGGTACGACTGTGCGTAAAGTACCATATGCGCAGGGCTATTACCTCGAATTTTCAGTGCGAACCTTCTCCGAATTCTGGTTTGCCAAAGAATTCATTGGTACGGGCACACCGTTGCCCGTGAAGCTCGCGGTATTTTCGGCCACGGCCGCCGAGCAGGCCACGCGCCTCGAATGGCTCACGGAATTGGAAGAGAACGCAAGCCATTTTGAAGTACAGCGAAGTGCCGACGCCCGCACATGGACTGCGCTTGCCGCCCGCATTCCCGCGCAAGGCGAGGGAGGGCACCGCTACGAGGCCACAGACCCATCGCCGCTGCCGGGCCTGAACTATTACCGGCTGAAAATGGTGGACCTTGACGAAAGTTATGCATTCAGTCAAATCGTTTCCGTGGATTTTGCCGCTGGTGATACGCAGGTGACCGTTTTTCCGAATCCGGTTTCCGGTAAACTGTTCGTCAGGGCGGGGAGAAAGCGATTGGCGAGCATGGAGGTGCACGCCGTTTCGGGAACGCGGCTGCTCGTGTCCAACTCGGACCAGCCGGTAGTGGATGTTTCGCATGTGGTACCCGGCATGCATTGGCTCACGGTCCATTATACCGATGGCTCCCGCAGCCATCACAAAATCGTGGTGGTGCATTGATGGAAATAGAAAAAATGTGACGATCGGTTACGTTCGATTCGGGTTATATGGCTTACTTGCAGAAAAAGACCATATCCTCCATGAAACGCCTTTTATCGCTGATCGTCGCATTATTTTCCGTTTTTTCCGTAGCTGCCCAGCAGATCAATACAGCCGATCTCGACCGGCTCCTGGATTCACTCACGGTCCACAATCAGTCGATGGCCAGCGTGGCGATGCTGCACAAGGGCGTGAAGATCTACGAGCGGGCCATTGGCTATGCCGTGATCGACAGTACGCAACAGGTGAAAGCGACCCCCGCGACCAAATACCGCATCGGTTCCATTACCAAGACTTTCACGGCTACGATGATCATGCAGCTGGTGGAGGAGCAGAAACTCACGCTGGACACCCGTTTGGACAAATATTTCCCTTCAATACCCGAAGCGTCGCAAATTACGATCGAGATGATGCTCCGGCATCGCAGCGGCATCCACAATTTTACCGACGACGCGGCATATTGGGAAACGATGACCCAACCGAAGACGAGAGCTCAGATGCTCGCCGCTTTTGAGAAAAGCAAATCCGATTTCACGCCCGGAACGACGGCCCAGTACAGCAATACCGGCTATGTTCTGCTTGGCTACGTGATTGAGGACATTACCCAGAAATCTTACGAGAAGAATTTGCAGGAACGCATTCTTTCACCTTTGGGCCTGAAAAACACGCGGTTCGGTGGCAAAATCGACCCGGCCGCCGGCGATGCGCATTCCTATACATTCTCAAAACAATGGGACAAGCGTGAGGAGACCAGCCTGACCCAGCCATTGGCGGCCGGTGCCATCGTATCAACCGCCGCGGATGTGGCGACGTTTTATGAAGGGCTGTTTTCAGGTAAGTTGGTATCAAAAGAAAGCCTCACTAAAATGACCACCCTGACGGACATGCAAGGGCTGGGCCTTGCGCGCACGCCTTTTTATCAGCGCATGGGCTACGGGCATTCGGGCGGTTTGGATGGTTTCCATTCCGTTGCCGCTTATTATCCCGCCGATAGCCTTTCCGCGGTGGTTCTTTCCAACGGCGTCGATTACGGGTCGAACGACATTCTCATTGCAACGCTAAGCACCTTTTACAAGGCGCCTGTCACCATCCCCGATTTCAGGGCGATGGATTTGAAACCGGAGGAGCTGGATGCCTATGTGGGCGAGTATGCAAGTCAGCAGATTCCTCAAAAAGTAACCATCTCGCGCGAAAACAGACGGTTGTTTATGCATGTTGCCGGTCAGCCCGCATTACGCCTCACACCGGTCAAAAAGGACGTTTTCAAATTCGATTCCGCCGCGCTTACCATCGAATTCCGGTCGAAGGATGGGGAATTTACGCTTACGCAGGGCGGCGCGGTGTACGTCTTCAAAAAGTAATTCAGGCCCGCACTGCATTAAAGAAGCCGACCCGGATTACCCGGGCCGGCCATTATCATAGGTGAATAATTAGCAGCTTATCAGACCAGGTCGAAACGGTCGAGGTTCATGACCTTGGTCCAGGCGGCAACGAAGTCCTTCGCGAACTTCGCACCGGAATCGGCGCTCGCGTAGATTTCGGCGATCGCCCGGAGCTCCGCGTGCGAGCCAAACACGAGGTCGGCGCGTGAGGCGGTCCATTTGGGCTGGCCGCTGGCGCGGTCGCTTCCGAGGTACGTTTCACGGTCATCGCCCATTGCTTTCCATGCTGTGTTCATATCCAGCAGGTTTACAAAGAAATCGTTCGTGAGCACGCCCGGGCGCTGTGTGAATACGCCGTGTTTCGATCCGTCGAAGTTGATATTCAAAACACGCAGGCCGCCGAGTAATACCGTCATTTCAGGTGCGCTGAGCGTCAGTAACTGCGCTTTGTCGATCAGCAGTTCCTCGGTGGATACTTTGAATTTCGTGCCGCGGTAGTTGCGGAAACCATCGGCGATCGGTTCGAGGTGGCCAACGGATTCCACGTCGGTTTGCTCCTGCGATGCGTCGGTCCGGCCGGGTGTGAACGGAACGGTGACGGCGTGCCCCGCGTCCTGAGCAGCCTTTTCCACAGCCGCACTGCCCGCCAGCACGATCAGGTCGGCGAGGGAGATTTTGCGTCCGCCCGTGGTTGCATTAAACTCCTGCTGAATGCTTTCCAGCGTGCGAAGTACTTTTTGCAGCTGTGCCGGATTGTTCACTTTCCAGTCCTTCTGAGGCGCCAGACGAATGCGGGCACCGTTTGCGCCGCCGCGCTTATCCGAACCACGGAATGTCGACGCCGAGGCCCATGCCGTTGCCACCAGCTCCGGCACGGTCAGTCCCGATGCAAGGATATTCGCTTTCAAGCCTGCAATATCGCTGTCAGTCACCAGGTCATGGTCCACAGCCGGAACGGGATCTTGCCAGATCAGCACTTCCTGAGGCACGTCCGCACCCAGGTAGCGGGCACGCGGGCCCATATCGCGGTGCGTCAGCTTGAACCACGCGCGGGCGAATGCGTCGGCGAATGCATCCGGGTTTTCCAGGAAATGCCGCGAGATTTTCTCATATGCAGGGTCGAAACGCAGCGAAAGGTCGGTGGTAAGCATGGTAGGACGGTGTTTTTTGCTGCCGTCGTACGCGTCGGGGATGATTTCACCTGCATCTTTGGCTACCCATTGATGCGCTCCGCCGGGGCTTTTAGTAAGCTCCCATTCGAATGCGAAGAGGTTTTCGAAAAAGTTGTTGCTCCATTGGGTGGGCGTCGTGGTCCAGGTCACTTCCAGGCCGCTGGTAATGGTGTGTGCGCCCTTCCCAGTCCCGAAGCTGTTGCTCCATCCCAGGCCCTGGTTTTCCAGGTCGGCACCTTCGGGTTCCGCACCAACATGGTCCGAAGACGCCGCTCCGTGCGTTTTACCGAAGCTATGGCCGCCGGCAATGAGCGCCACGGTTTCTTCGTCATTCATCGCCATCCGGCCGAACGTATCACGAATGTCTTTTGCGGCTGCGATCGGGTCGGGGTTGCCGTCTGGTCCTTCGGGATTTACATAAATAAGGCCCATGTGTGCCGCCGCGAGCGGTTCTTCCAGGTTGCGGGAATGCGTCGTTCCACCGGCATCTTCGTCGGAAACGAGCACGCCGGGTTCGGCAAGGCCCGGCTGGCCGTGGGCATAGCGGCGGTCGTTACCCAGCCAGGTGTTTTCAGAGCCCCAGTATACATCTTCGTCGGCTTCCCACACATCCGCGCGCCCGCCGGCAAACCCGAATGTCTTGAAACCCATCGATTCCAATGCGATGTTCCCGGCCAGGATCAGTAAGTCGGCCCAGGAGATTTTATTGCCATATTTTTGTTTGATAGGCCAAAGCAGGCGACGGGCCTTGTCGAGGCTCACGTTATCGGGCCAGCTGTTGAGCGGCGCAAACCGCTGCTGTCCCGAGCCACCGCCACCCCGGCCGTCGAACACGCGGTAAGTACCCGCGCTATGCCAGGCCATACGAATGAATAATGGCCCGTAATGTCCGAAATCTGCCGGCCACCAGTCCTGCGAATCCGTCATCAGGGCATGGAGGTCTGTTTTCACTGCTTCCAGATCGAGGCTTTTAAACGCTTCGGCGTAATTGAAATCTTCGCCCATCGGGCTGGATAGGGATGAATGCTGGCGCAGAATATTCAGTTTCAGCTGGTTGGGCCACCAGTCGCGGTTCCTGGTACCGCCGCCGCCTACATTGTGATTCATTGTCCCATTGTGAAAAGGGCACTTGCTGATGTCGTTTGATCCGTTTTCCATTATGATTAGTTCATGTTTAAACTACTTCGCTGCATCTGGTATTTGTGCAGCGGGATAAAGGTATAATACCGAATTTGATTGTCAAAATCAATTAATTCTATGATTCGATAACAAAAATCTATTTCGCCAATAACCCAGTGCGTTATCGTCGGTGTGGTGGTTGCACCAGGCTGCAAACAAACAAAACCCCGGGCGCTGCATGCACCGGGGTTTTTACATATTGCGTTTGCCGCGTCCTATTCGCTGGATGGAATCCGGCTGGTTTGCGTCGCCAGATTGCGGTAGTTGCCGGTTGTGCCGGTATGGTTTTTCGTATTTCTGGGCGCCGAGCCGCTGCCTTCCTTCACTACCGTGTCCGGCTCGGTGAGGTTTTTGCGGCGGGTGGCTATCGCTTCTTTGGAGAACAGCATGGACTTGTTGTCTTCGTTATCCGAATACCGTCCCACGTCATTCGCATTCTCATTGGTAGCGGCGCCGGGGCGGTTGCTGCCGTCGTTTTCATTGCTTTTCTGCGCAACCTGGTCGGTTGGGTTAGGCTTGCTGGTGCTGGTTTGCTGCGCCTGCTTGTTCTGGTCCTTCACCTCGTCGGCCTGCTGCTTCTCGTTTTTAGGTGAAGGTGTTTGCACGCCTTGGCCGCTGGCCTTGGTAGTCCGTTCTTTATTGGTCGAGCTCGTATTGGTTTGCGCGTAGGATGCTGTTGTTAGGCAGAGCATCGCCATCACTGCGGTGATCATGAGTTTTTTCATAACACTTCAATTATTCGTTGGTCCTGATAGCATTTTATGGTTAAAAACTATGCCAGCGATGCAGGAACAGGCATTCGCCGGGTGCCTCTCACGGGGTTTGACCAATGAATCGCGTTTTCGCCTTCATATCGGTCCGAAGGACGCTCTGCTGACGGAAAGTGCGCCGGTAGCTTTGGGCAATGGTGTCGAGTGCGGCGTTTCGCTGCCTGGTTTTTTTACCTAAAAAAGTGACGACTTTGGTCGGTTCGGTGATCGTTTCCCTCGTCTTCGTGTCTTTCCAGCGGCCGCTGGCGTCCCATTCGGTGTAACCTTCGGGGAAATAGGCGCTGATGACGCTGTCGCTGAATTGCTTCCATTGCTGCTCGCTCACAGTGCCGCCGTCGGGAATATTGCGGCCAAAATACAGATCGCTGCGCTGGTAGGAGGCACAGGATGTCAGGCAGAGGCAGGTCACTGCGGCCAGGCTAAGCAGTTGTTTCATCGGTCAGGTTGGTTTGGCAAAAGGAAGTGTTCGCATGCCTATGTAAACTTAATGGAAGTTACCATATATTTATCACCCCTTCCCTCAGTGCATTCATGAGAAATTGTTCACCAAAATCGAAATGATCATGCAAAAAGTAGTTCCACATTTATGGTTTGACAAGGAAGCCGGCGAAGCGGCGGAGTTCTACACCGCTATATTCCCCGAATCCAGCATTACCGGCGACAGCACGATGCCAGGCTCGCCGTCAGGCGACGGACGGATGCTCACTTTCGAGCTTTGGAACCAGAAGTTCTGGGCGGTTAACGCCGGGCCGCTGTTCAAAATCAACCCATCCATATGTTTATGGTGAATTTCGACCCGCTTTTCTTCGGTGCGTCGGACGATCCCGCTGCGGCCGCCCGCGAAAAGCTCGATGAAGTGTGGAACAAGCTGGTCGAAGGAGGCTCGGTGCTGATGCCGATTGATCAGTATCCATTTAGCCAGCGGTATGGATGGGTGATGGACAGGTTTAGTGTTTCCTGGCAGCTCATTCTCACCAATCCCGAAGGTGAACCCCGGCCGTCCATTCTGCCGTCGCTCATGTTTGTCGGCGATCAGTGCGGTAATGCGGAGGAAGCAATCCGCTTCTACTGCTCGGTCTTCCCGGATTCGCGGATCGGCGGCATACACCATTACCCCGAAACCCCCGGTCCCGACAAGGAGGGTACGGTCATGTTTGCCGATTTTCAATTGTCCGACTCATGGTTTGCCGCAATGGACAGCGCACAGGCGCATCAGTTTGGGTTTAATGAGGCAGTTTCCCTGCTGATCAACTGCGAGGATCAGGCCGAAATGGATTATTTTACCCAACAAATGTCGGCCGTTCCCGAGGCCGAGCAATGCGGGTGGATCAAGGACAAATTCGGCGTATCGTGGCAGATTTCGCCCATTGCATTGGAAGAAATGCTGATCCGCGGCTCGCGCGGGCAGATCGACCGCGTATCCCAGGCATTGTTTCCGATGAAGCGTATCGATCTGGCTGCTTTGGAAGAGGTTTTCAACTCAGCAAAGGCAGGGGATTGACATTCAGAAATGCCCCGCAGGCACTGGCATAGTTTTCGCCTTTTGAGAAAAAAAATTTAAATACGGTCAGCCATGTCCAGGTCAAAACACAGCTATTTTTATCGGAACAGTTTATCCATTGTTTTTATCACACTATTCCTTGTGGCGCTTGTAGCCCAGGCAGTTTTCGGGTGGCACCTGCACAACGACGAGCTCACCAAGCTGGGCGCCGCCGCCATTGGTTTCACGGAATACCTGTCGAGCGGGCACTTCTTTTCGGCCACATTCGAGAATTTTCAGAGTGAATTCCTGCAAATGGCTATGTATGTGATGCTTACCATCTCGCTCAGGCAGATCGGCTCGGCGGAATCCAAAGACCTGGAAAAGCCCGAGGTGGTGGACCGCGAGCCCGATCCGTCGAAGGAAGATGCGCCCGGCCCCGTCAAACGCGGCGGATGGCGGCTGACGCTTTACAAAAATTCCCTTTCACTCAGCTTCCTTATCCTGTTTCTCGTGAGCTGGGTAGGGCATCTCTACGGCAGTTTTATCGATCACAACGAGCAGCAGGTGCTGCAAGGCGAAGCCCCGCAAACCCTGGCCGCGTACCTGGGTGAACCGGATTTCTGGTTCGAAACTTTCCAGAACTGGCAGAGTGAGTTTTTGTCGGTGGCGTCAATCGTCATTCTCTCCATATTTCTGCGGCAGCAGGGGTCGCCGGAATCCAAGCCGGTGGACGCGGCGCATATGGAAACGGGCAAATAGGCGGCCGGTCCGGTCAGGGGAGAACCTGGCCGGACCGGTACCAGCTGTAACCGTAAGCTGGCAATTCTACCGCCAGACGTCCGTTAGCTGCATCGTAATCGCCCGTGCTGTTCCAGAGATTGTACCATTTGGTTTTCCCCACCGTCAAATCGGCCTTTCGCGGTGCATTGGTGAAGTTGTGCAGCACTAGCATCGACCTGCCTTCATAGTCATAACGGATCGCAAGGATATCTTTCGAGCCGGCGTCGACGATCGTAGAAGTGCCCAGCCCGATTTCCGGGCATGCTTTCCGCATTTTCATAATGGCCGCCACCCGGTGGAGCAGCGAAGTGCTGTCGCGCCACTGGCTTTCGGCATTAATGGTCCGGAAACCGTATTCACCCTCATTGATCACCGGGCGGAATGCCGTGTCGGCCGTGGTGAAACCTGCGTTTTTAGCGGCGCTCCATTGCATGGGCGTCCGTACCGAGAGGCGTTCTTTGAGCCGGAGATCGTCGCCCATCCCGATTTCTTCCCCGTAACGGATCACCGTTGCGCCGGGCAGTGAGAACAGCAGGCTGTAAGCCATTTCAAGCCGGCGGCGATCGTTGTTCATCATTGGGGCAAGGCGCCGGCGAATGCCGCGTTCGTACAATTGCATATTGGTGTCGGGGCCCATTGCGGCGTAAATGCGCTCGCGTTGGCGGTCGGTGAGCCGCCCGAGGTCTATTTCGTCATGATTTCGCAGGAAATAGGCCCATTGCGAGCTCTCGCTGATTTCGGAAGTGGCCTCCATCGCCGACCTGAACGGTGCCAGGTCGCCGGTAGCGAATGCATAAAACAAATGCTGGTTTGCAAAGAAATTGAACATCAGCTGGATACCCTCGCCGTTTTCGCCGAAATAGTTGACGCTTTCTTTAGGTTCCACATTCGCTTCGCCGAGTATGGCGGCATCGGCTTGACGCGACTGCGTGAACTGGCGGATGTCTTTCAGGAAATCGAAGTCGAGCTTAGGCTTTTCGGGGTTCGAATGCGGTACTTCGATAATGAATGGCACGGCGTCGAGCCGGAAGCCCGAAATGCCCTGATTGAGCCAGTACCCGATGATCCGCTGCGTCTCCTGCATCACTTCCGGGTTCATGAAATTGAGATCGGGCTGAAATTTGTAGAAACGATGATAGTAGTATTCGTTGCTGGCACTATCCAGCGTCCACACGCTTTTTTGAACACCCGGAAATACCATTCCCTTATCGGCATTGCGCGGCTTGGTGGGCGACCAAACGTACCAGTCGCGGTAGCGGGAGTTGCGTGCGCTGCGGGCGTTTTTGAACCACGGATGTTGGTCGGACGTGTGGTTGATCACCAGGTCCATGATGATCCGCATGCCCCGTTTTCGTGCCTGATGCATGAGCTCGGCGAAATCGCCGCTGGTGCCCAATTTGGGATCTACGCCGTAATAATCGGCCACGTCGTAGCCGTCGTCGGCGCCGGGCGACGGCTGGAACGGCGCGAGCCAGATCACGTCCACGCCCAGCATTTTGAGGTAATCGAGCTGCTGGATCACGCCATTGATATCGCCCCGGCCATCGCCGTCGCTGTCTTTGAATACCCCTATTTCGAGATTGTAGATAATGCTGTTTTTATACCAAAAATTCTCCTTGAACTTCCGTGGTGCCACTTTGTCCTGCGCACAGGCAAGCATAGGCACACACACGAGGAGCAGGAGGCGGATGAGCAATTTGTTCATAGTTTGAGATACATTAACATCGTGTTACATAAAGGCATTGACCTGCTCGTCGCCGCCGCAATTATCACAGGGAGTAACGCCCTCCGCAAGCTCCCGGCCGCAGCGATTGCAGACGATCACTTCCGTAGGGCGGCAAACCTGCTTCACAAATTCGGCGTCGATGCCGGGAATAATGCTCAGGCCGGAGCGGATTTCGGCATGGCGGATCAGGGTGAACGACCCGTCGGCCTCGAAATACAGCCGCTTTACCTCGCCCAAATGCCGGATTCCGTGGTTTCTGAGCTGTGAATAGGCTTTTTCACGGGTAATGCCGCTCACTTTCATTTTTTGTAAATCGAGTGTGCCGTCACTGACCAGTATCGACATATCGCCCTGCGTGACGGACTCGAACCGCTGGTTGCGTGAGGCGAAGTAGGCCAGCGTTTGCTGAACGGCCACCACCACCACGCCAATCATGACCGCCGCCAGAATGCCCCGGTCGGGAGCCTGCAACGGCACCCCGATCGCCGCCGCGAGCGATACCATCGCAAGCATTTCGTTCCGGCTCAGCTGCGACGCCATTCTTTTCCCCATAAGCCGCATGGACACCATGAGTACCAGGTAAATCACCGCGATCCGCAGCACCACCTCCCAATAAAACCCGCCCGGAACGTCGCCGATAAACATCCGCTGCCAGTCCCCGAAATGAATATCTTCCTTTTTCATGCGGCGTGGCTGGGTTGGTTGGAAATGGAAATGCTGGCCTGACCCCATTGCGTAGCGTTGCAAACGGGGCAATGCTGCTGCCGGTCTTGACTTTCAGGCACTTTTCCGCAGTTGGCGCAAACGAGCGTATTTTCCACGGATGTTTGTCCAAAACCGGAAATAGCCTCGTCGCCGGGTGGAAATAAGGGCAGGCCGGCACCTGCTTCGGGATGCCGGTAGATGGTGATCAGCCCGCAGGATTCCAGGTACACGCGGGCTACGTCGCCGAGATTATAGATTTGGTTGTTGCGCAGCGCCGAGAAAATCTGCTGGCGCGAGACCTTGGTACGGTGCATTTCTTCGAGCTGCATTACGCCGTTTTTGACGAGAACGCTTAGTTTCCCCTGCGTTGCCTGCTCGAAACGCTCACTTTTAAATTCGAAAAAATTAAGTCCGCGTTGGAACAGGAGCGCACACACGAGGATCATCCCGCACAGCAGGAGGCCGGTTTGCGGCATTTGCATACCCGGCGACACAATTGCCCCGAGGGTGATCATCACGGCCAGGTCCGAAATGGTGAGCTGGCCACCCATTCGCTTGCCCATCATCCGCACGATAATGAGAAGAATGGCGTACATGAGAATGGTCCTGAGGAGAATTTCAACTAAAAATACGACCGGCGTTTCCCCGAACAGAATGCGGTACCAGTCGCCGGGAACTATGTCTTCCTTTTTCATTCAGATGTGGGATAGGAGTGTAAACGGTTACAGATCAAGGATGAGAAACCCGGTACACCACGCCATTGGTATCATCCGAAAAGAGCAGTGAGCCATCGCTATGAACGGCCAGCCCCACCAGTCGCCCGAAATGCGCTTTGTTGTTGTTCACAATGAAGCCCGTTACGAAATCTTCGAAGCGCACCGGCTTTCCGTTTTCAAAATGCATCCGCACGATCTTATAGCCTACGGGCGAACTCCGGTTCCACGAGCCGCGCATCGCCACGAAGGCATCGTTGCGGTAATCCTCGGGAAACTGTGCGCCGGAGTAGAAGGTCATCGCCATCGGTGCCGAATGCGCCTGGTAGGTGAGCGACGGCAGCTTGGTTTTTTGGAGATATTGCTGGTAAGTGGTATCGCCTTTGGGACGGTCGCCCGGGTTGTATTTGCCCTCGCCGTAAATGTAAGGCCAGCCGTAGTCCGCTCCCTGGCTGATCTGGTTCAGCTCTTCTTTTTGCTCGTCGTCACCAAGCCAGTCGATCCCGTGGTCCATTCCCCAAAGCTCCTTCGTTTCGGGATGCCAGCCGAAGCCGATCGTGTTGCGCAGGCCTTTGGCGAAGATCTTGCGGTTTGAGCCGTCCTCTTCTGCGCGGAGCAATGTCGCATTTTCGGGATTGGATTCCGGGCATGCATTGCAGGTGCTACCCACGCTGATGTACATTTTCTGATCCGGCCCGAATGCCAGCGTGCGGTTGGGGTGCTGGCCGCCGTCGGGCAGGTCGCTGATGAGCATGCGTGGTTGGCCGAGCGTGCCATCCGGGTTGATATCCGCCACAAATACCTCTTTCACGGCAGCCATATACATTTTGCCATTGTAAATATGCAGGCCGTGCACCTGCTTGATATTTGCAACCGTCTTTTTGTCGTCGGCCATGCCGTCGCCGTCTGTGTCGGTGAGCATCATTACAATGCCTGCCTCGCGGTCCGACGCGTACACGTGGCCTTTTTCGCTCGTGGCAAGCATACGCGGTTTGCCGAGGCCTTCCGCGAATTTGTTCACTTGAAACCCGGCCGGGACTTTCAGCTGTCCCACGTTTTGGTCGGAGGCTGGTTGCAGGGCCGGATAAAAAACATATCCCTGGATTTGCGCCGAGGTCGCTTCTTTGTCTGTTTCTGGAATGAATGCGTCCCAGAAGTCGTCGTCATCGTCGCAGCTGACCGCCACGCCCGCCAGCAGCGCACATGCCATCACGGCCGAAGCCGGTTTTCGGAAATAAGAAGGTAGTTTCATGTTGATGATTTGCGTTTTTAGAAATTACTCCGACTGGCTTTCTGGTTCATACTCCCAATGCGCGATGTCGTCTTCCGGGAAGAAAAACTCCTCTTTCTTTGGTAATTCGGTCTCGGCGATCTCCTGAAAGCCTTGGTCCCTGCGGTAAATACCCCTGCGCCTGATGCCTTGCAGGTCGGTGAAAATGACGTGTGATTCGTCGTCGGGAAATGTGCCGTTGCTCATGGGATTTGTGGTTTAAATGTTTGTAATATTCCACAGGATGGCCGCCGCTTACGGGCGTTCATCTGCGGTATTTTCATTGAAATCGTCGTTGCGGTTTCGTTCCTTGCCGTGCTGGCCTGCGCCGCCTTTGATTTCATCGCGTTCGATAACCTCTTCCGCGCCTTCGGTGCCGTAGTCGTCCACTTCCCCTTCCTGAAAATTGTCGTTGGCATTTCGTCCGCTTTCCAGGGCCTTTTTTACAGCCTCATCCGGGGTTTTGTCCTCTTTGTTTTCCATGATTTCCTGATTTTTTGACGGGCGGGCTATACAAAATCCGTTCCCAGCCCCCAACCGGCCCATCGGCCCCGGCCAGGGCAGGGGTAGCCTGGTGTGCGGCCTACCCATTCGCGCATATCGGGAAGGGGCTTTAAGAAAAATTATCAGCAGCCGCCGGGGCAAAGCGTTTTGGCATGGTTTTAACATTTAACCCGCCTTTCATTTCAAGGCACCGGGCCGTCGGGACGCATTCCAGTCCATGCACAGCAGCTTGCTTACGGCGGCAGGTGTGGGTTTTATTTATTTCAAAAACAGGTTATTATGGAAAACATCCTTCAAAGAAGACGGTTTCTGCAACAGGCGGCACTGGCTGTTCCTGCACTCGGGCTGGTGAGCCTCGACGACGTGGCGGCTCCATATGCGCCGGAAAACGGGCAACCCTGGGCGCAGGATAAAAAGTTAGGAATCGCTTTGCTGGGATTGGGCAAATACAGCGAGGAGCAACTCGCACCGGCGCTGGAAAAAACGCAGCGGTGCAGGCTGGCGGGTATTATCACCGGAACACCCGAGAAGGTCGGGAAGTGGAAAGAACGGTACAAAATCCCCGACAAGAATATCTACAACTACCAGAACATGGATTCGATACGCGACAATCCCGACATCGACATTGTGTACGTGGTTACGCCCAATGCGCTGCACGCCGAGCACACGATCCGCGCCGCGAAAGCCGGTAAGCATGTGATCTGCGAAAAGCCGATGGCTACGAGCGTGGAGGACTGCGAAGCGATGATCGCCGCTTGTAAGAATGCCGGCAAAATGCTTTCCATTGGTTACCGGCTGCATTTCGAGCCGCACCACCAGACATTTATGCAGTTTGGAAAAAAGAAATTGTACGGCGACGTGCAAAAGATCGTGGCCGAGAACAGCCAGGAAATGGAAAAAGGCGTGTGGCGCCTGGACCGCGAGCGCTCAGGCGGCGGGCCGCTGATGGACCTCGGCATTTACTGCGTGCAGGGCGCCCTTTACTCGGCTGGCGCAAATCCCGTGAAAGTGGCAGCCAAAGAAGGCCCGAAAACCGACGTCGAAAAATTTGCCGAAGTCGAACAATCAATTGATTTCCAGCTGGAATTTCCCGGCGGCGCCGTGGCGAACTGCCGGACGGCCTACGTGGGCAGCGGCAACCGGCTGCGCGTGGAAGGGAAAAAAGGCTGGTACGAGCTCGAACCTGCCTACGAATACAAGGGCATTAAAGGTAAAACTTCCCAGGGGCCGATGGGTTTGGAGAATGTAAACCAGCAGGCACTTCAGATGGACGATTTTGCGAACTGTGTTCTCAACAACAAACCCACCCGCGTGCCGGGCGAAATGGGCCTCCGCGATGTGAAAATCCTGATGGCGATTTACGAAGCGGCCCGCACGGCCCAGCCCGTGACCCTGAAATGGTAACGGAATGCTTCATCCACCAAAATTCATGAAATCATGTATGTACCCATCATCGTCGCTGCGGTAGTGATTATCATTATCGCAGTCATGTACTACCGTAAAAAGGCCGAATAAAGGGCGTAGCGGTACAAATAGGGCGGGAATGGTCTGTTCCCGCCCTGTTATTTCCTTAGCCGGCCGGTATCGGCCTAAACGACAAACTCGAACGACGGACCGATCGTGTAGCCGTCTTTCCCTGGGAATGGCGTGGCGCAGAGTTTCTGAGCGGTCAGTTTCAGGTCGTACATCACGCCGATTGTATTGTTGAGCATTTCCGGGTGCCCGTTGAAAGTGTGATGGAGCCCTGCCAGCAGCGAATAGTAGCTCGCATTGAACTCGTTCATCTGCTTCAATTCCTCGCTGCCTGACGGCAGCATGGCGGTTTTCGTGTTCGGGAACAATGGGTACACGTCGTTCGGGTCAAACGGGATGGCCGGGCCGGTGTAGGAAACGCCATATTGGGCGCTTTCGTCCTTGACCAGCTCCCTACCGAGATACAATTCCTGAAACCGATAGTAATGCGCCGCTTCACCTTCTTCGTCCAGCGGCGACGATGAGGTCCCTTCGCCTTGCTCGATGATGATATTGATGGCGTCGTGGGCGTTTTGTTTGGTATAAATCGGGAAAAGCTCGTCGGCACCGAAAAATGGCGATGTTACCTGCCTGTTTTTGTCTCCGGGCAGTTCGTCGGGTGCGAGCTCGTCGATCTTGTGCTGAACGGCCAGGTAAAACTGCCCGATCGTGCTGAATGCAGGCATGGCCGCCAGGCTTAGCTTTTTGATGTCCAGCGGATGTTCCGGTTCTTCGATTTCCATAAAAACGTCCTTAACGAGCTGTACCGAGTATTTTTCCAATCCCACGATCAGTCCGTGGCCGATCCCCATCGGCAGCGGGCCGGGGTATTCGGGTACGAACCGGCTGTTGTCGATGGCCGGGCTGCCGCCGAGGGCATTCAGGATGTTGGCCGCAATGGTCATATGCAGCATTTCCTCGATCACGATCGAATGGATGATCTGCCGTTGCGCCTGGCTGGTGCCGGGTTTGAGGGAAAACATGGCCGTGAGGTAGGGTGGGATCGTGGAATGTTCCAGTTCGATGGCCCGTTGCACCAGCGGGTAAAGTTCCGACAACGAGTTGGCTGATAATGCCTTGTGGATGTATGTTGAATCTATTTTTAACATTACAGGGGAAATTTTAGCCTTGGATCAAAGATTTTCAAACAAATTCTCGGTAGCCGTGAAGCCTGTGAAAGAGCCGTTCTTGGCCTTTACCGCCTCGCGGTATCTGATCTGCCGTTCGGTTAATTCAGTCCCCGGCGATACCGGGTTTTCCGCGCGTGCAAGCCTTGCCTGGCTTTTCAAAACGGCTTTCGGGCCGGTGCGGGGATTTTTCAGCCAGTTCAGGATGGTTTTCCGCTTGGTGTCCGAAAGGTCGCGCGTGACGGGCATGTGCATCGTGTCGTTGATGTCGAGCGAGAATGCGAAAATGAGGATATTGCGTTTCTCCGCCAGCGCCGCGGGATCGGCCAGGTCGACCACATATTTGCTCATGATCGGGTATAAATTGCTGTACTGGATCATCATTTCCGAAATATCATCCCAAACCGGTTCGGCGATTTCTTCGAAATAGTCGCGCAGGTGCACGACCAGCTGTTCCGGGCCGAATGCCGGGTCAATTGTGTCGGATTGGTAGGTGAGGGTGTAAATCTGCCCGTCGATGTACACGCGGGGGCTGTGAATGGCGTTTCCGGTCAGCCGCATTTGCGCTTTGCCTTCCGCATTCGTTTGGAAGCTGCCATTGAAAGTGAGGCCCTCGGCGGGGTAATTGTTGCCGTACAGTTCCGAGATCGGATTTTGCGGTCCCACAGGCGTGTCGGGCGTCGGCGGATCGATGCTGATCGTCACGTTCGCATTCGGAAGCGGCTTGCCCCATTGATAGGCATAAAAGTCGACATCGACGGACTGCCCGTCGTCCAGGCGGAGTACAAAATTATCCGCCCTGGCCACGAGCCCGTCCACCGCCTCGCGCGCCAGGATGGCATATTGCCCGGGATTGGCGGCAGAGGGTGTGATAAGGATCAGCTGGTGGTTGCGCAGCGCGTCCACCGTTTCGTCGGACAGGTTTCCGAAACTCACGATCCCCCCCGTACGGAGCAGCCATTCGGGGTCCGATTGGTACGGTATCGCGCCGATTTCGATAAAATCACCGGGGGCGATGTACGACGTTGGCGTTTGAGCACTCGCGGCACCAGTCTGCGGGATTTTGCTCACAGCAAGGCGCAAATCCTGCTGAAAATTGATCGTACCCATTGAGTTGGCAACAGGAAAACTCGCGCCAAAATCAGCGGTAACCCTTTTTTGAGCTTCTTCAAATATAAAATTCGTCGTAGAAAAATACATCCCGCGGACATTGGGCGTCACGCTGATGCCATACATTCGGCGCGCCGCCGCGAATGTAACCGGCTCGTTTTCAAAGTACGGTCCGATCGAGCCGATGATGCGCCCCAGCGAAAACCTGCCGTCGTTGTGCGAATAATAATATCCGAACGGGTTCATATTGATAGCCAGCGTATTCCGCTGGGTCGTGGCACGCAGCGTGCGCAGGAATGCGGAATCGTCCGCGTGCGGGCCCCATTCGATATTCGTGATGGTGGAAGTCCAGGTGGCGCCCAGGGGCTGGCCGTTGCTTTTGCCGCCGTCGAGCTGGCGGCGCTGAATGTCTCGGAAGCTGGTCGTGTTGATATCGCCTTTGAAAAGCAGTTTTCCTTCGGCATTGCAGATCCTGAGCTGGACACACCAGAGCGCGGAGAACATTTGCGCGTCCGGGTCCAGGTCGACCATCTTGCCGGTAGGCCTGCCTTCCGCGCCCACAACCGCCTGGCCGATGATCATGTCGTCGGAAGGATTGTGCTGCATAGTGCCGTCGGGCAGGAAAATCTGCTGCACCGAGCAATTGCGGAAGTCGAAAACCGCGCCTCCCTCGGGGTTCCACCAGCCGTTGGTCGAGCCCTGGCCGGGTTCCTGGAAGTTGGGTTTGAAAGTGGCGTTGTTGTAATGTGCCGTGTCGTTGTTTACTGTGCTGACATCGGAGAGGAAGTCGCCCGTAAACACGAGCCGGGGGGCATGTAGGTAAGACATGGTGAAAATTGGTTGTTTGGGGAGAGAGAGTAACCAATTGGTTATTTTTTACTTACTAATTCTATATTCTTGTAGAATTAATTATTAAACGGTCGTAAGTGCTTTCAGTCAAAGCCAAAATGAATAGCGGACAGCCACTAGGAAGCTGCCGCGAAAACCATTTATTTCGCTTCGGCAAGTAACCTCTCTTCGATGTGATGGATAACTGGAAAGCAATTGCGTATCTTCTGGCGTTCGGGCAGGGGTTTGTCCTCTGTTTGTCGCTCATTGCACGCAGCTTCGGCGGGCGGCGCGCCGGCTTGTTCCTGGGGCTGATATTGCTCGTGCTGTGCCAGGAACTGCTGAATGCCTGGGGCATGCAGGTGCATTATCACAGCCGGCCCGACGCCATTCCGTTCTGGAATTGGCAAAGCTATCTCGTACTTCCGCTTGCCACCTGGTTTTTCATGCGGCTCACCACGGAGCCGGGCTACGTTTTTAAGCCGAAGTACGGCTCGTTTTTCCTGCCTGTGGCCGTGGAAATCGCCATTCGGTGTGCGTGGAGTTTTTACAGGAACACGCTGGGTGTGGAAATACCGTCGCTGCTCGACAATGCTCCGTGGTTTTTCGTGACCGAAATCCTGCCCATTATGGGAATGGTAGCGGTTTTGGGCATTTACGGTCGACGGTTATCCCGCATTCATTCCGGCTTAAAAACGCATGGCGGTGAACGGAGCGCCCGTACCTGGTTCCGCTTCTACGGCCTTTTCTCGTTCCTAAGCCTGCTCACAATTTTATGGATCGCCGGGGTGATTTTCGAATGGCCTGTATTTTCGGGTATAGAACTGTTGCTCGCCCTGTGCCTTTCAGGCCTCGGGTACATCGGCTACATTTCCCCTGACTTCTTCACGTTGCCCGCATTGCCCAAACCCAAACAACCCGAAAAGCCGGATTTCGCCCGGTTCGACGATCGGGCGGAGTTTCAGCGGCTGCGCGACGTCTTCCTGCGCGACCAGCTGCACACGCGTTCGGGCCTTACGCTGGACGAGGTGGCCGGGCACCTGCAACTACCGCCCCGCTACATTTCCTATCTGATCAACGCACATTCCAACACGAATTTCAATGGTTTCGTGAACGGTTTCAGGGTAGAAGAGGTGATACGCAAGCTGGCCGACCCCGGCGAGCAGCATAAAACAATCCTCGCGCTCGCATTCGAATCGGGGTTCAATTCCAAATCCACATTCAACCAGGTTTTTAAGCAGCATACGGGCAAGTCGCCGTCGGAGTTTATGCTGGTTCAAAAATGACGTGTACGGAGGCCGAAATGGCCGGAAGTAAGTCCGGAATCGTGATTCCGGACGTCCGGGAAAGTGTTCCGGGGCGACGGGTATGCGTTTCAGGGCTTGTTTTGGGATAAAATCATTAAACCTGTCCGTTGTATGTTCAAACCACTTTTGCTTCTGTTAGCCATTTGTTTCCCGCCATTAGTATCAATCGCAAACCCGTTCCATCGCCATGTACATGTCGCCTTTGCAGATTCCACTGATGGTCAGTTTGTGGTAAAGGTTAATGCCAATATAGAGTTGCTGGGGTTCGTCTATTTTCTGGGCTACGAGGGCGCGCAATCGGAAACGCCTTCCTATCCCGACAAAGACCGCAAACGCTACGCGTACGGGCTTAGCCTTTACCAGCAGTACAAATCTTTTGCAGGCAGTCAAAACCTGGCCGTCGCCATCGGCTTCGCGCAGGACATCTGGCTCGATTACTTCATTAACCTGCTCATCCAGCTGGAAGATTTCCCGAATGCGAAGCTGACCGAAGACATCGATCCGGCCTACTACCTGCGTTTTTCACCAAAAGGAGATCTGGAAGAGGCGAAAAAGAATGCTGCGGCGTTCATCCGCGCGATGAACGGCCTGTACACGGAAGTAGATTTCAGTTTCTATTTATCCAAAAGCAAAACCCTGTACGCCAATGCACTCGCCCAGGTGCAGGCCGGGCTGCCGGACAAGCGCATCCTGCCCGCCATGGAGGGCTTTTACCAGGGGCATTTCGATAGCTACAATCTCATTCCCAGCCTCACGATACCGGCCGGAATGGGTTTCGGAGCAAAGTATCAGAAGGCAAACCGGCACCACGCATTCCACGTTTTCGGCACATTCGCCATCCAGCAATGGACCGATCCCGCCCGGCTCGACATGGGTTTTGCCGACAAAAAGCATTTGCTCGAACTGAGCACCCACGAATTCGGGCATTCATTTGCCAATCCTGCCGTAGACCGCCTGCCCGAAACCCTCATTCAGGAAACCCAGCCGCTTTTTGAGCCGATCAAAGAGGCCATGAGCCCGCAGGGGTACCCCGTTTGGAAAACCTGCCTTTACGAACATTTCGTGCGCGCCGGCGAGGTGGTCATCGCCCGCAAAATGGGCAACCCGGAAGACGCCAAACGTCTCCGGGATCACTACGTTTTCAACCGGAAATTCATTTACCTCGACACGCTGGTCACTGTACTCGACCAGTACAGCGCATCCGGCAACGGCACTTACCAGCAAGCAGTTACCAACGCCATGCTGCGGCTGAGGGGGCAGGTAACCAGGTAGAATGGCAAGGCCGCTATTCCGCTAACCTGATATTCTTAATCTTCACCGGCAGCCACACCTGCATCGGCCCGCGGCCGCGGTTCGCCCAGGTGTAGTAGGGAATAGCGGTCACCGTTTGCGGTTCCGTGCGGATGTTCAGGCCGTCGGGTGCTGCTTTTACGACTTGCAGGCCAGCCTGAATAGCCACAATCGGCTCGTCGAGCAGGTTGCTTTTCTGAATGGTGTACGCAGCGTTTGCAGGCACGAGCAGGTTCCATACCTCGCCGGCATTGTCGGCGCCTTCCACGCAGTACACAATGGGCCCGCGCTGGATGGCAATGCGGCCTTCGTCCGCCTTCACTTCGGCGCGGGCTTTCACCTGCCGCACGTCCATCGGCAGCCGCACCTCGATTTCGTCGCCGTTCTGCCAGGTCCGGTCGATTACGGCGTAGCCTTTGTCGCTCTGATAGTTAACCGATTTGCCATTAAGCAACACTTCAACACGGCCGTTGCCAGCGGCCGCGAAATTGTACAGGCCGCCGGGAACGGGCGTGCCGGCAGCCCAGCCCGGAATGCGGACATTCAATGCATATTTCACCTTCTGCGGCGGTGTTACCTTAATTCTGATGCTGCCATTCCACGGGTAATCCGTGCTCATTTGCAGCGGCACTGCCGTTTTTCCGACCTGGAACGTGGTGTTGCTCCCCACG
This sequence comes from Dyadobacter fermentans DSM 18053, assembly GCF_000023125.1. Classification (NCBI taxonomy): domain Bacteria; kingdom Pseudomonadati; phylum Bacteroidota; class Cytophagia; order Cytophagales; family Spirosomataceae; genus Dyadobacter; species Dyadobacter fermentans. The sequence continues at coordinate 732,438 of NC_013037.1, forward strand.
AAAAGGTTCACCCAGATCTTCCCATCAGCCTTGCCGTAAATGTAATCGCCCACGGACGCCACCAGCCGGGCAATGTTGGAAGGGCAGCAAGCCGTGCCGAACCATGCGCTGCGGGCATTGTTGCCGATAGAGGAAAGCGGGTTGCCGTAGAAAAAGCGGTCGCCGGTGAGGCTGAGGCCGTCGAGCGCACCATTGTACAAGCTGCGTTCGAGCACGTCAATGTACTTGGCGTCGCCGGTGAGCGCGTTCATGCGCTGGTTCCAGAATACCATCCCTACCGATGCGCATGTTTCGCTGTACGCGGCGCCATTGGGCAGGTCGTAGTCGTCGGTGAAGCCCTCGTTGTGGCCCGAAGAGCCTATTCCGCCCGTCAGGTACATATTCCGGTACACCACATCTTCCCACACGGCGGTCATGGCATTCATATAGCCAGGGTCGCCGGTTACCGATGCCACGTCGGCCGCGCCCGTGTACTGGTACATGGCGCGCACGGCATGGCCGGTGATTTCCTTTTGCTGCTTTACGGGCACGTCGTCCTGGCAGTATTTCGGGTCTTTCCATTCATCCCAGATTTTGCCCTTTCCATATCCGCGGCCGCGTTGTTCCAAAAACCAGTCGGCGAGTTTCAGGTAACGGTCCTCGTGCGTGAGGTGATACAGTTTCATCAGTGCCAGCTCTATTTCCTGGTGGCCCGATACCCACGGCCGGTTGGCCACGCGGAAAGTGGCGTCGATATGGTCGGCGAAGCGAATGGCCACGTCGAGCAGCTTGCGTTTGCCGGTCGTATTGTAATAGGCTACCGCGGCTTCCATCAAATGCCCTGCGCAGTAATCCTCGTGGCGCTCCATGTCGGTCCAGCGCTGTTGGAGGTCGGTGAGGGTGTAGTAGGTGTTCAAATAGCCGTCGGGGAGCTGGGCGGCGGCTATCTTGTCGATCCATTCGTCGGCTTTTCGTTCCAATGCGGCATCGGGCCGGTTTTTGAGCGAATAGGCCATGGCTTCGATGGCCTTGTACACGTCGCTGTCGTCGTAGTAAATGCCCTCGTGCTTCTCGCCCTGCTTGCGGGCTGCTTTTTCGAAGTTCCGGATGCGCCCCGATTTTTCTTCGGTTTGAATGATACACGCATTCAGCGTGGCCGTCGCCACCTTTTCCTGCTTGGGCTTCCAGAACTGATCGGTAATATTGACTTCCGAAAACCGGACAGGCTGAATGCGCTGGGCTCTGGCCTGAAATGGCGCAGCGTGCAGACTGCAGAGGACAGCCGAGGTCAGGTAAATTTTGGTGCTTAAATGCATTGAAATTTCAGTTAAAATCTTGAATCCTACTTTTTGCGGATAACCGGGAATTGCGAAATGCGCAGATTGGTGCAGCCATAGGGGATGAGCACGATGTCTTCTTCCTGGTCCGCCGTTTCGAGCTGATAAGTGAGGCTGTACGGCACCGGGCCGGCCATTTCGTTGTACAAGCCCCAGGATGGAATGCGGCGTGCTTTCGTTTTGATCTGCAACGGGGCATTCTCGGGGTTCCAGGGGTAATTACCGACCGGTTTCACTGTTTCCCATTTGTACTGCTCTTCCAGCTTGCTGTCCGGTGTGAGGATCAGCCCGTAGTTCCAGGGAGTGGTGGGCCGCACTTCGGTGTAGCTGGCGCCATAGTCGATCGGATCTTTGTCGTTTTTAACCAGTTTGGAAGTTTCGCCGATCTTCAACGCGTAGGTAAGCGGTCCGCGCTCGACCGATATTGAATTTTCCACCCACGTATTTTTGAAAATATGCATCGGCAGGCGCAATTCCACTATATCGCCCTTTTCCCATTCCCGCACCAGCTTCACGACCTGGTTCCCGTCAGCTTCGAGCCACGGTTTGCCGTTTACCCGGATCACCCCTTTTTTGCACCAGGCCGGAATCCGCAAATGAAACGGAAAAATGGCCTTGGCTGAGGGATTTACAGTGAATTTGATAGTTTCTTCAAACGGGTAGGAGGTTTCTTCTTTCACCGCTACCTGCACGCCGCCGGGCAGCTTAATCGTCGCTTCGCTGGCGGCGTAGGTTAATGCCGCAATGCCTTTGTCGGCGGTGGCGTACCACAGGTTCTGGACAAATTTCGGCCAGCCCTGGTGCATATTGGACGTGCAGCAAGGATAACCCGTGAGCAGGCCCATGCAAAGGTCGGTGCCGCCGTGGTTCACGTCGAAATTGCGCTGGTGGCGGGTCAGCATCACCTGGTTGGCCTGCTGGAAATATTGGCGGGTCATGTAATCGTCGGAAGCCTGCGTCGGCAAGGCATTGAACGCCACTTTTTCGAGCATATCGGCATAGGCCACATCACCGGTGATTTCGAGAATGCTTTCCAGCGAAAACATCATTTCCACGGCCGAGCAGAGCTCGGAGCCCTGCGTGGGATCGTTGCCGTGCAGGGCTTCGTCGCCGCCATACAGGCCGTGGGCCATGCCGTTGAACTTCCGGATATCGGCGAAGCCTTTCTTCGTCGCGTCGAGGTATTTCTGCTCCGGATGGTGCTGGAAATAGATCAGCGGGGCTTTCATGCCCTGCGCCAGGTTTACGCAATGGATGCTGCCGCGTGTCGAGAGCAGATCGGTTTGAAGGAATGCGTTCGTGTAATCGAAGGTTTGCCGGTGGATAACGTCACCCAGTTCGAGCAGGAATTTATCGCCGGTAATGTTATAGAGCCAGTACACGACCGCCAGGTTGTCGGCCCCGCGGTACCGCGCCCAAAACGTCCAGTTGTCGAGTGGCTTGGAAGGAAGTTCTTTAAGTTGATATTTAAAATAATCGGTCATCAGCGTGATCACGCGCTTGTCGCCGGTGGCTGAGTAGTACTGTTTCAATATTTTGAGCATCACCATTTTAGGCCACCAGTCGCGGCTGTTGTCACGCTGCACGCCCGGTTCGTGAGCATAATCTTTCGACGGCCCGAAATATCCATCGGCCTGCTGGCTGGCAATGGCCCATTCCACCCACGGTTTGGTTTTGGCGATCAGCTCCTTGTCGTCGAGGATGTAGGCGAGCGGGAGCAGTCCGTCGATCCAGTACGGGCCGCGTTCCCATTGGTCGCCATCGCCGCCGAGCCAGCCGTTCCGTTTACCCATCACGAGCGGGTACAGCTCGTCGAGCTTGCCGGTGGAGCCGTCCTTCTGGCGGACAAGCATTTCCCTGAGCCAGCCCTGCGGCTTAATCGCCCCCAGCGGCAGCTCCGCGTACGGGTTGGCGCGCAGCGGGGCACGGCTGCCGGTATAGGTGCCGTCGGTTTGGGCATTGGCTTGCAGGCAAAGGGCGAGGGAAAGGGAGCAAAGAAGCTTTTTCATGTGGTTTTAGTTTTAAATGCGCGCCGAGCGTTAAATGGTGATGGTGATTTTGCTTAAACCGGGCGCGGACGCCTTTTCCGTGCCGTCCACGAGAATGCGGAGCCCGGCGCCCTTGCCGTATTTCCGGCCCGTTTTGTCGTACACCACGGTAATGTTCCTGCCGTGGTAACGCACGCCGTCGAGGCAGAAGTAATCCCAGGTGTTATCAGGCAGTAATGGGTTGATCACGAGCCGGTTGCCAGCTTCGGGCCGTATGCCCACGAGCCCTGAAATCACGTGGTCGGCAAATGCCGAATGGTTGTAGTCCTTACCGCGCTCGCGGCCGCCCTTGGCTTTCGACCACGTGCCGTTTTCCATCGTGGCCAGTCGGGTGCGGGAAATCCAGTCGCCGGTGTAGGGGTTCAGGTTTTCATCGATCCAGGGGACGAGTTTTCCGTCCTCGCGGATGCGCTGGTGCGAGCGGCTGTATGTGGTGAGCAGCTTCCAAAAATCATTTTTTGTCATCGCATATTGCTCATAATTATTGAGCAGGTTGGCAAGGGCGGTTAAGGTAATGGTGGTTGAAAACGGCCAGCTGGGGCCGTTCCACTGGCATTCGTGGCCTTCGTAGGCAATGCGAAAGCCCGGGTGCCGCTGCTCGGTGGTGGTAGGACCATAGGGCGCCAGGAAGCCCTGCGGATGGTGCAGCTGCCCCCATGCAGCGGCGTGCCTCGTGTCGGGAATTGAAAAATACCATGGCGTGAAGCCATGCAGTTCGCGCACATCGGCGCGTTGGAGGGAAGGCAGGCCCCGGGGGATTACCTTGAAAAACCGGGCCTTGTCGTCCCACAGCCTGCTGATGATCCGGCTTTTGATCGTCGCGGCACGGCGGCTGAACTCCGTGGCCATGCCGGTGTTCCCGGCCAGTCCGGCAATGTCGGCAATGGCCTTTGCATTCCCGAACATATAACTGTTGATCGTGGCGCGGTAACCCTCGTCTTTCCGGCCGTAGGCGCCGGATACGGATATTTCCATTCCGTCGCGGTTGTCGGTTTGCCAGAACAGGCCGGTCGAGTCGAGGTGGGTTTTCTCCCATTCGCGGAAGTCGGCGACGAGGTCGGGCAGGAGATCGGTAAGGAACGCGTTGTCGGGGTGCACGAGCGTGTATGCGCGGATGGCGTCGGCCGCCCACGATGAATAAGCCCGCGGACTCGCGCCGCCCCGGAACCAGAACCGAGCGTATTGTTTCAAAAAAGTGGTATCCCGCAGCCAGCGACCTTCGTAAAAATGATGGCCAGCCGGACAGTTGATCGAGTTGTATTTGCCCGCCCAGGGAACATCCGGCAGGAATTCAGTAACAATGTACCCCGCCGGCGTCTGTTTGAGGTGTTTCCGGTAGGTCCACCAGCGGAAGTAGTAGGTTTGTTCGAGTTGCTTGTCGGGACATTCGAACAGCGGTATGTTTGCAGCCAAAAACTCCCAGGCTTTCGAATTGGGAATGAGTTGTTTATAAATCTCCTCATCCGAATCGTTGAATGCGGAAATGTAAGACTTGAAACGGTCGGGTTGCAGCACGGCATGCTGGGCCCGGCCCTCGGTACCGGGGAGTAGTATTATTCCAAAAAGAATGCAGGCTAGTCTGGTTACCATCATGATGTGCTATTTACCGGCGGCGGTGTTCCGCAGGTCTTTCGACGTGGCCAGGGCGATCACGCGGCCTTCACTGCCTACCGCATTGTAAAAATGGTAAACTACGCCGTTCCATTTGATCACCCACGGCTTGTGGGCATAGGTTTTATCGTAGGGCTCGCCGGGGGCGATGAGGTCCGTACCGGTCCAGTCGGTCCAGTTCACGAGGTCGTACGAGCAGGCGAACCGTTCGAATGCGCCCGGTTTCCAGAATGCCCCGAAATAGAACATCACGTACACATCTCCGATGCGTGCGATTTGGGCGTCGCCGCAAATACCCGTATTGCGCGTGACGAGCGGCTTTTGGCCGTGCCTTTTCCAGTGCAGCATATCATCCGATACGGCCATGGCAATGCTTTCGAACCCCTTGCCTTGCTGATCGCCTTGCTGGCCTTTCGCATTGTAGTACATCACAAACGGATGACCGGTATGGCGGGCTTTGTCGCGGATGACGAGGCTTTTGTAGATTGTCTGGTTGTCGTACCAGCACGCATCCGGGTCGATGGCCGAGAGGACGGGCTGGGGCAGGCGTTCCAGTTCGCCGGCCGCCGTGAGGTCGCCGGTCGTGGCCATGCCGATGCCCAGCCGGCCGGCTTCGTAGCCCTTCTCGGAGCCGCCGAGGTAGGATATCCAGTATTGGTCGCCAAACCGCTCGGGTTCGTAGCTGCCGCCCCATTCGGTGTCCACAAGCGCCACGTAGCCGGCTTTTTGCGTGGCGTCCCAGGTGTTGTCGGTGAACGACATGATCTTGCCCAGCGACGTCCATTGCAGCAGGTTTTCGCTTTTGGAAAGCCAGGTTTCATATCCCTTGCCATCGAAAATAATGTAGGTCATGTACCACACGCCGCCTTTGCGGAACACGGTAGGGCTGTCGACCATCCTGCCGCTTTCGGGCTGGGGGATCACCACGCCGTATTTGTACGGGGTTTTGACCTCCTCGAAAATGCCCTGCATCACCTGCTGCGGGACTTCCGTTCGGGCGGCGGAACGCTTGCCGCCCGTTTGAGCAAAACCAAAGCCCGCGAAAAGCATCAGCACACCGCCAATCAGCACTTGTCTCATATTAAGCTAGTTGTAGTCAGGGTTTTGTTGAAGTTTGGGGTTTGAATTGATGGCGATCTGCGGGATCGGGAACACAGCGCGGTAATCTCCGTTCGGCTTGTGCGACAGCCAGCTTTTGGTCGTATAAACGCCGAACCGGATCATATCCCGCCGGCGGAAGCCTTCCCAGGCAAACTCCCAGCCCAGCTCGTCGAGCATGCGGCCATACTGCACTGCAGCCGTATTGCCCGGGTCCACGACCTTGTAATTTTCGACATAACCATAACCGTACCCGCTGGTTTTGGCCAGATCCGCGCCGGATACCGTCGCCTTGGCGGGTTTGGCTGAAAAAGCCCGGGCCCGCACCTGCGACACCACCGTGGCGGCCTCATTGGCCTTGCCCGTGCGCAGCAGGCATTCGGCCTTCATCATCAGCACCTGGGCATAGCGGAAAAGCGGGAAGTCGTTGCCGAGGCTGCCTTGTGCGCCGGTTTTTACCTCAAACTTATTCATCCGGTAACCTTCGGCTTCGCCGGTGTAGAGGCCGTCGGGGAGCTCGTTGGTGAGTACCACGTTTTTACCGGCCTGGTCGTAGGAGCCCTTCAGCGGCGTTACGCCGTCCGCAGCAAACTGCGGTCCGGTCATCCAAGTCGCTTTCAGGCGCTGGTCGTCGGCATCGTAGGTATTGATAAACTGCGGAATGCCTTTCGCCGAGCCTGCGCCCCAGGGCGTTGCGAGCATATTGACCTTGTTTTTCAGCGAAGCATGCCACGAAAACATGTGCGCGCTGAATCCGCCCGCCAGGTTTTCTTCAAAAGGAATTGCAAACACGATCTCGGCCGAATTTTGGTTTTCGGTAACAAAAGGCGCCGGCAGACCGGTTTCTAACTGGTATTTGCCCGAAGCGATCACATCGTTGCATTGCGCAAGGCATTCTTCCCACCGGGTTTCGCCCGCGTAAATGCCGGCATTGAGGTACACATTCGCGAGCAGGGTTTTGGCTGCCCATTTGTTGAAACGCGCGTACGTCAGCGTGTTCCGCTCTTCACTCAGGTTAGGGATTGATTCCGTCAACTCCTTCACGATGAACTGGTATACTTCTTTCCTGCCCGTTTTTTCGAGCAGCTCGTCGGAGCGGTCGGTGATCAGCGGCACGTCGCCGAAATTGTCGCAAAGCATCCAGTAAAAGAATGCCCGCACGGCACGCATTTCGGAGATGAGCGATTCTTTCGTGGTGCCCGCCGGGATCGTGATCTTGTCGTTCGAAAGCTGGTCGATGAGCCGGTTGGCATTGATCACACCGGCATAAAACGTATTCCACATGCTGTTGATCTGCGGGTTTTCCGAATTCCACGTATGCAGGTGCATGCGCTTGTAAATCCCGCCGTCGTCCCAGCCGGATGCATTCGCCGGCATGACGATGCCATCCGCCGTGGATTCCTGCGCCATGTACCAATGCGTGTGCGAAATAAGCCCGCGCATGTTGGCATAGGCAATGCTGATCGCCTGGTAGGCATTGGAATAATTGTAAGTTTCCTCGGTCACCTCCGAATAGATCTTCTCGTCGAGGTCGTTATTGCAGCCGCTCGCCGCGATCATCAGCAGAAGGGCCGTTCCTATATATGGTTTCAATGGCTTCATTGTGCTTTTCTTTGAAATGATAAACCTGGGTTAGAAACTAGAATGTGAGCGATACGCCCGCTGTGAAGCTTGTGGTAGCCGGGTAGCGGTTCTTATCGTCGATGCCCGGCGCCAGTCCGGCGATCCCTACTTCGGGGTCGATGCCCTTGTAGCCGGTGATCGTGAACAGGTTGGCAACGGCCAGGTAAACGCGCGCATGTCTGAGGTACTTGTTTTTCAGGCGTACATTGTAGCCGGCGGTGATGTTGTCGATCTTCCAGTAATTGCCGTTTTCGATGTAGTAGCTCACGTAGTTCAGCGACTGGTCGTCGGCCAGCGGGCGTTTGCCGTAAATCGGGTCGTAGGCATTCGAGCGCAGGTTACCGCGGGTGAGCATCACCGGCGCGCTCCAGAACATTTCGGTCATGTTCAGGATCTGGAAGCCGAATGCGCCGCGCATGGTGATGTTCAGGTCAAAGTTTTTGTAATTCAATGTGTTGTTCCAGTTCAGATAGCGGCGGGGCAGTCCGTTACCGATAACCTGCTTATCGTCCGCCTGCTGCTGGGCAATGGGCTTCGGTTCGCCGTTTTTGCCCTCGATGATCCAATGGCCGGTTTCGTCGATGTCGATTGTTTTGAAGCCCCAGAAGTTACCCAGCGGCTGGCCTACCTGCACGCGGTGGGTGTTTTGCTGAATGGGCTCGCCGGTATTCCCAGTGTCGAAATAGCCGCTGGCTAATGCGAATTTGTCGTTGGATAGCGACAGGATCTTATTGGCATTGGTCGAAAAATTGACGGAGGTAGACCAGCGGAAAGCGGCGGTTTGCACCGGAATGGCATTCAGCTGGATTTCAATGCCTTTGTTTTCCATGGAAGCGGCATTCGCTGTGATGGTGCTGTACAAATAGGGCGGCGTGGGCACGGGGAAGTTGGCGATCAGGTCGCGGGTGGTGCGGCGGTAGAGGTCGATCGAGCCGGACAGGCGTTCGTTCAGGAAGCCGTAGTCGATACCTACGTTCACTTCCTCTTTGCGTTCCCAGCGCAGGTCGGGGTTGGCATTGTTCGATGGGTTGATCGCCTGCACCCACTGGCCGTTGATGAGCACATTGGTATTGAAATTGATTTTATTCAAAGAAATGTACGAGCTGCCGGGTTCAGTACCGGTTACGCCGTAACCTGCCCGGAGTTTGAGGTTCGAAATGGTGTTGGAACTTTCCAGAAATGCCTCCCTTTTCAGGTTCCAGCCCACCGAAAACGCCGGGAAGCTGCCCCATTTGTGATTCGCCCCGAAGCGCGACGAACCCTCGTGACGGATACTGGCCGAAAGCAGGTATTTATTCATAAAACTATAATTGACCCTGAAAAAATAGCTGATCAGCTTGTTCTCCGACTGCACCGACGACTCGGGCGCCTGGCCGCGGCGGAGCGCCAGACCGGCCCCGATGTTGTTGTACGAGAAATTATCGGTCGGGAAGTCCCAGTTCTGCATCCAGTATTCCTCGGTGTTGTAGCGGCGCCAGGTGTGACCGGCCAGGATCACGAAGTTGTGGTCGTGAATGGATTTATTGTAATTGGCAGTAAATTCAAACAGGTCGTCCTGGGAGCGGGTTGTGCCGCGCGAGGCAAAGCCGTTCCGGCCGCTGCGGCTGGTGGAGTAGTGACTTTTAGTTTCGTAGTACCCCCGGGTGCTGTTGAACATATCCCGTGCAAATAAGGCCTTGATTTCCAGTCCTTCCACGGGTGCGAGGGAGATTGTGCCGTAGGTCCGCAGGTTGTTGTTCCGGTTATGTCCTTCCGATTCCTCGATGAGCGCGAGCGGGTTCATGTAGTCGGTTTTATCGGTGCGTTCTATCCACTTCCCGTTTTCATCCTTCAAAGGTTCGGTGGGGTTGAAAGTGAGCGCATTGCGGTAAACGAGGCCGGAGTAGGAGCCGCCGTCGATCGAAAAGTATTTCTGCTGGTAGCCGCTCAGGTTGGCATTGATTTTCAATAATCCGTTAAACATCGAATGGTTTACCTCTATCCGCGGGAATACGGTTGTGTTGTCGGATTTTTTCATGATGCCGTTCAGGCGGCGGTACTCCATGCTCACGATGTAGTTGGTCGTGCGCGAGCCTCCGCGGAGGCTGATGTTGTGTACCTGCGAGAATGGCTTCTGGGTTACCTGACTGAGCCAGTCGGTGTTTTGCCCGTAGTCGATAGCACCCGGCTTACCTTGTGCCGCCAATGCGCGGTACTGGTTCACATCCATGAAATCCAGCTTGCGGGTTAGCCGCTGGGTGGTGAAATAGGAGTTTACTTCCAGCGTGGCCGGCGTTTCGCCTTTGACCTTCCGGGTGGTGATCAGGATTACGCCATTGGAACCGCGGGTGCCGTAAATGGCAGCGGCGGAGCCGTCTTTGAGCACGTCTATCGACTCAATATCCTCCGGGGCCACGGTGTTCAATGCGCCGGGCACGCCGTCTATCAGCACGAGCGGTTCCGCGCTGGCGTTGATCGTAGCACTGCCCCGGAGCGAGATCTGGGCAATGGCCGTAGGGTCGCCGCTGGGAGTGATCACGCTTAGGCCGGCCACTTTACCCCTGATCAGCTGTGCGGCATCCTGCACGGGGCCTTTTACAAAATCTTCGGCTTTCACACTCGCGATCGCGCTGGTGATCTGCTCGCGTTTTTGCGTTCCGTAACCCACCACCACCACTTCTTCCAGGCTTTTCAGGTCTGGGGCGAGGGCAATGTCGATCGTGGACCGCGTGCCTACCGTCGCCTCCTGGTTTTGGTAACCTACATAGGAGAATACCAGGATCACCTCCGTGCCGGGATTGTCGCTGACGGAAATGCTGTATTTGCCCTCGGCATCGGTGGTGCTGCCGCGGTTGGTACCTTTGATGAGCACGCTCACGCCGGGCAACAATTCACCGGCATCGCCTTTCACGACGCCGCTCACGGTCCTCTCAGCCGCCGCGGCGACGGCCTCCACAGCGGGAGTATGGTGTTGCGTGGTGGTGGTGAGGGTAACCTGCGTTGCGGGCGCGGCTTCGCTTTCGGCCGGTTGTTCGCCCTGCTGCGCGCCCGGCTTGGCGGCGTCGGCGGTGTTGAGGATGAGGTATGTTTGCTTGCTTATCTTTTTGTACCGTAGTCCCGAGGGCGAAAGCATGCTGTTCAGCCGGGTCTCGATCGTCTGGCCGGATTGTGCCTGAGCCGGGGCGACGAAAATGCCTTCCAGCAGTTTTTCTTCAAACAGGATATCCACTTTGTATTGCTTTTTCACCTGCATCAATGCATCCCTGAGTGCGACGCGGCTTCCGGGGATCGTTGTGGGAGCTGTTGTGTTTTTCGGACGGTTCTGGGCCATCAGCTGGGCTTTCAGCGGTGCGCCGTCCAACAGGCATCCCACCATTAAGGTTACCAGAACTTTAACGTGTAATAGTTTCGTCATGATTATGAAAGATTAAGGAATTACTACTGACTCGAATCGAGGACAAAAGTTTCGGCACCATCGTCGCCGTTGGCGGGGGAGCGGGTGATGCGGGCATTGAGGACGTCGGAAAGGGCTTTGAGCACATTGGCCGGGTCGCTGGCATTGAATGTGCCGCCGATCGTGCGCCGGGCCAGCGCGGAATCGGCCACCACGACGTTCACGCCGAAATGCTCGCTGACCTGGTAGGCGATTTCAGAAACGGACGTGTTTTCGAACATAAACCGGCGCTGCTTCCAGGCCTGGTGCGCCGACAGGCTTTCGCTATGGCGCAAAGTGAGCTTTCCCTGGGTGGACATGGTGGCCACGTCGCCCGGCTTCATGAGCATAGGCCGGGCTTCCAGCTCGTGCAACGAGCGGAGCTGCACGCTTCCCTGGCTCAGCACCACTTTGGAGCCTCGTTTGCGGCTGTACACGATGAACTCGGTGCCTAATACCCTCACTTCCAGCTTGTCGGGCGTGCGGACGATAAACCGGCGGTGATCGGGCAGGTGCTTCACGGCAAATTCGGCCTCGCCTTCCAGCCGCACTTCGCGCGAGCCGCTTCCGAACCTGAAACGGGGGATGGTGAGCACGGAATTGGCATTGAGCGTAACCCTGCTGCTGTCCGGCAGCACCACCGTGCGTATTTCGCCGAACCCGGTTTCGTATTGTTTATAAAGCCAATAGTCCGACAGCAGGTAAGCGCCCAATATCAGCGCCACAGATGCCGCTGCGGCCCATTTGAACACCAAAAGGCGGTCCCGCAGCATAGTCCATTTCACCGGCCCGTTCGCTTGCGCGCTGCCGGATTCCTGAACGGTAAGCAATGAACGTTCGTAAGCCCGATCCACGTCCGGCGTGAATTGCGGGTTTTCGGTTTCCCATTCATCCAGCCATTGGAAATACAGCTCGCGGTTGGCGGGGTTTTCCAGCCATTCGCGGATCAGAATGTTCTGCATCCGGGTGGTTTTTCCTTCGAAGAAGTTCTGGATGACCTGTTTGGAGAGAAGTGATTTCTTCATACTTCGGAAAGTTCAGTGTGACATGTTGCGACGGCGCCCGTCAGATAAACAGGAGTAAAATCTGGCTGAGAGAAAGCAGTCCGTGGTCCTGCAAGGCTTTTCGGAGAATGGATAAGCCTTTGGTAATGTGGCCTTCCACGGTTTTCACCGAAATCCCGAGCTCTTCCGCGATCGCCGTGTTGCGTTTCCCTTCGAACCGGCTCATGAGAAACACCTTCTGGTTCTGAGGCGACAGCGACCGGATCACCTGCTCGATTTTCAGTACCAGCTCCTGGAATTGCAGCTCCTGCTGGGGCGAGCTTTCCGGCGCAGCCACGGGCAGGTCGCCCAGGTCGTCGGTGAGGGCCTCTTTGCCGAAATTGCGCCGCATATAATGAAAAGCCGCGTGCCTTACAGTCGTGAACAGATAGGAGCGGTACGAGGTGTTGACGGACGTGTGCAGCTGTTTGGACCAGAATTGGCTGAAAACTTCCACCACAATGTCCTCGGCAACATCCCGCGCATACACAAACCGGACCGCGTGGCTGCACAGCTGCTTATAGTAGCGCTTGAACAGCAGTTCGTAGCCCCGCGCGGGATCGCTTTCAAATGCCTGCCTGATAAACAACTCCGAATCGACAAATGCCGCAGGCAATTTCCTGACATCCGGGAAATCGGACGGGAAACCTGTGGGTTGGCTTGTACCAGTTTTACTTGCTGCGGAATGCTTCTGGTTCATACACATGATGTAAGTGAGTTATCCATAAGAGTATTTCCGCGTGCTCTTACCCTCGGCCGTTTTGTGAAGTTTTTGATGTTTTTTGTGATTTTCAAAAGTTAGGGTGCGTTTTCAGCCCCGATTCGGCCACTTAAACAAACCTTCAAATGGTATTTCCCAGAAAAATATCAGCGACGTGCATTTGGATATCAAAGAGCAAAATTTATCTTTGCAGCTAAGATATTTAGACAATAAGATAATATGAACCCCGAAGACGTTACCCGTGTAAGAAGACTCAGCCAGCGCTACGCATACGATTCCATTCAAATGCATGAAGCCATCGGCCGCAAAGCCGGGCTTTCGGGCACGGACCACAAATACCTGGGATTTCTGTTGCAAAAAGGGGAGATGACTGCGGGCGAACTGTCCACGCTCACGGGCCTGACGACCGGCGCCGTTACCGGCCTGATCGACCGTTTTGAGAAAAAAAACCTCGTGAAACGGCGGTTTGCGGAAGGTGACCGCCGCAAAGTGCTGGTGGCGCCCGAAACTGAAAACATTATGGCGCTTTTGGAACCGCTCTACCGCGAATTCCGGCGGCGGTCGGAGGAGCTCATTGCTTCGTTTTCAAAAGAGGAAGCGGCTGTTATCGAGGCCTATTTCCAGCAAGCCATTGACATCATGAACGACACAACCAACAAACTGAACAATCCATGAAAACGACAGCAGCGGACAACGCAGTAGTGACTTTGGCAACGATCGACCGCACACAGCAGGCGCTGGCGGGCGGTAAAGGCGCAAACCTCGCAGCGCTCGCACGGATCGACGGGATTCGTGTCCCGGATGGTTTCTGCATCACCACTCCGGCATTCGACCGGATCGTGCAGCAGGCGTCCATTGCCGCGCTGCTCGACGAACTGGCCAAGCTCGGAACGGGCGACGGTGCAGCCATTGCGCGCGTCAGTGCCGAAATCCGCGCCTGCATTGAAGCGACGGCCGTGCCCGCCGACATTTACGAGGCAATCGCCAGCCATGTACGGGCGCTGGGCGCGGGAGACGCCTGGGCAGTGCGGTCGAGTGCCACGGCGGAAGATTTGCCCGGGGCTTCGTTCGCGGGTCAGCAGGATAGTTATCTGAATGTCAGCGGTGTAAACTCCATTGTAAAACACGTAAGCAAATGCTGGGCATCGCTGTTTACGGAACGGGCGGTGACTTACAGGATCAGGAATGGCTTCGATCACCGGGCGGTGAGCCTCGCGGTGGTGGTACAGAAGATGGTTTTCCCGGAAGCGTCGGGCATTCTCTTTACCGCCGATCCCGTGACATCGCACCGCAAGGTAATTTCCATTGATGCCGGATTTGGTCTGGGCGAAGCGCTGGTATCGGGATTGGTGAATGCGGACCATTACCAGGTGCGCGGCGGGGAGGTGATTGATAAGAAAATAGGTTCTAAAAATCTGGCTGTATATACCGCAGCCACCGGCGGCACCGAGCACTGCGATGTCCCGCCCGGCCAGCAGGAGCAACAGGTGCTGACCGACGGGCAAATCCTGGAACTGGAACAGATCGGCCGTAGCATTGAGGCCCATTTCGGGCAACCGCAGGATATTGAATGGTGCTTGTCGGGAAATGAATTTTACATTGTCCAAAGCCGGCCGATCACCACGCTGTTTCCCGTTCCGGCGGTTGCTGATGCCGACAACCATATATATGTATCGGTAGGGCATCAGCAAATGATGACCGACGCCATGCGGCCGCTGGGGCTGTCGGTATGGCTGCTGAGTGCCGCCCGGCGCATGGAAACCGCCGGCGGCAGGCTGTTTGTGGACGTTACGCAGGATATTGCGTCGCCCGCCGGGAGGAATTTGCTGATCAATGTCCTCGGTAAATCCGACCCGCTGGTGAGGGATGCGATGACGACCATCCTGGAACGGGAAGAATTTGCTTCAAAATATAATCCCGAAACCTCACCGGCCGGGGATGGCAAGCCGCATTGGGATTACCAGGCGATTCAAGACTTTGATTCCGCGGTGGTGGCTGAGCTCATTCACCGCGCCGAAGCGTCGATAGCGGAACTGAAACGCGATATTGACGCATTGTCGGGCACGGAACTGATCGATTTCATTCTTGCGGACCTTGAAAAGGCCAAAGCGAGGGTGTCCGACCCGCAGAGTTTTCAGGTGATCATGACGGGTTTCAATGCCGCATCGTGGATTAACGAACAGATGGCCGCCTGGCTGGGGGAGAAGAATGTCGCCGACGCGCTATCACAGTCGGTGCCGCACAATGTTACTTCCGAAATGGGCCTGGCGCTGCTCGACGTGGCCGACGTGATCCGCCCATTCCCGGAGGTAATCGAATACCTGCAAAAGAACGCCGGCGACGATTTTTTGGAAAAAATGGCCACACTGAACGGCGGCACTCAGGCGCGCGAAGCGATCCAGCAGTTCCTCGACCGGTACGGAATGCGGTGCGCCGGAGAAATTGATATAACTCAAACACGCTGGGCGGAAAAGCCCGCGATCCTGATCCCGATGATCCTCGGTAATATCAAAAACCAGGAACCCGGCGCAGGCAAGCGGAAATTTGAGCAGGGCATGGAGCAGGCGAAGCGGAAAGAGGAAGAGCTGCTCGGCCGGCTGCGGCAACTGCCGGAGGGCGGGCAAAAGGTTGCCGAAACGAAGCGGATGATCGACCTGCTGCGCAACCTGGCGGGCTACCGGGAATATCCGAAATACAACATGGTGAGCCGGTATTTCGTGTACAAGCAGGCTTTGCTGCGGGAAGCGCAGCGGCTGGTGCAGGAACGGGTAATTGACCATGAAGAGGACATTTATTTCCTGGATTTTCACGAGATCCGGAATGTAATAGCCTCAAATAGAGTGGATTTTGGTCAGATTGCGGCGCGGAAGGATGCCTATGAGCTGTATCGCAAGCTGAGCCCGCCGCGCGTGATGACGTCCGAAGGCGAGATCATTACCGCGAAATACAATCGGAATAACCTCCCTGCGGATGCGCTCGCGGGCTTGCCTGTGTCTGCCGGCGTGGTGGAGGGGCGTGCGCGGGTGATCCTGAACCTGGAAGATGCGGACCTGGAAGAGGGCGATATACTGGTCACCAAATTCACCGACCCGAGCTGGACACCCCTGTTCGTGGCCGTGAAAGGCCTGGTTACCGAAGTGGGCGGCCTCATGACCCACGGGGCCGTGATCGCCCGCGAATATGGCCTGCCGGCAGTGGTAAGCGTCGAAAACGCCACCCGGCTGATCGCCGACGGGCAGCGAATCCGCGTGCACGGGACCGATGGCTACGTGGAATTTTGCTAGCGGCGGATCTTATTGCGCGATCCGCCCGGCCAGGGCCTGGTAACGCTCGTCGTTCAGCGCTCCCGAGAGCCAGTCGCGCACGATGTACCTGAAAAACAGCATCGGTGGTTCATGGTTTGCAATCGCCGACTCGAAATAGGCCACAGCCGCCTCCGTTTCACCGATCGAGCCATTTACAATGCCCATATCGTAGTTTGAAACCACGCTCGTTCGCGCGAGCGAGTCCATTTGGGTAAGTATGTCCCTGGCACTTTCCGTTTCGCCCGAAAGCCCGAAAAGCACACCGCAGGCGCTCAGCGTAATGCCGTTGTAATTCATTTCCAATGCGGTTTCCAGCGCTTCCTGGGCCGCCGGGTAGTCTTTGAGGGTGATCAGGTTGAGGCCGGTGATAAGATAGCCGCCCCAGAATGCAGGATCGAGGGAAACGAGTTTTCTGCCTTGGGCAACCGCCAGGTCGAACCGGGCTGACACCCAGTACACATAAGCCGCGTAAAAATTGTTGATCAATGAAAACGGTTCGAGCGTGAGCGACAGCGCCGCTTCCTGCTGCGCTTCGCCGGGACGATCGGTGAGGGCCAGGAACAAGGCATATTGCCCGTGCAGATCGGCGGTGTTCCAGTTTAGTTCAAGGGCCGTCCGGAAAGAGGCGGCCGCGCTTTTGAAATCCCATTCATACAGCATTTGCATGCGGGCCAGGGCGAGGTAGCTTTCGGCAATGCTAGCGTCGAGCGCGAGAGCCTGCCGGGTGGCTGCTTCCATCAGCGGAAGTGCCTTTGCAGCCGGTATGTGCCGGTAAAACCACATATTGAGGTAGCACGATGCGATGCCCGAATAAGCAATGGCATAGGAAGGATCGCTGGCCAACGCAGCCTGGAAATAGCCGATGGCCTTGTGGTACTCCTCGCTGCTGCCGAATTTGTTATGGTAAAAACGTGCCCGCAAATAGTGCTGGTAAGCCTCTTTATTGGAAGTATATCGTTTGAATGCCGCCGCAGGCTCTTCTCCGAGCAGCTCTATTTTCACAGCGCCGAGGATCGCCTGCGCGATTTCCTCCTGTACATCGAATATGTCTTCCAAATCCCTGTCATACCTCTCCGACCAGATTTCCGATCCGTCGGGCCGGACGAGCCGCGCCGTGATCACCAGTTGCTCCCCGGACGTTGCCAGGCTGCCTTCGAGGATATGGTCGGCGTGGAGCTGCGTGCTAATGGCTTGCAGGTCAGTATTTTGGTTTTTAAAAACAAAGGACGAGGTTCGCCCCGCTACCTGTAACCCGGGCACGCGGCTCAGCACATTGATGATTTCTTCGGTAACGCCGTCGCTGAAATACTCTTCCTCGGGATCGTTGCTGAGGTTGGTAAACGGGAGTACGGCAATGGATATTTGCGCGGCGCGGCCGTGGGGCTGATTTTCTTCGCTCATAACGGTAGTAATTGGACCGGCTAATGTAAAGGTTCGGTCTCACAAATGCTCAAAAATCTTGTGCAGGCGGTTTCTTCCTGATGCAAGGCCGCCGATCGGCCCTATTGCGTCAGCCTGGCGATCAGCGCTTTCCTGGTCGCGGGGTCGATGCCGAGTTGGTTGGCGATGAAGGGCTCCATGCCGCCGTAGGTCTTGTCGATCGCGTCGAATGTGGCGTTGATGAAGCGTTCGTCGACGGTGGTAAGCACTTCAATGGCTTCCCTATTCAGTTTGGGCTTGATCACGCGGCCGAGTTTGGCCTTGCCGAGCGTTTTTTCGGCCCGGTCGCGGCGATAGTAATTGGAAAGCATGTAGTCGTCGACGATCAGCTGCCTGTCCACATTGAGAACGGAAAGTATAATGGCCGAAATGATGCCTGTCCGGTCTTTGCCTGCGGAGCAATGGTACAGCACGGGCTGTTCGGAACGGAGTATCTGGTTCAGGATATCCTTTACTGCGGCGGCGTGCGCGGTTACGGCATCGGCGTAGAATCCGGCGGTCATGTCGATGGCCTGCTGCTCGGTTATCTGACCGTTGAGCACGCGCTTTTTCAGCCCGGCGATTTGTCCGGCATTGTCTTCCACCACGGGCGTGTGCAGGTAGCGGACACCCTCCGGAAGCTGGTCTTCCTTGCCTTCGATTTCATGATCGGTGCGCAAATCGAACACGGTAGTAATGCGCAGGTTGCTGAACCGGCCGTACTCGCTGGTTTTCAGTTTGGCCAAATTGTCGGACCGGTAGATCATTCCCTGGCGGACGGTTTTGCCATCCTTCGTTTGCAACCCGCCCAAATCCCTGAAATTGACGGTTTCTTCCAGCCCGATAAGCCGCCCGGCTATCGTGGCCGAATCGCCGCCGTGCGCCAGCAGATGGGCATATGCGGCACTTCCGTCATGCTCCTTCGGCACGCTCACACGGCAGGAAAACGCCACGCAGGCCAGCAAAAGGCACAACACCGGCCCCGAAGCGCGTAATGCGGGGGAATGGCCGGCGCGGTAATCTGTGTTTTTCATAAAATAGATACTGATAGGAAAGACCGGCGGGTGATCGTCTACACGGCGCCCGTTTGTAGTTACCAACAGTTTCCTCCCGCATTAGGTTTGGATAAATAGCACAAAAAACCGCCTCCGGTTTCCCGAAGACGGTTTTTTACACGCTAACCGAACAAAGCCGGGCATGGAAGGGGGGCGTAGTTTATGAATGCGGGCACCTCAGCACCAGCACCGACCGGTCGCGAACTTCGATCTCTGCCAATGCGGGCAGGTGATCGGTCTTTTCGCCCACCAGCCCTTCGTTCGTATCGATCACCACGCGCCAGCCCGCAGCGCATTCTTCCGCCGGCAGTTTGAATGTTACTGCATTTTCGGATGGATTGAAAATGATGTAAAAGTGGTCGTCCACAAGGCGCTGGCCGTCCATGTTCACGCAGCGGATTCCCAGGCCATTAAAGAACACCCCGAACGCGCCCGCATTGGCTTCGCCCCAGTTTTCGTCGGGGATCACATTGCCGTCGGGCATGAACCACATGATGTCGCGGATACCCGAGCCCTGGACCGGCATATCCTGAAACCAGCGCCGCCGTTGGAAAGAAGGGTGATCGTGACAGAAATGGATCAGTTTGCGGGTAAAATCTAGTTGCTCCTGGTCGGTATTTTCCCAATCCAGCCACGAGATTTCATTATCCTGACAATAGGCATTGTTGTTGCCCTGCTGTGTGCGGCCCCATTCGTCGCCAGCCACGATCATGGCCACACCCTGCGATAAAAACAGGCTTACCAGGAAGTTGCGTTGCTGCCGCGCCCGCAGTTCGTTAATGCCCGGGTCGTCCGTCGGGCCTTCCGCGCCGCAGTTCCACGAGCGGTTGGAATCGTCGCCGTCCGCATTGTCCTCGCCATTGGCCTCGTTGTGTTTTTCGTTGTAGCTCACCAGGTCGCGGAGCGTGAAGCCGTCGTGGGCGGTGATGAAGTTAATGCTGGCCGTCGGGCGGCGGTAGCTGTTGTGGTACAAGTCGGGGCTGCCGGTGAGTCGTTGGGCAAATGCCGTCATTTTAATTTGCTCCCCGCGCCAGAAATCCCGCATCTCGTCACGGTACAGCCCATTCCATTCGCCCCAGCCGACGGGGAACTTGCCCACCATATAGCCATCTTCATTGATATCCCACGGCTCGGCAATGAGTTTCACCTGCGAAATCACCGGGTCCTGGTGGATGATATTGAAGAACGAACTCAGGTTGTCGGTGTCGTGGAGCGTCCGGGCGAGGGCTGCTGCCAGGTCGAAACGGAAGCCGTCGACGTGCATTTGCGTGATCCAGTAGCGGAGGCTGTCCATGATCAATGCGAGCACGTTCGGAAGCCTCACATTCAATGTGTTACCAGTGCCTGTGTAGTCCATGTAGTAGCGCTTGTCCTCTTCGGTCAGCCGGTAGTAGGACGCATTGTCGAATCCTTTGAAAGACAGGGTAGGGCCCATGTGATTGCCTTCGGCGGTGTGGTTGTACACTACATCCAAAATCACCTCGATGCCCGCCTTGTGCAGTTCCTTCACCATTTGTTTAAACTCGCTGACCTGCTCCCCGGGCTCGTTGCAATGGCAATAGCGCGGGTCGGGCGCGAAGAAACCGAGCGTGTTGTAGCCCCAGTAATTAGTCAATCCCTTTTCTACCAGGTGCCGGTCGGCCACAAAATGATGCACCGGCAATAGTTCGATTGCCGTAATGCCCAGGTTTTTCAGGTATTCGATGGAAGCGGGGTGGGCCAGGCCGGCATAAGTGCCGCGGAGTTCTTCGGGGATCTGGTTATTCAGTTGGGAAAAACCCTTGACATGCGCTTCATAGATGATCGTCTGGTGGTAAGGACGGTCGAGGCGCTGGTCACCTTCCCAATCGAAAGCCTCATCCACGACCACCGACTTGGGCATGAACGGCGCGCTGTCGCGTTCATCAAAGCTGAGGTCCTCCTCCGGGTCGCCCACGCGGTAGGCGAAAAGCGAATCGTCCCAGTCGAGATTACCGCTCAATGCCTTCGCATAAGGGTCTACCAGCAGCTTTGCGGGATTGAACCGGTGGCCGTTGCCGGGCTCGTACGGGCCATACACGCGGTAGCCGTACAGTTGGCCGGGTTTGAGCCCGGGGATGTACACGTGCCACACGTGGTGGGTAACTTCTTCAATTTTTACTTTGGCATACTCTTCACCTTCTTCGCTGAACAGGCAGAGTTCGATCCCCTGTGCATTCTCCGAAAAAACGGCAAAGTTGATGCCCTCGCCGTCCCATTGTGCGCCGAGCGGGTAAGGTCTGCCGGGAAGTGCTTTCAGGTCAGGCTGCTCGGCAGGGTTTTCGATCTGGTTTTCAATATGTTGATCCATGTTGAGATTTTAGTGTGAACGCATTTTTTCTTCGGGTAAGCATAAGCTTTTTATCATCAATCGGATTCAGGGTATCTTGTGCCGGAACGTGGATTTGCATGCCTTCCACATCAATGGCCCCGGACAGGCGCGAAAGCCTTCCGGCCTGTATCGTGGGAAAATGGAAGTGGT
This sequence comes from Dyadobacter fermentans DSM 18053, assembly GCF_000023125.1. Taxonomy (NCBI): domain Bacteria; kingdom Pseudomonadati; phylum Bacteroidota; class Cytophagia; order Cytophagales; family Spirosomataceae; genus Dyadobacter; species Dyadobacter fermentans. Next base: position 753,589 of record NC_013037.1, read on the forward strand.
TCAGCCGGCCGGGCGTCGACTGCTCGGAGATCGATCACCTGCTCGTCCGACGCGATCACCGAGTCGAGCGTCAGGCCCTGTGCCCGCAAATGGGTGTCGAGGGCGGTATCGATGCTAATGCTGGTGAGCAAATTCTGGTCGCCTTCCCCGCGCCGCGGGTCCACGTTGGTCTGGTGGATCAGTTCGCGGATGGTCGAAATCCCGTCGCCGAACACAGATGCCGGTGTACGTTTGGCCGCGGCTTTCAGCCCGGTGGCCTTTGCAAACTCGGCATGGCCATTTGCAGCCGTTCATAAAATCCGTCAATGCGGTGGGTAGGTAACTCTTCAAATTCGCCCAGGTCCAGCGTTGCGACCACTAATTTGTACTTGCGGGTTGACCAGACATTTGGTCCGCGCATACAGCGTATTTCTACTATTTCCATCGTGCGTTTGCTCTTGGAGCATTTTGTAAACCGCGTTTTTTGATTGAGCGGGTAAAAAGTCGGATCAGCATAATAATAATTGTACCAACAGCTGCCCGGTGCGGATTGCCGTGATGCCGGGCGTGTCGGGAAATTTGGGTTTTATCAATATGTATTTGAATGATAAGCAGTTAGTATGCGACGTATGGTTTAGGCTATTCCCCAAACCGCAGGTCAATTGAGGAAGTGTTTACACGGACTCACCGCCCGCAGCTGCCTTACGGACCTGGGTGGTACGGGCTGCCTTATCGCCGTGGACCGGCTGGGGAACACGGAAATGACCGCCAACTGCGCGACCATGCCGAGGGGATGGAAAAGCAATGATGGCCGGCAGGGCGCGGCCATCAGGATGTGAACAGGCAGCCGGTCATACCTCGCGCCCCGGATCGGCCACGTGGCCCGCAGACTGCTCGTGCGACGGATGCTTGGAGGTAAGCAACCCGGCAGAAACTTCGAAAAGCCCCATGATCAGCTGAGGCAGAAAAACCTCATCGGCAAAGCCGAACAGCCACGGCGATGAAGCCAGGAATGCCCCCGAAAATACGTCGATGGTTAAATGCACGCGCATAGGAATGCTGCGCACCATCCCACCTTCATAATCGGTAAAAAGCGACAGCAGCAGGGCGGTAAGGCCCACAATGATCATGATCCAGGTGGCGGGAACCGATTCCTTGAAACCGAAGATCCAGGGAGACGCCATGAAAAAGAAGCCGGCGAGATAGTCGATCCGTGCGTGAGTCCTTGTGTTGATGATTTTCATTTTGACTAAAAATTTGAGGTACAAGAAAATTTGCGCCGCCCCTTCAAAAGCTGTTCCAGCGCACGGACGCCAAAGCAACTGGTCGGGGAGCGCTGCTGGCACGATTATTAGAGATCGCCCGGCGCACGGCGGTGATTCCGCTCTGCAAGCTGTCCCATAACAGTCCTAAGGTGATTTGATGTTGGAGTTCGTTTCAGAAATGGACAGGCTCCGGGCACTACCCGGAGCCTGTTTTGTTTTAGCGCCAATCCTTCTTCCGTACCAGTTTGTATATATTTGGGCACTTAAACAGCATTTAGATTCAGATTTTTTATGAAGAGATTGTGTATTGTACTGTTCCTGTTGACATTATACCAAACTGTAAATGCCCAGCGTGCGGTCGTCCGCGGCGATTTCGCCGACCCGTCGGTGATCAAGGTGGGCGATACTTACTATTCCGCCGCAACCAGCTCCAACTGGGCGCCTGCATTCCCGCTGATGAAATCGAAGGACCTTCGGAACTGGGAACAGATCGGCGCCATTTTTCCCGACCTCACCACCTGGGCCGATTACTACTACTGGGCACCCGAACTGAATTACGATAATGGAAAGGTGTACGTGTATTACACTGCGCACAAAAAAGGCGGCAACCTGTGCGTCGGCGTTGCCAGTGCCGATCGGCCGGAAGGCCCTTACAAAGACCACGGCCCGCTGGTATGCGAGGCAGCAGGCTCTATCGACGGCTTCCCCATGCGCGACGAGCAGGGCAAGTTGCACCTGATCTGGAAGGAGGACGGCAACAGCATCGGAAAGCCGACGCCGATCTGGATACAGCCGATGAATGAAGAACGGACCGCGCTGACCGGCGAAAAAAAGGAGCTTTTCCGCAACGACGCGCCCTGGGAAGCTAATCTCGTGGAAGGTGTGGCTGTGGTGAAAAACAATGGCTATTTCTTCGCGATTTACGCGGCTGCGGGCTGCTGCGGACCTGGCTGCACCTATGCAACGGGCGTTGCACGCGCGAAAAACCTGCTGGGGCCGTGGGAGAAGTTTGCCAGCAACCCGATCCTCACCGCCGAGGGCGATTGGATGTGCCCCGGCCACGGAACCGCGGTAACGCACAATGGCAAAAATTACCTGATGTACCACGCCTACGACAAGGCATCCAACAAATACACAGGCCGGCAGGCGCTCATCCGGGGCTTCGAGTTCACGCCCGACAACTGGCTCCGCTTCACCAACGAATACATTACCCCCGCCGACACCCGCACCGCCTACACCGTCAGCGATCGTTTCGATAAGCCGGAACTGGACGTGCAATGGAGCTGGTCGGTGTTCAATAAACCATCCGTGCAGATCGGCAACGGCCAGTTAGGCATTAAGCTGAAAAACGAGCGGGAAGTATTTATCGCCCGGAAAATCGACAGCCCTGCGCACGAAACCACGGTGGAAATTATCCCAGCGCGAGCCGCCCTGGCCGGCGTAGGGCTCATCGGCGACGACCAAAACCTGATTTATGCTGCCGCCACGCAGGATAGCATCCAGGTTGCAATGCTCAAAAAGGGCGTCAGCAGCAGCCTGGGCAAGTTTCCCCTGGCGGCCAAAGGGAAGCGTGTGTTTTTGAAAATGCTGGTTAAAAACAATACTGCCATCAGTTTCCAGTACAGCCTGAACGGAAAGACATTTATTTCCCTGAACATCCCGGCTACGGATATCAGCTATCTCCCGCCATGGGACCGCGCCGTGCGTGCGGGCATCATTGCCAAAGGGCGGGCGGGAGATGAAGCAACAGTGGAAGGATTTGTATTTCAAAGCAAATAATCACTTGCCTTCCGTCACTTGCCGGATCACGCGCAGCCAGTTCAGACCAAGGATCTTTTTGATCCGCTGATCGCTGTAACCGAGTTTTTGCAGCGCGATGGTGATCTGCGGATAGTCGCTGATGTCTTTGATTTCGCGGGGCAGCTCGGGGCCGCCGTCCAGGTCGGAGCCGAGGGCGATATGATCCTCGCCGACCAATTTTACGCCGTAGTCGATCACGCGCGCGAGCTGGTCCACGTGCATCCAGTACTCATCGGGAATGGTCCCGTTGAATGTGAATGGCAGCTCGCGTGCAAATTCTTTATCCACATCCTCAATGCTTTGCGTGGTAACCTGCGAGCTCAGTATCCGCGGCGTTTTGGGCTGCGGATCGGGCTGGACCTTTACCGGATTGTTCGGCTTCTGCCACGCCCAGTATTTGGGGTTATTGAAAAGGCTGCCGAAATGGACGCCTATCACGCCTCCCTTGGCCGCAATGGCTTTGGCCGCTTCGTCGGAAATGCAGCGCGGGTGGTCCACAATGCTGTAAAAACCGCCGTGGCTGTATATGACCGGATGCCGGCTGGCCGCTACCGATTGCAAAATGGCGTCGTTGGAAGCGTGGGCCACATTAATCACCATTCCCAGCCGGTTCATTTCGCGGATCACCGCCTTGCCGTGCTCGTTGATACCGCCCCAGGTGTATACATCATTGCAGGCATCTATGAATGCATTGGTGGTACTGTGGGCGGTGAGCTGCATGGAGCGCAGGCCGAGCTTGTACAGTGCGCGCAGCAGGTCGAGGTCGCCGTGGAGGTCGTAGCCGCCTTCCAGATCGAGGAACGCCGCCATTTTGCCCTTTTTGTTAATCCTCTCAATGTCCGAAGCCGTAAGCGCGAGCTCGATCACCGCATTATTTTTCCTGATCTGGTCCAATGCGAGGTTGACGACGCGGAAGGTATTCTTTGTTTCAAATCTGCCCGGATAGTAATTCTCGGGCGTATACACCGAAAAAAACATCGCATCCAGGCCGCCCTCGCGCGCCCGGGGCAGGTCCACCGTCCCGTCCGGGTAGCGCTGGCCGATGTCGCTTTTCAGGATCAGTTCGCGGCTCATGACGTGCGTATGCCCGTCCATGACGAATGCATTGCGGTGCAACGCGGGCATGGGTTTGTCCGGTGCCGCCTTGTGGGCGTGATGTGGAATGAACGATTGTATGGGTAAAACACTTCCGGCTGCCGGAAGGATGGCCAAGCGCTTAATAACGTCTCTGCGTTTCATGATTTGATTGATTCACTAAATATTTGATTCTGATGCCGCTATTCGGCAAATCCGCGCATATAAGGGACATTGGGCGGTCGTTCTCCCTTGCTGAATTGCGGCCCGCGCGCGGAGCGGTAGGTCATGTTCATAAACGGCGTTTCAATGCGGCGCCCGACGGCCGAATATCGTCCGTTTTCCCAGTTGGATTCCATATTGTAGGCCACAATGCCCGTCGACAGCAGCAACCGCTCCGCCTCGAAAGGCTCTTTTCCGGTGACCATCATCTCGGTAATCCAATGCGGCTGGGAGTTGGAGGCGTGGTATTGTGCAAACGGGCCCGGCCAGCCGAGCATGGAAATCACCGTCGGTTTTTGCTGGCCTTCGATCTCGCCGGCGTAAGTCCAGCCGACACCCTGGGCTGAAAATACCGCCGCCTTAGTGCCGTCATTGTATTCTACGATGCAGACATTGGGCCTTTCGATCGCCTGGAAGTGCCCCGGTTTGAGATCAAAGCTAGTGCGTACCGATTCGAGCAGCCTCGCCGCCCAGGGATTGCTCTCCGTCCATTTCCAGGTTTCGGGCCCGCGGATGCATTGCACGGACCTGACGCCCGTTTCACCGCCTTTTCGGCGCTCGACGAAGGCTTGGAGTACGTCCACGCAATGGAAAAGTGCGCCCTCGTCGGAAGCGCCTCCCACGACGATCGATGTTTTGATGGGCGTTTCCGTATCGATCTCGATTTCGGGTTTGCGGAAATAGGTTGGTATGGAGGAGCCGCCGGTTAAAGCAAACCCGAGCTCGCGGGATTTATCGAACATCCATTTGGCTTCGTCCCAGTTGTAGGAAAGATGTTTGTCGTTGAAAACCGGCACGGAACGCTTGCTTTGTTCAAATACGCGCACTACCTGCTGGTAAAGCCACCAGCGCGGCAGCATCCATTGTCCTTTGAGGTTGGTAGGATATTCCCCATGTTCGCCTACGATCACTACGCCGTCCACCGCAAGCTCCTTGCCGCCCAGCGTCACAGCCTCGCCCACAGTTTTGAAAATCGGAATGTTCTTCGATTTGCATATTTTCTGGCCCAGGCCGCTTGTATCGAACTGATGAATGTAAACCGAGGCAACTTCCACGCGTGAGGGCATGTGTGCGCCTTGCCACCAGTAGCCGTCAAGCAGCTTGGTTACGATCCAGTCGGCATGCGACCGGGTGGCGCCCCAGTAGGTCACCAGGCAAGCAATGCGGGGCTTTTTGGGTGCGGGCGGCGGAACGGGGCCGGGCGCGAAGCCGGTCAATGCCGCCAAACCGGCCATGCCGGTCACCCCGATCATCTGGCGACGGGTCAGGGGAGAATCTTGGGAATTGGACATTACTAGTTCAGGATTGAAGGTGTTTAGGAATGATCTCGGACGAGCCGGAAGCGATATCAGGTTCATAAGGACGCAATGCGGGCGGGTTACTGATAAATGCCCCCTTTTATTGGCGCAAACACACCCCGTATAGTTATCTTCCGTTAGCGAGATTTGCATCGTAACAAAAACCAATACACTCATGAACAAGCAGATTCTCAACATCCTGGTACTCGCGGTAGCCTTATTCGCAGTATCCTGTCAGCAAAAACCCAAGGAAGAACAAAACGAGGCCTCCGGCGCAAAGGGTACAACCGCCGGCACTCCCGCCAAGCCGTCGCAAAGCGGCTATGCGGAGGTAAACGGTTTGAAAATGTATTACGAAGTTTATGGAAAGGGCAAGCCGATCGTGCTCGTCCATGGCTCGTTCATGAACATCCCGTCCAACTGGGCCCACATCATCCCGATGCTGGGCGACAGGCAGGTGATCGTCGCGGAAATGCAGGCGCATGGCCGCACCCGCGACATTGCCCGCCCGCTGAGCTATGAGGGCATGGCCGACGATGTTTCGGGCCTGCTCAAACACCTGCGCGTGGACAGTGCCGATATACTTGGTTACAGCATGGGCGGCGGCGTCGCTTTCCAGCTCGCCATTCGCCATCCCGAGCAGGTGCGCAGGCTTGTGATCCTTTCGGGGACCTATGCCCACGACGGCTGGTGGCCCGACGCCGAGGCTAGTTTCTCGACCATCACCGCGGATATGTTCAAAGGCACACCGATCCAGACGCAATTCGACAGCCTGGGCAACGATCCAGCCAAATTTCCCGATTTTATTAAAAAGGTGATTAGTATTGATTTGAAACCTTATGACTGGTCGAAAGACGCCAAAAACATTAAGGTACCGTTGTTCATGGCTATCGGCGATGCCGACGGCGTCCGGTATGAGCACGCACTGGAACTCTTTCGTGCCAAAGGCGGCGGAAAAATGGGTGAAATGCATGGGTTGCCCAAATCGCGGCTTGCTATTCTGCCCGGCACCACGCACATTGGCATGATACAGCGGACCGACTGGCTCGTGCCGATGGTCACCGATTTTCTGGATTCGGATCTCAATCCAACGCCGCCGATGATGTAATGTATGCGCCGGATGCGGTGACCCATTTCTTAAAACATTAGTCCATGCAACACGGACATGCCGCGGGCCGACGTTAGATACAACGCGGCCCGCGACTTTTACGGCTATATTACTTTTGAAACATTATGCAGATACTTCCAGCAGCCACCTACCTCGGCGATAGCCTTACCACCCGCCGGGCGAACGGAATCCTGACGAGCGTAACGAGCTATTCGGAAGTAAATCTTCCCAACGTATCGCTGCACGCGCATGAAAATGCCCACGTGACCACGCTGCTCGCGGGCGCTACCCTCGAAAAACGGCAACGCAGCGAATGTTACCGGCAGGCTGGGCAGGCGGTGTTTTTCCACGCCGGCGAACCGCATCAGAACAGCAACACACTGCCGGGCTCGCGCAATTTTAATATTGAGTTTACCACCGATTTTTTCCAAACCTATCACCTCGACCCGTCCGATATCGCCGGCGCTGTGAGCAATAACCCGCTCGCCGCACTGGTTTTTGTGAATGCCTACCGCGAGTCGTTGCATAACGATCCGATGGCCAACGATTCGGTTGCGATGGCCATTCTCAGCCTGCTCGATACGCGGACGAATGCCGGCAACCGTCCGCCCAAATGGGTCGGGCAGGTGACCGAGTTGCTTCATGACCGATGGAACGAGCAGGTGGGATTGGAGGAACTTTCAAAGGAAACCGGCGTGCATTCGGTAACCATCTCGAAGCACTTTCGGAGGTATTTCGCGTGTTCGCTGAGCGAATACATGCGAAAACTTAAAGTATTAAATGCGCTTAGCCTGATCAAAAACACGTCCAATCAGCTCACGCACATTGCCTACGAGGCCGGATTTGCCGATCAGTCGCATTTCACGAGGGTGTTTAAGGAGGTTACCGGCTTTTTACCCAAACAATACCGGAATGTGTAGCAGGCTAATCTGATACAATTTTTAGTGGTTGATATGCGGGAGCTTTGTCCTGTAAACTAAAATCAACCCAGCATGATATCAGCGATTCAGTCAGCCCGCCTCGGCCTGCGTACATTTCTTTTCCTTCTCGGCCTGCAATGCGCATTGGCCCAGGCGCCGTCAACCGGCGAAATCGACGTGGCCATTGCCAGTATGGCCCGAAGCATTGATACCGCCTATGTTTTCCCCGAAAAAGGGAAGCAGATAGCCGAGCATCTCACAGCGGAACACCGCCAGGGTAAGTTTTCCGGTGCCAAAAGCTGGAAGGAACTGGCCGATTCGGTTACGAAAAACCTGAAAGCATTCGCCCGCGACGGGCATTTGTATGTGGGCTACGACCCCAAGACCGTGGAGGCGCTGCAAAAACCTCCCGGCGCCGATAAGACAAATATGGAAGAAGGACACAACTCTTTTTTTGAAGGAAAAGATGTGGCGGCACGGAATTTCGGCTTTCAGGAGGTGAAAATATTGGAAGGGAATGTCGGGTATATCCGGATTTCGGAGATCAATATTTCGAGCGGGAGCCTGCCGGTGCTATTTGCCGCAATGCGTTTTGTAGCCAATACCCGCGCGCTGGTGATCGACCTGCAAAACAACGGGGGAGGCGGCAGCAATGTGGGCAATGTCATGGAGAGTTTTTTTCTTCCGAAAGAGACCCCTTTGCTGGATTTCAAAACGAGGAACGGCAGCAGCCAAATGGAAAAAACGGTGGCCTGGCTGCTCGAACCGCGGTATGAAAAGCCCCTGTTTGTGCTGGTAAACCGCGGCACGGCGTCGGCCGCCGAAGCCTTTGCATTTGCGCTGCAAAAGCATGGCCGGGCGAAGGTAGTCGGGCAGCAGTCGGCCGGCGGGGCGTTTATGAACTCGTGGTACCCGGTAAACCAGCACCTCTATATTTCCGTCTCAACAGGCGCGCCTACATGGCCGGGCACGAATCTCACCTGGGAAACAACCGGCGTCCAGCCCGACCACACCGTGCAGCAGGGCGGCGAACTGGCCGCCGTGGCGGAATTGCTGAGGTGAATGCTACTCAGGGTACTTTGGCATCGGTAACTGTCAGGATTCCCTGCATTACCCGCCAATGCCCCGGGAAGGAGCAGATGAACGGGTACTCGCCCGGCTCGGCGGGTGCTTTGAATTCCAGCCGGAAGCTCTTGCCCGCATTTACAAGCGGTGTCGCGAAGAGCACGTCGGGTGTGGCAGGTACGAAGTTTCGCTCGAAGCCGTCTTTTAAAGTCGCCATGGCGTCGGCTGCTTCGCCTACTTTTTCGGCAGTGCCTGGCTTCACGATCACGACATTATGGGGCATGAGATCGGGGTTTTCGAACACCAGCGTTACGGCCCTGCCAGCCGGGACGGTGAGCGCTTTTTTGTCAAAAGCCATTTTAGCCTCCACAGCCACGAGCCGGACCTCGATCGTTCCCATGCTTTCGAGAAGGGCCAGCACCTCCTTCCTGTTCTTCTCCGGCACGGCATTCAGCATGCCTTTCATCGTGGTGACGGCCTTTGCAAATGCCTTTGAATTTTGCACGGATGCCGGCACATCTTTCAACGACGCCACCAGTGCTTTGGCCGGCTGCGTTTTGGCTTCATTCTCTATCGTCATTTTCAGAAGCAAAGGATAGGCAATTTCCGGCGCGCGTGGCGCGAGTTGCCGTACTTGCCGGAAAAATGATGCTTTCAAGTCCGCATCGGGTAGCATTGAAATGCCGGTTAAGTAGGCGGCTGTTTTTCCTTCCGCAGTTTTTTCCAGCGATTGCACCGGCTGACGGGCGGAAATTAATGCGGCAAAACCGGTCGCTTGCATGATCAGGCTCGTGTCGGCGTGAACGAGCCGTGTCAGTTCAGCCTGGTTCTGCTTTAATTCCGATGGGCCCGAGGCGAGCAGGAGCTTGATCAGTTCCTGCTGGGCCGGGCTTTGCCGGTTGGGTTTTCTGCTTTGCTCTTCCTCACGAATGGCGGTCAGGAGCACATTAACCTTGCCGGTATGCTGCATTTTGGCGAGGCGGCTGAGGGCTTCCGTTTTTTTGGCGGCATCCGTGTCCGGTCGGGCGAGTAGGGCCGTGAGCACGTCCGCAGTTTGCGGAAAGGCGGCGAGCTCACCGGCATTGGCAAGTTTAAGCAGGTAGCGCCGGGCTTGTTTGGTATTGTTTCCAAAGGTCTGCCCCTTCTTCATTCCCGAGAGCCAGATCGGTTTCAGGAAACGGAAAGTTTCGTGCATGGCGTAATCCATGTAATAGTCGCCTGGATATTGGAAGATATCCGTAGCCGCGGCAACGGCCGCTTCCGAATTGAAAAAGCTAAGGGCTACCATCGCCTCAATGCGCACGCGGGGCGATTCGTCGTTCAGCCGGGCACGCATCAGTTCCAGTGCGCCGGGAACGCGGTCGCGCCAGTAGCGCAGCACTTTCGTGGCCGCCGCGCGCGCCTGCGGTTCTTTGGTATGGAGCAACGTTTTCAAAATGGCCGGCTCGGGCGCATTGAAATCCTGGTAGAGCCATAAGCCTTCGAGCAGATGATGCTCATATTGCGGATCGTTCTTGTCCAGCGCGGCTACCCATTTTTTCAGCTCCTGCAGTACTTCCGCATCCGGCTTTTCACGGATTTGCGCACGCGAGCGGTACCTGAAACGGTCCTCGTAAGCTTTGAGATTATCCAGCAGCTGCGGCACCGTTTGCCGCGATACGTCGACTACTTTCAGCGCCGGTTTGCCCTTGTAGGTAATGCGCCACACGCGGCCGTGCGATTTGTCGCGGGCAGGGTCGCGCGGCGGGTTTTCGCCGTGCGAGATCAGCGGATTGTACCAATCGACAATGTATAATCCACCATCGGGGCCGAACTCAATGTCGATCGGGCGGAAATTCGGGTCTTCCGATTGCAGGATCGCCTCCACTTCCTTGCTGCCGATGCCCGAGCCGTGCGGGATGATCCGGTGCTGCTTGGTACCCTGGAAGCCGATGTTGTTGTTGACGAGGAAATTGCCTTGTACATCATCCGGAAATTGCCTGCTCGAAACGATTTCGATACCTGCCGTGGGCCTGACGCGCGTTTCGGTGAACATGTCAATGCGCGGATGTTTGTCGGGATAGGTGACGTTGCCGGTCATGGGCGGGGCAAAATAGTTGGAGCCGTCGGACGCGTCGCCGATGAGGTGCATGCCCCATTTATCAAAAATACTTCCCCAGGGATTGTAATAAGGATACGAAATGTAATGCGTCAGCTTCGCCGTGCGCGGCTCGTAGCGGTACGTTGCGCCCGCATAGGAGCGAATGGGGCCGTAGGGCGTTTCTACCTGCGTGTTCAGAAACGTGCCCTCATTAAAATACAATGCACCATCCTGCCCGAAGGTGAATGCGTGTGTGGCGTGGTGGCTATCTTCCGAGCCGAAACCGGTTAGTACTACTTCCCGGACATCGGCTTTGCCGTCGCCGTCGGTGTCTTTCAAGAAGAGAATGTCCGGCTCCTGCGACACGTAAACGCCGCCGTCGCCAAATTCGAAACCCAGCGGGAGATAAAGGTCGTCGGCAAAAACGGTGTGTTTGTCGGCCTTACCGTCGGCGTCGGTGTCTTCCAGGATCACAATTTTGTCGTGCACCGGAATTCCGGGAAAGTACTGCGGGTAGGTAGGCATCGTCGCGACCCAGAGGCGTCCACGGGCGTCGAAGTTCATCGCAACGGGTTTTTCGATCGGGAAATCCTGCTCGGACGCGAACAGGTTGATCTGATAGCCCTCGGGTAATTTGAACCTATCGGTCGTGGCGGGCCACATTTTTTCGTGATGGGCGTGTGCGGCTGCTTTGGCTGATTCGCCTTGCCGGCCGGTCATCGGGACGTTGGGTGTGAGCGTGGGGTCCGCCGGTTTTCCACGCCGGTCCACGATGTCGATGGCCTTGGGAAATGCCGCGACGTCGTTGCTTTTGCCCATTTCCCAAATCACCGAGTCGAGCGAAGCCGTCATCTGGTTCAGCTTCCGGAGCTCTGGCGGGAATGCGATCACCCCGAAAGGCTCTCTTCGGCGGCCGTAAATGTATTCCCCATTCACCGCCCGCCAGCGGTAAGAGAAGTGGTCGTCTTTCATTTTCACAACCGACAGCAGCTTCCGGCTGTTGTCGCTGTTCCAATCGGGCATTTTTCCAAAACCCAGCGACTGCGCCATCCACCCGGCCGCCTCCTTGTAGCCTGCGTCCGTCAAATGAATGCCGTTGATGGTCAGCTTTTGTCCGCCTTTTTGCATTCTGTCGCGGGAAGGTGTGAACAAGTCTATGAAAGACAGCCCTTTCGCGGAGGCGGTTTTCTGCATTGTTTCGGTGTACAATTCCAGGTCCCTGTTGTGCTCCGCGGGGTTGGGAAAATGCCCGCCGAGCGCCTCATGTGCGATGGGCGACACCAGCACGAGGGTAGGGGCCGACATTCCGTTGTAGCGGTTGTTTTGCAGGTTTTGAATAAATGCTCGCAGGTCTTTTTCGAACTGCGGCAGGCCCGCAGCGCCTTTAAAGGCCTCATTCATCCCGAAACAGAGGAAGATAATGTCCGCCTGCTGATCGTACAGGTCCTGGTTGAGGCCTTCGAAATTCAGCGCGACGGGCATCACGATCCGCTCGCCTTCGTGCGTGAAGCCCTGGAATTTTACCTCTTTCTGCCCCTCGGTAAGCCGCTTCGTTTTTTCTCCAAAACCGGGGAAATTCAGCGGCCGTGGCTGCAAGCCCACTTCATCGCCGCTCCACCCCATATTCCGCAGGGTGAGCTCCCCGCCGGGGAAGTTCTTTTGAAGTAAGGTTTCGAAATAGCCGTAGTGACGCATCCGGTCGGCGAATGTGTTGCCCAGCAGGATGATGCGGTCGCCTTTTTTGGGGGCAAAGCCCGGGTTAGGCGCCTGTCCGCTGGAAGGGTTTATCCAAACGACCGACAACATGACGGCGAGGAAGATGTGCTGCAATGTGGACTTGTTCATTGGAGCTGCGATAAAGTCTTGGTTGCTCAACGAAGTCACCACGTGAAGATTTCTACTCGGAAGGCAACCATTTGCCGCAGCGGGGAGTCATGACATTAAAATCTGCAAATTATGAAGAAGATATTGCTATTTGTTTTCGCATTGATTGCATTCAGTCGATGCTCGGAAAATGATCCGGAGGCGATTGCGGAGCTCAGTCCGGTCGTAGGAAAATGGCGTTTGACGGCCTACGGCGCTGGCGATTCGCTGATCTTCGTTTCTACCGTTCAGTCCCAGGTAACAATCATCCGGCCCGATGGCATCATGGTCGACGAAGAAGGCGTGCAGGGCTGCTGCCCGCCCACCAGGTATTTGTTCAACGGCGTCGAGATCACGCCCAAGCCCGCGGCGCCGGTAAAGTCGGCCGATTGCAGCCTGGTGTTGTGCGCTCCATGCGGTGAAATGACAATTACCACCCCAATGTCCGACCCGGACGTAATGGTGATCGAATGCGACGGGCGGAGCATGTGGTATAAGCGCGAGCAATAGGGCCAGCTCATGCCGCCGCCGATCTGTTCGCGTTTGAACACGCGGCCGTTCGTTTCTGAACACGCAAAAAATATCAGAAACGCTAATACGGGTGATGGGAATGTGATTGGGCATTCGGCCTGCTATTTGCTGTGAAAGGCAATAGCGGAGCTCTTTCCGGCTGCCTATCCTACAACCCATCGCTCAAACCCGGTTGCTTATGATCAGAAATTACCTTCAAATCGCGTGGCGTAACCTTACCAAGAATACCGTTTTTTCGGCCATTAATCTGATTGGCCTTTCCATGGGGATGGCTACTGCCATTTTGCTTGGGTTATGGTTATGGGATGAGTTGTCTTTTAACCGGTACCACCAGCACTACGGCCGGCTCGCGCGCGTGATGCAGCATCAGACCGCGAACGGGCAAACGTTCACCAGCACCGCCACCCCGCTTCCGCTGCGGAATGCATTGGCGCATGATTTTGGGGGTGATTTCAGTCACATCGCATTGTCTTCGTGGACCGAAGACCATATCCTGGCCTACGGCGGCAACCAGTTCACCAGAAAGGGAAATTGTGTGGAGGCGCATTTCCCGGCGATGATGTCGCTGAAAATGCTCCGCGGGACGTCCAAAACCCTGGACGACCCGACGTCCGTTATACTTTCGGAATCGGTGGCGCGGGCGCTGTTCGGGGGCGCGGAGCCGATCAATAAGGTGATAAAGGTGGACAATAAGCACCATTTCAAGGTCACCGGGGTGTACGAAGACCTGCCTTACAGCACGGAGTTCCGTGACGTTTCATTTATGCTGCCATGGAATTTTTTCCTGGAAACCACCCCGTGGGTCAAGCGGTCGGAAACGAACTGGGGTAATAATTCCTTCCAACTATTCGCAGAAATCGCCCCTGGCGCCACTTTCGAAGGGCTTTCTGCCAAAATAGAAAACATCAAAGCGCGCCACGCGCCGGATGAGGCACGGCTCGATCCGAGGATCTTTTTGCACCCTATGAGCCGCTGGCACCTGCATTCGGAATGGGAAAATGGCGTGGCCGTTCGGGGGCGTATCCAGTTTGTATGGCTTTTTGGCATGATAGGCGCATTTGTGCTGCTGCTCGCTTGCATTAACTTCATGAACCTCTCCACGGCCCGTTCGGAGCGGAGGGCGAAGGAAGTGGGCGTGCGGAAGGCGGTCGGTTCGGGGCGCCGGCAGCTCATTGCCCAGTTTCTTCTGGAATCGGTATTAATGGCGGTGCTGGCGTGCATTTCGGCGCTGGTGCTGGCGAATCTGCTGCTGCCGGTCTTTAACAACATTGCCGACAAGCGCATTGCATTCCCGTGGTCGAGCGGTGTGAGCTGGGCGGTGGCGCTGGGTTTTACCTTGCTCACAGGACTTCTGGCAGGCAGCTATCCGGCATTGTTTTTGTCGAAATTCAATCCCGTAAAAGTACTCAAAGGAGCAGTCTATGGCGGAAAAGCGGCTGTTTTGCCGCGGCAAATACTGGTGGTGACGCAGTTCACTATTTCGATCACTTTCATCATCGGCACGCTGGTAGTGCTCCGGCAAATACAGCACGCCAAAGACCGGCCAACGGGTTTCCAGCGCGCAGGCCTTGTTTCGATTCCCCTCAACACCCACGAGCTTCGGAATAATTATGATGTGCTCAGGGAAGAATTGCTGCAAACAGGTGCCGTGTCCGACATTTCGGAAACATCTTCGCCCGTGGATGAGGTGTGGAGCAACGATGCAAGTTTCAGCTGGCCGGGTAAGGACCCGAATCTCGTAGGCGACTTTGGAACCGTCGGGATCACGCACGAATATGGGAAAACGGTAGGCTGGCGCTTCACGCAGGGGCGCGACTTTTCCCGCCGCTTTGCCACCGATTCCCTCGCGATCGTACTCAATGAAAGCGCTGCCGAATTTATAGGCATTAAAAAGCCCGTGGGTATGAATATCCAGTGGAATGGTGAGCATTACACTGTCGTAGGCGTGATCGCCGATGTGATCGCAGGATCGCCGTTTACGCCGGCGCGGCCAACGGTGTACGTGCTCAGGCAGGATTGGGCGGATTTTATTTACATAAAACTCAGCCCCGAAAAAAATCCCGGACAGATACTTTCCGCGATCGAACCCATTTTCCGGAAACACAGCCCCGGCAGCCCGTTTGAATACAAGTTCGCCGATGACGAGTACGACCGCAAGTTCCGGGCCGAAGAGCGGATCGGGCAGCTCGCGGGGATATTCACGACGCTGGCGATCCTGATCAGTTGCCTTGGCCTGTTCGGTTTGGTGTCTTTTCTGGCGGAGCAGCGGCGCAAGGAAATCGGTATCCGCAAAGTGCTCGGCGCGTCGGTGGCGAGCGTTTGGGCACTGCTTTCAAGGGATTTTGTCGTTCTGGTCGTGGTCGCTTCCTTGCTCGCGGTGCCTGTTTCCTACTATGTTTTAAGTGGCTGGCTCGAAAATTACGCTTATCGAACGGAGCTGTCGTGGTGGATTTTCGCTTTGGGTATCGTAAGTGCCCTTGTGATAACGCTCTGTACAGTGGGATTCCAGGCGATCAAGGTCGCATTACTGAATCCCGTTAAAACTTTACGCAGCGAATAGCGGCGGTCTTAAATCGCAATTCCTTCCTTTTCATATTCCGCCCGGATCGATTGGTACAGCAGGTCGTCTGTAATGATGGTCGTGTTTTGGTGCAGCGCCGTAAGGCAGGCCCTTTGCGTGACATTCATGATCGTCGAGCCGGTAAGGTCAAATTTTCGGGCAACTTCCGGCAGGTCTGCTTCCATTTGGATTTGTTTGGGAAATGCTTTTTGCCAAAGCAGCAATCGCTCGTCGGCGGTTGGTTTTGGGAAAAATACGATGGAGTTGAAACGCCTTAGAAATGCGTCGTCCATATTGCTTTTGAGATTGCTGGCCAGGATCACCACGCCGGGGTAAGTCTCGATGCGCTGCAACAGGAATGATACTTCCTGGTTGGCATATTTGTCGTGCGCGTCGCGGACGTTCGTACGCTTGCCAAAAACGGCATCCGCTTCGTCGAAAAAGAGAATCCAGTCCTTGTTTTGCGCTTTATCAAATATTTTAGACAGGTTTTTTTCCGTCTCTCCAATGTACTTCGAGATGATTTTCGACAGGTCGATTCGGAAAACATCCCGCTCTGCATACTTCCCGATCAGCGTCGCGGTGAGCGTTTTGCCCGTGCCCGGAGGGCCGTGGAAGAGCGCCCGGTAGCCCGGTTTGATTTTCTTCGCCATGCCCCATTCCTCCATCAGCGTGTGGTGGTGCCGGAGCCAGATTTCGATATCCCGGATCTGCCTTTTGGTGGATGGGCTTAGCACAAGGTCGTCCCATTCGCGTGCGGTACTGACGTACTCGGCGCCGAAATCGGTCGAAAACCGCGGCCTGGACACCTGGCCGGAGATCAGGTATTCAACGGTTTCCTCGTCCAGGATGAGTTTTCCGCTCATTTTCGGCTCGCCTTCTTTCATGTCCTCTACGCGCAGCATCCCGGATTTGGCCAGGTAGGCGTCGTTGCCGAGGAGCTGCTGGATGCGGAAGCGCTTGTCGAGGTCGTTGCCGGCCAGGATGAAAAGCGCCGTTTCGCCGGTAGGGATAATGCCGCGGTGGTTGGCGCCCTTCACGCCGCCAAACTCGACGAACTCGCCGCCTTCGGGAAAATACCGGCTGATGAGCGAGTTAAAAAAATGCGGCAGAAAGCTGGGGGCCAATGCAATGAGTACGATAATCACTTCTTCATTTTTGGGTGTGTAGTCCTTAAAAATCCCGCTGATCGCCGGCGAGGATTTGATGGCTTCCAGACTTGCTTTTTCATAAAAAAACAGCGCGTCGTCTGCCGAATAGTTTTTCAAACGGTTTTCAATCAGTTGTGTCAGAAAATCGCTGATAGCGACGTGGATACTTTTTGTAGCAACAGACATATCACAATTTTTTTTGCCAAATGACCTTGATATTCTTTTCAATATTGCTTTCCTCTTCGTCGCCGGTGTATTCGGTGAAAACAACTTCGATGGCGGGCGTCACGGACGAAACCTGGAAATAAGTAAACTGATCTACATGATCGCCGGACTTTTCGGTTTCGGTTTTACTTACACCGTATTTGGTCGTGAAATAGGATTTTAAACCGGAAATCAATTCTTCAAATGCTTCAAAGGAAATATTATCGTCGAGCTCGTTATCGTATTCCAGAAGCAGGTTTATTTCCGCAATTTTTTGGTCTGAATCATCGAAATAATAGACGTATTTATAGCTGAAAGATTTGTCATTCAATAACAAATGATAGCATTGGATGTTGTGCAACGGCGTATCGCTTTCATAACATTCGCTGCCCGCTTCGACTTTTTTTACATCGTCGATCCCGCTGTTGGAATCAAGTCCTTTAACGAGGCCGGAGCGGTCGTCTCCGAGGATATTTGTAATTAAGTCCGTGCTTTTCATTTCTGTTGCATTACGTGTGTTAATTCGTGCACCAGCAACTTTTTGCCTGCCGGCGTGGCCGGATTGTATTGCCCTGCGGCAAAATAGATATCGTTTCCATACGTAAATGCCAATGCGCCGAGCTCATCGGCCATTGCTGCCGATTCGGCATCGGTATGAATACGGACAGCGGAAAAATCCGAGCCCATTTTACTGCTCAATTCATGGTTCAAATCATTAGGCAGGGCAAATCCTTTGCCTTTGTTCGCAGCCAGTCTGGCTTCGAGGTCGGCGGATGCCTGCTTGCCGTCCGAATCTTTCTTACGAATAGTGCCATTTTCTTTCAGGCTTATTCGTTTGTTTTTCAGTTTTTCTTCATCTTTTTTATCCTTATCATCTTTTTTCTGAACCTGTTTTTCGTCATCCTTTTTGTCCTCCATTTTCTGAACCGCCTTTTCTTCTTCTTTCGAATCTTTCTTCTGTGCCTTTTCGTCTTCCAGTTTCTTATTCTGCTGCTGCATCTGGTCTTTCTTTTCGTCGTCTTTTTTTACGCCGCCTTCGCTTTCTTTTCGCTGAATGGATTTGGCAAAAAATGAATTTCCGTGATCAGCAGACTTTGCGGACGGTTCGATAAACGGTTTCTGATCCTTATTGGGATGCTGCGATTGTCTTGTGTAAATTTTCATGTCTTTCTGTTAAAAAGTTGAAAAATACGTATCCAGGTATTGCTTTGCTTTTGCTCCGTAAACCGGCGGGTTTTGCGTAACCAGGTTGCTCAGCTTCCGGTGCGATTCCTGAAAGCGCTTTTCGATATGATCGATCAATGCGTTGTAATAGGCGGCTTTGGGGTGTTCGGGGTTTAATTTGAGGCATTTGTCAATGAGCGCCCTGGCCCGCCCGGCCTGGTCGGTGGCGAGGTAAACCACCGCGAGGTCCGACATCGTGGTGAGGTCATTGGGATACATGATCAGAATCCTTTCCAATTCCTGGATCGCCAGCGGTTCGTTATGGGTCGATAAATAGTTCATGGCCAAATGGTACCGCGCCGATGAGTTTTCCGGCTCAATTCCTAAAACCTTTTTGAGAAATTGCTGCGACAAACCATAATTCTGCTGAATTAGATGGACGATACCGAGGCTCAGGTTAGCCCGTATATTTTCCTGATCCTGATACAAAACTTCCTGCAAATGATAAATCGCCTGCGAATGTTTGCCATCGGCGATGAGTGCAATTCCCAATTCGAGATGGTAATCCGGGGAGTGCGGATGAATGCGCAACGCTTGCTGCCAGGCATTTACAGCCGCAGAAGGGTCGTCGGAAATTGTCATCAGTTTGGCATAACTTTCCCAAACATTTGCAATGTCACGGGTGATATTTAATGCATTTTCAAATAAATCCCTGGCCCCGGAATAATCGCCGGACATCATTTTTAAATTTCCCAGATTAAGCCATGTATTATCATTTTCCGGGTCGAGTTCGAGCGATAAGCGATAGTGTTCCGAAGCCTGTTCGAAATCGCCTTGTTGCGCCAATGCAAAACCCAGGTTATTGTGGGCAGACGCATTGTCGGGCTCCGCGGCAATGGCCTGCCGATATTTGGCAATTGCTTCTTCTATTTGCCCGTTTAAAAAAAGGATAACGCCTTCATTGTTCAGGCTTTGGCTTAAATCAATTTCGTGATTTTCCATATTATTTTCAGAATAGTTCGTCTTTAAACCGGCCTACGATGGTGCTGATATCGAGATCGGGCTGGATGACTCTAATATCATCCGCGGAAATATTAAACGGCTCGCCTTCCTTGTATTTGACAGGGAATTCAAGCCCGAAACGCATTCCCGAACCGAATTCCTTTTGAGCGAGATTCTTTTTCCATTCTTTACGCAATTCGTAGAAATACAGGTCGAGTACTGCTTCGAGCACCAGGTTTACATCGAATTTCAAAACCGGCTCCACATACACCCGGCCCACCGCTTGCAGCGAAATGCCGTTTACAGGGTCCCAATTCACATCTACTTCCGCCTCCGCGGCACCTTTAATGCCCACCGCCGCGCCGAGCTCGATATTACCCGTTACCCGCGCGATGCCGATGCTCAGGCCAATGCCCGCGCGGCCGAAGATGCGGATGGTGGCGTCGGCAGGCACCACGAATTTGCCACGACCGTGCAGCGACAGGCTATCTTCCTGGCCCACCGTGTAGTTCACTTCCGCAAAAAGCTCTTCCAGCTTGCCCGGTCCGAAGCCCGCATTGAAGTCCACACCGCCGCCGATGGTCGCTACCAGCCCGATACTCCGCGGGCCGACCGGGATCGCCAGCAGCGGGATTTCGAGGGTAGGGAAATGGAAGAGGTTTTTATTAAAATCCTTCCTGTCGAACACATTTACTGCTCCGGGCAGCCCGATTTTTCCGGAAACGGAAAGCTCTCCGGTCGGCGAAAATTTCACGCCGGCGGTGGCTTGCAGCCAGGGGGTCAGCCGGAGCGTGAGTGAGCCTTCGCCGTAGATCGTCCACTTGTCGCCGGGTTTGCCGGACGGAACGCCATCGGGCCCTACCGCCCGGTTGGTCGCGCCCATTCTGACGTTGCCTTTCGCAATGCCTTTTTCGTAGGTTACCGAGCCTTCGACCGTCAGGGCGCCGTCGGCATAGTTGATAGAAATGGTAGAATCGATGCCCGGAATGTCCGGCACCGCCGTGCCCGATGCGGAGATCGCATAGGCGCCTTCCTTGGCCGTGACCGACGCCGACACTGAGCCGCTTTTGATGCGTGGAATGTCCTTGCTGAGCTCAAAACTGCCGCCGATCGTGAGCTCCTTGCCGTCGTAGCGGAGATTCATCGAGCCTTTGTCGAGGCCTTTGATGTCGAGTTCGGCATTGCCGTTCGCGGTCAGCACGCCTTCCGCGTAGTTCACCGTCGCGGTGGCTTTTTTAATGCCGGTAACCTTGTTTTTAGGGATTTCGATGGTTCCGGTTACTTCCAGTTTTTCGTCCCGGTACCGCACATCCACGCGCGCATTGTTGAACAGTTTAGGGTCAAACTCGAAGTGACCGTCAATGGCGACCTTGTTGTTGTAAAGCCCTCCCCGGACGCTGCCTTTGCCCACTTTATCAATCCCGAAATCGACCCCGCCTTCGAACGAATAACCGCCTGTGCCTACGCTCACCGTCAGGCTGCAATTGCTGACCTTGAAGGGAGAAGGCAGGCTGATTTCACCCGAATTGAATGTTTTTTCGAGCGAAACGCCTCTTCCGTCGAACACAATGTCGATCCCCGAGCCGGGTTTGAGGAACGGAAGCGTGGGGTTCACCTGTCCCCGCGCCATAAACCCCTGTTCGAGATCAAACTCCCCTTCGTTGAGTGTTATGGGGCTCATTCCTTTCAGTTCCATCCGCATGGAGCGGATCACGCTGCCGGAGTTGATGACGCCGCCGTAGCTCACCAACGGCGATTCGGTGATCGGGATGTTGGGAAACGTGACGGGTTGGATCAGGTTTTTTTCATCATTGTTTTTGAATGCCGTGATCAGCATCGAACCGCCCGCGCCGGGCGTGTAGGTAATGCTCGTGATCTCAAACTGCTTTCCGCGGCCGAGCGGCAGGTTCACCGTTTTGGTGGTGTCCGACGACGCCCAGGGGATCTTTTTGCTCGTCCCGCCGGAGGGCTTCGACAGCAGGAGAATATGCTTGATATCGCCTGCCTGGATGAAACCCTCGGCCGTAATTTGGTTCTTATTCAAAACCTTCAAACCCTGCAACTGCGACACTTTGTTCTGGATCTGGTCCAGTTCGTAGTTTTTGGAGGAATCGCCGACCGTCGGCAGGTTAGGGGAAAGCGTGCTCGCCTCGATCTCGTATTTTCCTCCCTTGCGGACGCTTTCCGCACTGTCGGGTGCTTTGGCGCCCAGTTTGGTTTTGGCGGCTGTGAGAATGCTGCCGATTTTGGCATTCAGCTCATTATTGATCTTCGCGCCGGAACTCCGGTTCGCGGAGGCGTCCATTAACCACAAGTTGTCGATGCTGTTGTCGCCGCCGAGTTGCAGTTCCAGGCGGTGGTCGACGTCGAACTGGGCGCCTTCTCCGCTTTGCGTCCACGCGGGTATGGTCAGCTGGTCGGCGATTTGCTCTTTGGTACCCGCGACAAAACTTTTGGTCCGCGTCGCTTTCAGATAGTAGATGTTGGCGCCGTTCTTGACGATATCGTTGGGCGCCTGCTCCGCTTGCAGTTTCTCATTGACTTTCGTCGCGAAATTGGACTTGTCCACGGCCTTGATCCAAATGTCCCGCTGGTTGACCCGCGCCGTCAAAGTCTTGGGAATAATGAGCGGAGCAGGCGTGTACCGGCTTTTAAATCGCGGAATTTGAAGTTGCGGGATTTTGACCTTGAAATCACGGGCGTTGATCAGCCCTTCATTGCCGTCGTAAATGTCCGGGTCGGAGCTTTTATCGCTTCCGCCGGACTGGTTCCCGGCCTTTTGTATTATCTTTTTCTGCACGCCTCCGCCCTGCTGCACGGTATGCGTGAGTTCGTGGGCGAGCAGTCTTTTGCCGTCGCGCGACCCGGGGTTGTATTTGTTTTCGTTAAAATAAATGTCGTTTCCGTGTGTGAACGCCTGCGCCTGCATGTTCCTGCTCATCTGCACGGCATTCGAGCCGGTGTGCAGGCGCACATCGCTGAAATCATGTCCGAAGCCCGATTCCATTTCCGACTTCACCGATTCGGGCATTGGAGATCCGCCGCCTTTGGAATTATTTAGTTGGTTTTCAAAACCCTGTGGGGCGGTATGCTCCTCTTCTTCGGTCCGTTTTCTGCGGACAATCGGTGTAATGCTTTCGGCGACGGGCTTTGCTTGCAGCTTTTGCTTGTCCTTCTGGCCCGGCTCGGCTTCTTTTTTCTGGACGATCTGTTCGGCCATTGCATCGGCTTCGCGTTCGTAAGGATCGTCGGGCTGGCCGATTTCCACTTTCGGTTGCAGGGGCGTGCCGCTGGGTGCAAAAAAACTGTCCTCACCTCTTTTGCTGAAAAAGGGGTGCTGGCTGCGCTGTACGAGCGAATGGGCCGATGATTTTTCTGCTGTTTTCAAGGTTTCAGGCCCATTCGACCCAGAGCGTTTTGGTCATGACCGGTAGTTTGATGATCGAATAAGTCCAGGGCAAATGCGCCAGGAGCAGATCATAGCCGGCCTGCTCCACTTGAAGGAGCCAGTCGCCGTCGTCGTGTACGGAAATTTTGCCGCCTCTTTGCAGAAAACTGTTTTGCAGCCCGGCGATGCTCGTATCCTTCAAAACATCCCAATAAAAAATGACCGCCTCCATGAGTTTGTCCGCCTCATTCCTGATCGCTTCGGGCAGTTCAACTTCCCGCAAAACCTCCGCTTCGAGGGGTATTCCGCAGAGAATCTTGTTGAGTACCAGCTCGTTTTCGGTGGTGCATTGCTGCCCGGTCGCGAGGTATTGAATGGCGTGCACCGCCAGGTCGGGGTCGGTCAGTTCGTCATTTTCGATCGCGCCGCAGGCTTTCAGGTATTCACTCAGAAACGGCGCCAGCAGTACGAGTCCGGCATTGCCGATATAAATGCCGTCGACCTCCGCGGCGTTGGCAGCCGCCTTTTGCGTTTGATCAGATGATGCCGGGACGTGATTAGTGATATGTTCTTTTAAAAATTCAAGATCCAGATTGGGAGCAGCATTGGAATACTGGCTGGACGCAGCCTCGATTGCGTTGATCACTTTCTCAGGCAGGGTATGCCCCGCAGCCGGCGTGCCCTTGGCGCGCGTTAAGCCGGCGATATTCGTGTCCGCGTAAATGTTTAATATTAAAGTATTTAAATCGATTTTCTGATCTGCTAATACCGCCTCGTGCAACCTGATCTTGACGGTTTCAGCTATTTCTTCCACCGTTTTCACCTGAAAAGTCATCAGGTTGATTTCCGAAAAAACCGCATGCAGAAACTGAAATGCAGCCGTATAGTTTGCATTGAAATACTGCAAAAAATCCACTTGAAACGGCGCAGAGAACTGGCGGATAAACCGGCGTTTGGCAGATTCCGGTTTGAATACACCCGCAAATATGCTTCTGGCATATTCCCGGTCCGCCGTGGCCAGGTACCGGGTAATGCGCTCTTCAATTTCACCCACCGACCGCACGCCCGACCACCAGGGGAAAACTCCGTGACCGAGAAAGTAGGCAAACAGCCGGATGTCAGGATGTTGCATACCTTCCGGGCTGCCGGAATTAATATGAAACTCCTGCGATTTTTCAGCCATTTGAATGCCCAGTTCCCTCACAATCGCGGTTTTCGCTGCTTCCAGGAATGCTTTTTCAAAATTGTTGCCCTGGATCGCACCGAGGTCAATCCTGATCTCCGCTATTTCGATCGTCGCATTGCCGGTATCGATCCTTTCGAACAATGCGTCGAGCAGCGCATTCATTTTCTCCTCGCAAAGCCGCGCCATCCGTTCCTGCCAGGCAAAGCCATCCTCATGCGCCGGCAGCTCCAATTCAATGATGTTTTTTTGAATGATATGCATAGCGCTAGGCGTTTGGTACAGTGGCTTCCACAATCACGAAGCATGCGCCCAGGACGAACACCAGCTTCACGTTTACGCTGTCCAGCCTGCTGCTGAATTTGCCGGATTTGCTGTTCGAGTACTCGGGCGTTTCGGTTTCGAAAATCCAAAGCACGAAATCGGGCTCAACTTCGCTTTCGACCTTGTAATGGAACTCATTTTCCGCCTTGTCGAACGATAGCCTGATCGATTCGGGTTTGATGGGTTCTTTGCAGAGCTCTTCTTCCTTATCGGCGCATTTGTCGAGTGCAAAACAGCCGAATTTTGCGCCTTCCACGGACCACAGGTCGTTCTTAATGTTCCACGATTTCTCGTTGTACATGGCGCTGGACGTAATGTTTACCCGGCGGCCTACCGAATATTGCCACACGAGCTCGATCGTGAAGTCGTGGCATATGTAATGTTCAATCGCCATCAGGTCGTTTGTCCGGTCAAACCCGAGGATAAAGTGGTTTTTGCCGCCGGTTTTCTCCCTGATTTTCGTGTTGATCGCTTTGAGCAATGATCGCACCGCACCGGCATAGGAGGTATCGTCGAACTGGGCGAAAATCGACTGGAACTCTTCCCTGAAATCGATATCGAAGGATGTTCCGTTTTCCCTGTCTACCACGGTAAGTTTGGCCACTTCCACGGATTTCTGCGTGATCATGGCGCCTTTCGCAGGTTTGTTGATCCACACCGGGTAGAAGCATCGCTCTGCAAGTCCATCGCACGGCAGATCGCAGCCGCAGGTATGCGCGGGAATCGTTACGCTGATTTCCTGACCGCCAGCATCTTTGATGCCTGCATTCTGTGTGCTTCCGGTGGTGAGGGTGACGGTGAGCGTGTTGCCTGTAACTGGCCCGGCGTCGCTGGTGTAAGGCGGCGTGCCGCCCGATATGGTGATGGTTACCGTGAAATTCTTGTTGTTTTCGTCGCATTTGGGCTCGGAGACGGTGGCGCTCAGCGGGTCGTTTTTGGGCGGCGTTACTACTTGCACGGGCGTGCAGTCGGTGCAGCAGCGGTAGGGCAGGAAGAAGTCGGCAAACACGGTGCCCGCCTCGATCCCCACATCCTCATTCTGATTGAAAATGCCGGCCAGTCTATCACCCAGCACTTTCACCAGTTCCTCGCGGATTCCCGCAGGCAATACGGAAATTTCACTGAGCATTTTTTCTGACAAACCCAGAACATTCGCGTCCCCGGAGGCGGTTTTAACAATTACTTCGTTCTCGGGAAGTGCTTCGGCGGTCGCATTTACGCGCGTGGGGCGTTCGGCAACGGCTTCCCTTATACCAATCGTATCTCTGGGCGAGTAGTAGGATTTGATATTGCCATGATAAACGATCACAAATGTGCCGCCTACCGGCACGCCCGCCTTGTGCTGAATGCCCGGGTTGTTGCGCGTGTAGTTGCTGAACAGGAAGTTAGAGCGCAGTTTTTCGAGCCGTCTTCTGTACACCGTGATCAGCCCGATCAGTATGCGAACTTTGCATTCCACGGAATCCGCGTCGGTGAAATCGAATGCGTCGACTACCCTCCGGATTTCCGCATATGCCTCGTTGGTGACCTGTGCAAGGTTAGCCGGGAAAAGGCCCACCAGCACATCGAACCGACGGTTGTCTTTCATTTCGCTGATCAGGCAGCGGAATTCGGTCCGCTGCACATCGTACAGCACTTCGAGATCGGCCGCATGGCATTCAAAATCAGCCATATCCATTTCGATTTGGAGCGGCTCGTTTCCCGTGCTGAGCGCCACCACATCAAACGGCAGTCGTTGCTGGCGGATGTACTGGTTCATCGCGGCCAACACTTCCTGGTAGGGCTTTCCGACAATGCCTTCGACCCGTAGAAAATTGTAAGGTTCCAGGTCGTATCCGAGGGGATTGAGTACAAAATCGTCGGCGGGATTTGCATACAAATCGGCGTGGTAAGACAGATTTTGTTTTTCTTTCCCCTGTTTTTTCAAATCATAGCGCCAGGTTTCGTAGAGCCTGGGCGTGCCGGCATTCACCTCGTAGTAGTAGGGAATCGCCTTTTGCGATAATGGCCAATCCCCCAGCTTGCTGGGCGTAATGCGGATATTGGCATCCAGTATCCGGCCTTTGATTTCCAGCCTGGCGGGCTGGGGGATTTTGTACCGTTCGATCAGCGCGAGCATCCGGGTGAAAAGCAGTTTCAATTCTTCCCCCGCTTTTTTCTGGTTGCCGATGATCGGAGAGGGGATGAAATACTGCCGGTACACGTCCCTGTTTTGCGTGGTGTCGACGGTGGCAGCGCCGAGGAACAGGTGGCGCGGGAACATCCGGCAATCGGGGTTGCATAATGCCAGCACTTCGAGCCCTTTCGCCTTGATTTCCTCATAATTATGGATCAGATCACTCACCAGGTCGTAAAAGTACTGGTATTCGTACGGCCGGAGGAATTTCACGGACAGGCCGTCGTACACGCCGGTCCAATTTTGGATAATGGTTTTGTCCAAACCGGTCAATATGGCTTCGTACACCTCGAAAAGCTTCACCAGGTTGGTGCGAAGCGTGTCTTCGATGAATGATTTGGTGAGGATTTTGCGGTAGGCGGCGATAATGTCGCCCGTGGTGACCGGATTGCTGTTCGGGACATCGAATCTTTTCAGCCGGATGGTCGGGAGCAGGATTTTAGCTTCTACAATCTGCTCAATATCCAGTTCCGATTGTATTCCTATCAGTTCCACCGCTTCTTTTTTGATGAGATCCGCATTCGCCTTCGTCACGAGGAACCGCCGGAATTGAACCGCTATTTCAGAGCCCTTATCGTCACAGGAATTAGGAGAGCAGTTTTTCAGCCCGTTTTTGGATAACTCAACATAAATCAAAACAACCTTATCAGCCAGAAACGCGGCGGTAAGCGCCGTGGAGCCGGCGGGCGTGCCTTCCACGAGTTCGAAGAGCTGGTTGTTGTCGGGGGAAAGTCCCTCTACCAGCTTGTGCATCTTGTTTTGCCCGGCCTGGTGCAGCTCGGTGTAGCAGTCGTCGCCGAGGAAAATATCCTTATTAGGCGGGTAAATCGAATAGTTGGCATATTCCACCTCCGGAACCGATACCAGATAACCTTCGGACGTGACCCCGACGCCCCGGGTGATCCGGATCGCGGCAGGCGCCACGGGTATCACATCCATCCCGCAGACAATGCCGATCCCGATCAGATTGGTACGGGTCATCCGGTTCTGCTCGTCGAGGTACTCGAAAAGGTTGTTGAGATCGTCTTTTTTCAAAACCTGGTTGGCTTCAAAAAACGGGTATGTCGATTCGTGAGGATACATGACTTTTGTGATTTTTTACCCTAAAACTGTTTGGTCTAATCGAACTGGATTGTCATCGTTGCCGTCTTCACAGTCGCGTAAAGTAGCCGGTGGATAGATGCTTTTGAGGCTGGCGAAAACACGCAGAAAATTGTCGTGTGCCGTGATCAGCCGGATGGCTACCGGCGTATAACAGGCTTTGATCAGCCGGATGCTGCGGTCGGGAAGCGTTTCGGTTTGGTCGCTGAATGCGATTGCATTTACTTTGAAATCCTGCGTAAATGCCGTTTTTACGGCTGCCGGGAGGTCAGGGGCAAATGCGATGGCGGTTTCCGGGTCGGCGAAAAGCGGACCGGCGGAAGTTTCAATCTGGCCGGCACTGATGAGGACGCCCGGATTGGCCTTCACCCAGCCGCGGATCAGGTCGCCCAGCCTTCCCATTTGCCCGGTAATGTACTCACAGGCATTGAGCTGGATCTTGTGCCGCAGCTCTTTCGGCACGTTCCGTGTTACGATGCCGAATGCTTCCGTGAAGGTCAGTTCCAGCAGTTCGGCGAGCCGTGTAATGCCTCCGCTGTCGATCCATGCTTTATTCGCCACCAGCCATTCGCACCAGTATTTTTCAAAACTATTGAACTGAAAACACGACTCTTTGCCTTTAAACCAATTAATAACCAGCGCTTTAACTTGTTCATAAAAGGCATCTTTCAACAAGCCTGTGCACAGGATTTCATCTTTTTTGATCGTCGCAGTGAACAGCGTTTCCTGTTCGGCATCGGTGATCGCCTCGAAATTCTTTTGGAAATAGCGTTCCGCAAATGCGTCATTGTATTGCAGGAGTATTTGCTCCGCGCATTTGCAAATGTCTTTTTTGAGGTCGCCGTCGGTGTCGGGCTCTTGCAGGTTGGCAGTGAGCGCGTCCGTTATCTGGCAGAGGATCGCGTCGTCCTCATCGCCGCGGCAGATTTCGTTGCCGATCCAGCAGATTTTGGGCAGGATGTGGGCCGGCGTTTCCAGGCGGATCATCCGTTCGGCATAGCGCCGGAGGTCCAGGTTCTGGAACATCGGCAGCCAGCCGGGCATCACGAATGTCATCCTGAATGAATACGGGTCTTCATCGCAGCACGACTCGCAATCGGGGCTGAGGCAAACGGGGAGGAGCGTTTGCCCGTACAGGCGCGGCCTGAGCAGGATATGCTCCACGAGAAAGAACCGCTCGGCTTGGAGAATGCCCGCCGCCCAGGTAATGAGTGCGTCCCGGGTGCCGGCCGGGTCGGCAAGATTTTCGGGGCTTTGGGCGATTACAACATTATCCTGATTTCGTAAAGTGAAAGCGTTGGCCGAAAGCGTGTATCGGGCGCTGTCGGTGATCGATACGATCAGTTCGTCGATTACCCTGCGCACCAGCGCGTCGGCTTCGAGCCGCGTTTTGGGCGTTTCGGTGATTTCGGAAAAGAGCAGGGGCACACTGCCGTCATTGAGCGTAAAAGCCGCCGCGTAGCCGTTTGCTTTTTTGGTGATGGCTATTTGAATGTAATTCCGGAGTGCTTCGAGGCCGGTGAGGTGCGCTATCCGCTTTTTAAGTCCTGCTACATTTTGTAACCCGCACACTTTCAGGTCGTCGCGGTAGTTGAATGCTTTCGCGCGGTTTTTACTGATATCCGGGTAATCTTTCAGGAAATGAATTTTGTCCCTGATCAATTTCTCTGCACCAAATTTTTGATTATCAATAGAATACATCAAAAGCGCATACTCATTGAACTGCTCCCCGAACCGCGCCAACAGGTGATCCAGAAATGTGTTTTTCCGGCGCAGCGCCAGGGACGGCGATTCGGTGAGTAATTGCAGGTTAGCGGGCTTATAATCCGGAAAATAAAGGTCTTCTATGTTTGCAATGTATTGGTTGTCAAGATATTCCGAGAAATATGTAGTCACCTGGGCTGATTCCCGGATGCTGAATAGCTGTTCAGTATGGTGCAGCTGTGCCAGGTAGTTGACCAGCAGTTGCTCGAAAAACATCAGGTACGCTTTGAGCTGCTTCGCCTGCGCCTTACGCAGGGGCGTGGCGTTCTCAGGAAGCCCTTCAAAGCCGATGCCATAGGTGAGCGGAAATGAATATTGTACGGGAAAATAGTCGTTGAATGCACGCGCTGTGCCGGTCGGAATCGGGAGGTCATTGTCCTGGGTAGTGAGTTTGACCTGTTCCTGAGCGCTCCGCAATTGTTGCAGGGTAGCCCACACTTCGTCGTCGTTGGCCGGCTGAAATGGCAGTTCGTTTTTAAAATACAAAAACTGCGACCGCTCGATGTACAGCCGGGGCTGGTGCTGTGCCGTAACCGGGTAAATCCACGCCTGGCTGGGCATGACGGCCATGCCTCTGGCGTCGTATCTGGTGATGAGGATGTTGCGGACGGCCGTAATGCCCTCGATATCCATCAGCAGGTTAATGATATCGGACGTGCGGATTTCCCGTTTCAAAGCCGACGCTTCCAGCTCGGCATCCTTGATAAACCCGTGCCGCATAGCCGGGCCATTGAAAATCTCCTCGGTCAGAACCCCGGCGTCAAGCAGTTCTTTGAGCGAATAGAACCGGATGGGCGGATTGAGGTATTGCTCAATGGTGAAGAGGATCTTCGCTTCTATTTGCTCTATATCGGCGTCAGGGCGGAGGTCAATGTCGGCACAGAATGCAAAGTCCTCCGTCGCTACTTCACCGATCCGGCAGAAGTCCTCCGTCAGGTTGCGGTGCTTGTGGAGTTTGGAAGTCTGGGTTTGAATTAAATGCTTTATAATCAGAATCTTGCTGCGATAGCCGGCAATCGTTTTGTCCTCGATTTCTGCAAGCAATGCATTCAGCTCCACTGCTTTCAATGCGCTGTTCTTTCCGTGGATCGTCAGCGGGACCTGGTTCAGGACGAGCGTTTCGGTGTTGGCAAATGTGATCTTGATATCGACGAAAAGCGGGTTGCGGAGTGCCTTTTGCAGGGTAGCGTTGGTTACCGGAAGAAAGTTGATATCTATCACTTTCAGTACTTCAACCGTGGCGATGTCCTCACTCTCATCGAGAAAGGTTTTGAAAATAACAGGCTGGTTATCAATCGACTGCCAGTCGGGAAAACGCAGTTCCAGCTTCACCGTAAACAGTTCGTCGGATTGGACGAATGAAAATTGGTTAAACAGCTTGCCGTCATTCAGGCTGCCGAACTGAATGGAGTCTTCAAATTCGAGCAGGACCTCGTACGTGCCTTTGGGAACTACCTTTTCGGTCGTTTCAGTGTACACGAGCTCCCCGGCCAGGCAATCCGCAAAGAGCGGCATCTCGCACGGGCAGTCCTTGCAAAGCAGCCACGCATTCTTAATGCCCGGCTCGTCGATCAGCAATTTGCGGTAATCATTCACCGTGACCGGATTAACGGTCAATATCTCATTAGCCGGGAAAAAGCCCTGTTCGTGACCGCCGTTTGCCAGCGCTCCGGCCACAAAATCCTTGATATCGAAGCCCGTCCGGTAGCCCAGGTCGGTGATGGCATAGCACATCAGTTCAAGGATTGTGATGCCGGGGTCGTGGATATTATAGTCCGTCCAGAGCTTGCTGCCGAGGGCTTCGATATATTCCATACCCTTTCTTCGCAGGAAAAAATAGTCCTCCGAGGGCAAAAGGGATGGATGTTTCTGTATTGGTTGCATGGCAATTGTTAAAACATGATGCTAATCGCAACCGCAATTTTCTGCGGCGGCAGTTTCCGGCACGTGCGGGATCGGGACGATAATGTGCTGCTCGGCAGGCACCGACACCAGGATCGCGATGGCCCTGGATGCGGTGATTTCCTCCTTGTCTGTCAGTGTATTACCGATTTTGTGATATAGAACAAAATCGGTCAGGTAATCCACATAGGCGCGCTCTTCGATAAAATTGATCAGCACGGACTTGCTGATTTGCCCGCCGAAACGAATCTCGGCGGCATTGCCGAACGCCCAGGGAGAAAGAAAACGGGTAATCTCCTGTTTGAGCTGTGTGGTGTAAAAAGCTTCGTCATACTGCGGGTAGAATTTGACATTGCATTGCACCTTCACTTCTTCAAAAACCGGGTTTTGAACATGGATTTTCGCAAAACAGGATTTGCGTTTGCTGATGAAGGCCTCAATCGATTCCAGGTCGGCCACATTGGTGTAGGGTTTCAGCGGGTCGATCGCATTGCGGGTGCGGAGGTCGGGGATCGGTACGATGGTCACGTGGCCTGCGGCCAGCTCGTTGTATATCCCGGTGCCCGAGTCGTTAGGTTCGTACCGGGTGTGATTGATCACCCTTACCTTGTAAATGTTCGAAAACTCTTCCAAAATCAGATGTTCATAATCCCATACGGTAATCGCCCGGTCCTTGTGCCGCAGCCGTTCGCTCACTCTTTTGTAGTAATCCGGGGCATTTTCACGCGTCCGCCCACCGAATGATGCATAGGGTTGTTCAATCTTTTTAATGCTGGCCTCGGGTTCAAGGAGCTTCGCAACGGTGCCCGCCGGAAGCGGTGCCGCCAGGAAATCGCCCGCATTGGTTTGGTCTTTGAAAGTAGCCGAGGCAGCTTGCGGCAGCACGGCGATGATCTTGCACACGGCCTCGCTCGCCTCATACACGCTCGCGCGAAGCCATACCTGGCCTTTCGGGAGCATGGTGTTGTCTGTGCCGGCGGATTTGGGAATGGTAAATGTGATGATCCCCGAGCGCGTTAGCTGCGAGGTGCTGTCCTGTACTTCCAGTTTTTGAAATGAAATCCAGCGATTATCGGCCAAATAGCTCCAATGCACATGATTGTCCGGCTTTTTGATTCTCGGATTGGCTCTGCCTTCATCCAATTGGAACAAAACGGCCACTTTCTGTCCGGGAACGGCCTCGCTCAATCCCATGTAAAATTCGCCCTCATGCGCTACAAAGCCGCTTTGTCCCTCGATCTCGAAATAGACATCGCCATTGTTGTAATGCCTGAAATAGGGCAAAAGGCGCACGTCGGTTTCATGGTCGGTCAGCGGGTCTTTCAGTGCCCGGTGCTGCTCCACGTCGCCGAACGGATACGCATGGAAAAACTGCAAAGACCGGTTCGTGAAACTGCTGCTGTCGATCAGGGCGATCTCCGTGCTGGCCGTGTAGCTCAGGGATATTTCGTCGATCACGGGCGTGTAGGGCGGGGTAGGGGCTACGGGCGATGCATACACGATGCCTTTGATCATCGTGATCGCACTTTCGGCGGTGGGTGTCGATGCGGGCAGTTCATAGGCCGCAATCACCGTTTTGATCGCGTTGGAATCGCTGTTTTCTTTCGCTTTGTCGATGAGGTAGTTGGTTAATGCCGCCTGGTAAGCGGTGTGTCCGAAACTGCCGTCGAGCCGGAACCGGTAGAAGCCGTTAGTGCTGTTGACATCGTACATGTTGTTGCCGCCGGCATCCGGCTTCGACACGTCGGCTGCGTCGACGGTCACCACGTTGGCAATCCCGTCGAGCAGGTTCGCTTCGGTGCCAATGTCCTGCCATACACCCAGTTGCAGTTTCTGGATCTTTGCCGGAGGGTTGGGGCTTACCGTCGCAGGGACATTCTGCCAGGCCAGTTTCGTGGAAACCTGTGCGCCCTTTTTCTGAAAAATCTCGCCCGAACCGATGATGAAATAGGCATCCTTCTCCGGCAGCGGGCCAAACGGCAGGAATGGTTTGGAAGGATCGAGAATGCCGAAAGGGTTTTGTACAAAAATATCCTTCACTTGCTTCGACCCGACGGTGAGCCTCACTTTCTGCACAATCGCATCCTTGAATGCCTTGTAAGGAAATGCTTGCAAAGAATGCTTCAACCTGAACCGGATCACCGGCGCGGTGGCCTGGAAGCTCCGCCCGTGCACTGCCGGATCGTAGGCGGTAATGGCCGGGAAGTCCGCGGGAATGGCATCGTTTCTGAAAATGAGCACATTGGAAGTAAAACTGGCCGTGATAGCAAGCTTTTGCCAGCCTTCGGCGGTTGTGACCTCCGCCTCCCAGCGATTGGCCGGGTTGGGCAGCGCATTGCCCGTGGTGATTTCGACAACAATGCTTCTTTCGCCCTCTTTCAGGTAAAGGTAATGCGAAGCGACGGCCAGCCCGATCTCTGCTTTGGGCATGGTAATGTCTTCGAGAACGCCATTCACGTATTTTTTGGACGCAAATGGATGCCATTGCTTTTCACCGGAGGTTAATTCGGCCCCCAACCCATCATCCGAGTTAGCCACCGGCGACGCATACACGCGCCCTTCCAGTATGTAAGGATTTATATCCAGCACCTCGTCCTGCGCCGTGCCGATGTACACCGAATGCAGGGCCGTGATTTTGGCCTTGTTGATCACCGTATCCTGATCGATCTCATACGCCACATCGTTCCCGAGCGAATCTTTTCCGGCATTCAGCAGCGTGCCCTTTTTGATTAAAGCACCTTCCACAAACCGCGCCGCTTCGAAGATCACATGCACCTGGTTCGGTCTGGGTTTGCGCTCAGGGATCTGTAAAATTTCTTTATAGTAAAGGTCCAGATGGCGTTTTGTAAGCGTGTTCGCATCTTTTCGTGCAAATTCCAGCAATTTCAGGAATGAAATAAAAAGGGCGGTATGCGGCTGATGGTCGTTGCGCTGGGTGAGCGTTTGTTGTAACTGAACGTTGGCGTCGGTGGTGATTTTGGAAAATGCGCGGAGAAACTGGTCGAAAATGGCCGTGAAAAAGTTATGGGTTACGGCAAAGTATAAACGTCTGGCGGTGGTGGTCGCTGCTGGCAGGTTGTAAATGGAATCGTCCGCGGCGATGGTGAGCTTGAAAACGTTCCAGTTCTGCACACCGTCCGTCCATAGCGGGCCGAAGGATCGGTTAAAAACAGTGGTCGCCATTTGCACCGGTGTGCCGAATAAGGTGAGGCCGGTCGCTTCCGTTTCGTCGGTGAGGCCGTTGGCAACCGCCGCCTGATGGTATGCAAACAGCTTTTGGAATGGCACAGCCAGCTTGCTCCTGATCAGGTTGCGGATCGAACCTTTGAGCAGAATATCGTCGGGAAGCGAGTGCTGCAAATGCTCGATCTGCCAGGCCACGCTGGTTACGAGGTTGAGCAGTGTGCCGAAGTTTTGTTTCAAAACCGCCTCGCTATCCGTGTTTTGGCGAATGCTTCCGAGTTTCTGATGGATAAGCGCATTGTATTCACTCATATCCTGCACCGCCGCCAAAGCCAGCATCACTGACACATCCTGACTGAAAAACGGCTGCCAGTTGTCATCCCCAAAATGCGCGTCGCCAACCCCGAAAAACTTCACAAGCCGGGCAAGTTGCTGCGTGAAAACCAGGTCGTCGGCCACGGTTTTCGCATCCACCGGCGCGGATTCAGGTTTAAGCGAAGTCAGGAACCGGCTGTTCTGGTCGGTGCCTTCTCTTTTTAAACCCAACGGATTGGTTATGTTTTCGCAGTTGCTCATCATGCGGGCTTATAACGAATTGTCGATTTCGGGCGGACTGATCAAAAAATTCAGGATTTCGGTTCCCTCCCGGTTGTAGAACGGGAACACGAAATTGTACCTCGAATTCGTGGTTTTTACGGTAAAATCCACCTGAATGCGCACCATTCCGGTGTTGTCCAATGCTTCCGTGATCGATACGGAGTCTGCCGTAATGCGCGGTTCGTACAGGAGAATGGCGGTTTCGATCTTGTCGATCATTAATGTTTTCAATGCGGTGTCCAGCGGCTCAAAAATCAGGTTTTCGAGGTTGCAGCCATAGCGGGGCTGCATGATGCGCTCGCCCTGCATGGTGGTCAGCAGAATGTGCAGGCTGCTGTAAATGTCGTCCACGCCTTCGAGCATACGCACGTTTTTGTGGATGGCATCGAAGGTCGGCGGGAATGCCCAGCCTGTTCCCAGGAAATTTGTGTCGGCGTTATCCATGCTGATGGCATCGTTAGTTAATCATGACGGTTCCTCCTTTAATGGTCGTTTGCCCGGCGCCGGTGGATAGCTCACCACCGCCGGCGCCCGCACTGAACTTCGCGGATGCTTTGGCATTGATATTTACTCCTTCCAACTGAATGTCTTTCGCGGCTTTCAGCCGGATGTCCTTCACGCTCTCGATCACGATGCCGTCCTTGTCCAGCACGATCTTGTTGCCGTTCTGGTCTTCGAACTGGATTTTCTGGTCCTCTTCGCTCACAATCAACTTGTTACCGGCGGGCGTGCTGATGTTGATAGTCTTCTTGTCGTCGTCGAACAGCATTTTCATTTGGCTCCTCGATACAAAACCTTTCTCGTGGTTATCGTCTTTGGCGGCAATGGGCGCCCTTTTGGCGCTGCTATGACACATTCCCAGGATGATCGCCTGGGTAGGGTCGTTGTCGAAAAAGCCGACCACCACTTCGTCGCCGATTTCCGGCCGGAAGAAAAAGCCCCTGTTGTCGCCGGCGTCGAGGCTGGCCATTCTAGCCCAAATGCCCTCGTCGTTCATGCTGATGAGCGGCATCCGGACTTTCACCCGGTGTTCGCCGTCGGGGTCGTTTTCCAGCTGCGTCACTACGCCGACCTGCAAGCCGCCGGGTCGCTCGGGCCTGGCCGCCAGGCGGTTCATCACATTCATCGATTCCGCCTGATAGCCGATCTGCACATCCGCTTCCCAATTTCCGTTGGCGATCTGATGCCGCACGGCCGATACGAATGCATTACCCTTGAACCGGTCACCCACGCCATTGATCCCGATCAGCTTACCCGGGCTAAGCTGCGCGATTCCCTGCATGCGAACGCGCCCGCGGATTTTGGATAACTGCGATTTGAGCAATTCAGCGCTGGCTTGTTTTTTGAGCTCGGTTTCAGTCAGTTTACCTCCATTCCGGAAGGTGAACGACGGCAGGTCAACGGTTTTGGCCAAATCCTGGAATGGGATATTCCCGTTCAGCCGTACATTCGGGTTTTGCGCTTCGGCCTCGGTGACGGTCTGCTCGGTAAAGTTCCAGGCTTGGTTTTTAACCGTTTTATATTGAAACCGGGCGTCTATTTCCGCATCCAGTTCCAGCACCGACGATCCGAATTGCACGGTTGCGACAGGCTCCTGGCCCAGATCGGGCGCTTTGATCGTCACTTTTCCATTGTCTACCGCGCAAAACAGCCCATTTACATCGGCCCGTTGCAGGATGAAATCCCAGTCGGTGGTCTGGTATTGCACGAGTTGCCGGTGCTTGAATGCGGTCGGCTGCACGTCCCTTTCCAACCCATTCCGGCGCAGCAGGTCTTCGAGCATTTCGCTGTCGGTTTGGTCGGTAAAATACTTGCTTTTGGGCTGGATCGTGGCCTTCACCGCCTTATCGCGGCATTCTACGATGAGGAAATTGCTGTTTTTGCGAATTTTAATGCTGTGCCTGATCACCAGCCCTTTAAAAATCGTCTCCTCATTGCTTCGGTAGCCGGCCTTGATTTCCAGGTTTTTCCCCGGAACCAGTTCATCCTTATCGCTGATCTCAAATGTTTCCTTTGCCGCCTCACCGTCAATGAGCGTAATCGTCGCCGAGGGAATCCGGTTGAGCTCCCGCATCACCACGATCGACACCACGTGGTACGTGCGTGACAGTTCCCGGCCTTCCGAAAGGATGGTAAATGTGCACACGTCGGGCGTGGCGGGCGTGGCTATCGTGCGGCTGTTGCTCATTTTGCGCCTTTGTCGATCGGTGGAAAGAATACTTTTTGCCCCACGGCCAGGCTCCGGAAATTGGTTAGCCCGTTGGCCCTGGCTACTTGCAGGTAGTAGCGCGGATCTTCGTAAATCTCGTAGGTCATCAAAGTGAGATGGTCGCTGGCTTTGACGAGCTTTTCGTGCGTCAGGTCGGGCGATTTGGCGTCTTCTTTTGCTACCCGGATGTTTTCTTCAATGCTTCCCTTGAAGCTGCATTTGCAAACCGCCCGGATCGGCGTGCCGTCGGGTTTGAAGAGTTTGAAATTGATATTCAGGGAAGTAAGCCGGCCTTTGAACAACGTCACGCCCCAGATCAGCTTGAAATGCCGCGGCTGGTGGATCGCGCCGTCGTAGTCGACCAGCATTTTCTTGAACTTTTTCAGGTCGTCCCAAATGTCCTCTTTCGCTTTGCCGTCGATGATGCCGGTGTTGTCGAACAGGAATTCGAAGGTAAATTCCTCCGGTTTGGTCATTTTGAACTTCTGCTGCGAACCGCTGGTGCCTTGTCCCTGCTTGTCGTTGTACTCAATTTTGTAATCGAGCTGGTAGGTTTCGGGGTTGATCGTCGCCGAATGCTCATCCACTTTGGAGCTGTCGCTCATAGCGGCATCCTTGTAGGCGATGATCTTCATTTTTTCGAGTTTACCGGACATCTCAATTGCGCATTAGGTTTGACAAAACAGCTCATGCAATACTTCCGACGGGCGTTCGGCCTACGGTTCAAGGCGGTTCCGGAGGATTTCCATCACCTGCTCCACGCATTCGGCCACGATGGCTTCCTTATCGTCGTCGTCGCCTCCCTGGGCCTGGGCCGCGGCGGGCGCAGTGGCCCTGCCGCCTTGCTCCGCGGGGGCATTCACGGCGACTTTGATATGTAATTCCCGGATGATCAGCGGCATTATTTCACGGTAAAATATTGGTAGCGAATCTCGATACTCTCGATCACCAGCGCGTTGGTCTCGGCATTGAAATCCGATACCGACCATTTCTTGGCCCACGCCCCGGCGATACTCCACGTTTTGAGCGGCTGATGCGCTTCATTCAGCAGCGTGACGACAATGTCCGCCAGCTCGAATTTCCGTTCGGCAAATGCCTTGCTGCACCATTTGTGAAAATCCGAATCCTCTGTGAGCAAGCCGCGTTTCAGCACCAGGTCGGGATATTTGGTACGCACCGGCAGCGTGTGCTCGAAGCGGTTCTCGCCGCCTTCCTTGTACGATTCGGTGTCGTATTCGACGCTGAGGCCGGCTACCGACTGAAACCGGCTGTCGTTGTCGTTCTGGCTGTTGGCCAGTTTTACGGCAAAATGAAACCCGGCCGGAGGATAGTAAGTCGCCATATTCGCGGATTATTTAACGAGGCTGAGCCCTTCGTGCGCGATTTCGATCGTTTCGATCGCTACTTCGTTGCCATCGGCTTTCAGGTCGCTGGCCTGCACCTTTGTAGGGAATGCCTGCAGTGCTTTCCAGGTAAAAACCGGCTTGTGGTTTTCGTTGAGGAGCTTAATGATAATGTCCCGCCGCACGGCGTTCCGAAGTTTGTCGGCCTCTTTCAGCCAGTCGTAAAAATCGGTTTTATTCTCAAACGTGCCCTTTTTCATGGTGATGTTGCTGTATTTCTGCAACCCCGGCATTTTGATTTTTGAAAACACCTGGCTCTGTCCTTCGCGGTATTCGATCACTTCGATCTGCTTGTCGAGGCCTGTTACTTCGGTAAAACCTATTTTGGTCCCGCCCCATTCTACTTCAAAATGGAACTTGGGAAGCGGATATTCTGCCATATGATGAATGATTTAATGTTGGATAAATGCGGTTCATGGAACCGGCCGGATGATTTTACGGATTTGCAATAGCCTATGATTCAGGCATTTTGTGCGAGAACCGAAGTATGATAAATTCCGCAGGACGCACCACGGCCATTCCGATTTCGACGATCAGCCGGCCTTCCAGAATGTCCAGGGCCGTCATGGTTTTGCCCAGGCCCACGGTCACATAAAACGCGTGTTCCGTAATCGCGCCCTGCAATGCACCCTGGCGCCAGAGTGTGGTAAGGAAGTTTTCGATCATAGCCTGCACCTTCACCCACGTGTTGGCATCATTGGGCTCGAACACGAATTGCTCGGTCGTTTTTTTACAGGATTCTTCCACCATATTGAAAAACCGCCGCACGCTCACGTAGCGCCATTCGTTGTCGTTCCCCGCCAGCGTGCGCGCGCCCCACACGAGCGTGCCTTTGCCCACAAATGAGCGGATCACGTTGATCGACTTGCCGGTGGATGGGTCGATATTGAGCGTGCCGTGCTGCTCGTCGGTAACTTTCACCGAAGGTCCCACCACATTGATCAGCGATTCATTCGCAGGTGATTTCCAAACGCCTCGTTTCTCATCCACCCGCGCATACACGCCCGCAATCGTACCCGATGGCGGCAGCAGGTAGTTTTCCGATTGCAGATAGCCGATCACGTTCCCGATCACCGGCACCCGTTTCATCACATCGTTTTCCTTGATCTTCTCGTAAGACGAAAGCAGGTTCCGGATTTTCGAAATGCCGTTGATCAGGACATTGAAAATATCATTCAAACCTTTGGCATTTGCATTTCCGTAAAACAGCCGGTTCAGGTTGACGACGGTTTGCGTGGTGGCCGGCGGCACCTGGTCGGTTAAGGTATAGGAAGTAGCGATCGCGACGTCGGCGGCGGAGCCTGTCAGCGCCGCTGCACCGGTGATGGCCGTCGGCAGATTGGTGGTGCCGTTTTTATAGTAATTCCACGTTGCACCGCCGATGTCGCCATTGGCGAGGGTAATCACAGCGCCCACTTTCGTATCGGTATTGAGCACGCGGGCGATGTTGATCAATGTTTCGAGGCTTGGTTTGAGCGCGTCGAGCACGGCAAAGAGCTCGTCGAGCGAATTCTGGTTGTCGGGAGCGGCGGGGAGGGGCAGGGTAATGCCGTCCGCGAGCTTATCGATAAACGGTTTCAGCACATCCTTGAACAGGAAGCCGAGCGCGAGCTTGAATTCATTCCGCGAGTCGTTCAGGTTGTTGGTGCTCACAGCAATATCGAATGCCTTTTTGCGCGTGGCGTACGTGTCTGCCAGCGTGCCCGCATCTAGCGATTCCAGGTACACGTTTTTGTCGATCAGGATGTTCAGCTCGCGGAAAACATTGAGCGTATTCGTGTCGGACGCAGGAATGTATTCCGATTCCCAGTTCAGCGGGAGCGTCAGCTTGGTGACCTTGTTCCTGATGTCCCTGAATTTGATAAACCGCGGCAAGTTCACCCGGATGTAAGGATAATAGGCAGCGCCAAATTGCACATTCGCCATGCCGATGGCCGTTTTGAATGCCGTGATCTCCGCCGGATCGTATTTCAGTGGATCGGCCATTTTTACGTCGGCAATCAAAAACCGGTCTTTAAACTGCTCGCATTGCACCAGGGCGGTGCTGTGCAGCGAACCGAGGTCGGTGGCGCTGAGCAGAACGCCGTCGGGAATGACGATGAGCGTGGGTTCGTCTTCCGCTTTGAGCACTTCCAGCGCGGCTTCCGCATCCGCTTTAAATGCGGCTGCGAAGCCGCCAGCGGTAATGTCGGGGTATTTGCCCAGACTTACGATGAAACATTTGCCGCCGCCATTCCGGAAGTACATTCTCAGACTGTCGTACAACAGCAGGCCGGTATTGATTTGTGCAGTTTTGATGGAATTGTCTACGTCCAGATCCACCGCTATGCCGACGAGCGGGGGCGCATCGCCAAACTTTTCGACGTAATCTACCAGTGATTCTATCAGTACGGGCTTCTGTTTGTAAGAAACTCCCTTAAAAACGTCGTTTTGAGTATAGCCAATGAATGCGGGAATTGCCGTTTCAACGGCGGCAATAGACGGCGGAAACTTCGGGACCTCGTCTATGTAAACGCCGGGTGTCCGCAGGTTTGATAAATTGAGCATAGCTATTGTCTATTTATAATTGAGAATGGCATTAATACGGGTGGTTAATCCTAATATCAAATGTTTTTTGTTGTACCTGTTTACTGGCATTTAAAACCCTGAAACTCGCAGGTGTTTGATTATTCACACTTATTTCAATCCGGCCAAAAGCTGCTGGAAATAACGACAATTCAGAAAAATTAAGAATTTCAAAAGAGCTGGAATTGTTGACCAATGAAGGCCGTTTATTAAGATTACTTGCATTTGCAAATTGAATGGTTTTATCAATTTGTTTCCAAAAATTAGCATTGGAAACAGGCTTATTACTATTACCAAGTTTATCCAAAGCCAGATAATGATTTCCTCCATCTTCCACGATCTCTCCGCCGGTGTATTTCTTTGCATTGTCGTAAGCAGGCGGAAGCTGGCAAAGGGATGCATTTGCATTTCCTTTTAATGCTGAAACTTCATTGCTAAATAAATAGTAACCTGCCTGGTTATCATCCATTCTCAGAATTGGAAGCGCTGAAAACGCAGAACTTTCACCGGAAAATGATAAATCAAACTTATAAATCGTTTGATCAATATTTTTCTCCGGTTTCTTATTGATTACTTTTACAAAAACTGCGAATCCGTCCGGCAATAATTTAAATATTAGTCCTTTACTTGCTAATAGCCGGGCGGTACTTGCACTGGGTACAACCGAAAGCCAATCGCTGACTTTGTATTTTTCCATTTGCGTATTCTTCTTTGAAGCGGGCAGGGAATCGAACGGATCAAACGTGACATTTCCGGCATTGCTTTTACCAATGTCCAGATAGTGATAATGCAGGATTCTCACCCTGAAAAGCACATCATATTTTGAACTGTTTGATTCCATTTTATTGAAAATAAGATACTTAATGATGATAGCGAAGTTCTCCTGTGACACTTCTGCGCAGAAGTGCCCGGTTAAAATCTCCCGATCTATGATGCCTTAGTTAGTGGGGTTGATGTACAGAAAATTGTGCTGGATGTCCTGAATAACACCGCCGCCTTCCGTCTTGCCGTCGTGTTTAAGTTCCACCATCCGAAGCATGTACAGCACCGAAGGATATTGTTTTCCGCCAAGCGTTCCCCACAAGTGGTTGAGCTCTTCGAAACTCGGGGAATATAAATCCATGATCAGTTTGAATTCGCTCATTCGGTCATATTCCGTCAGCGTTGCATCGAAAATCTCGGTGGTATTCAGGTTGGTGAAAATGTTTTTGAATTGAAAATACCGGATAATACGCGATAAGTATTTCAAAGCCTTGCCGTAATCATTAGCAGTGGCCGAGAAAAGCAGGAACAGGTTGGCGTTGATAGGCGGGTTAAAATATTCTGTCCGAAGTGTGGCATCATTGGCCCTTGAAAACGGCAGGTTTTTCAGTGTTTTTTCTTCTCTGAAATTAACTAATGTAACGATTACTTTATCACGGATCGCATTGTTATTCACGCCCGTCGGCGACTCGAACAACGCAATGTTCCCAAGCTTCACTTCATCATCCGGATGATTCGTACCGTCCACCGTGTTGAGGTGGTTATTCAATTCGTTGGTAATGATGGTCAGCGCGTGAAGTAGCATAACAGTTAATTTCTAATTTAGTAACTACCTGTCTAAAACTCGTATCCGCTCCCGAATGGGAAAAAGATAAATTTGTAAATGTTAAGTGATATAAATATATGCGGTTATGTGCTATCATCATAGATCTTTCTGCCGAAGTTATTTAGCGGTTATGGGCTACATTCCTGGTCCGTGGAGGCGGATTAACAGATCGACGGACCACCAGCGACAGCCTCCGTGGCATGTCCGGCGTCCGCTCGTTCCGAAGCCGGACGGCCGCCGAAGCGCAGGCCCGGCGAAACGAATTTGTAGGCTGCCGGGCTAGTAGAATTCCCCGGGAGGACGGTTTTAATCGAACATTCCGACCCGGAGATCCCGGCCGGACGAGTAACCCGCTGCGCCCGTGAACCCAAACGACACCGACATCTGGAAGGCATTTCGTAATGGCGATGAAGCTGCCTTCGAGCAGTTGCTCGTGCGTTATTACCGCGCCATGTTCGATTACGGCCTGCGTTTCCAGCCCGACGAGGAGCAGCTTCGCGACGATCTGCACGATCTCATGATTACGCTTTGGGAGCGAAGGGCGCATTTGAACGAAACAAGCAATCTTAAGTTCTATCTTTTCAAGGCGCTGCGCAACCAGATTCTCAAGGGAAAGCGCAGTCAGCGGCTTTTCGTGGATCACGAAGGCGTGGCCGAAGCCGAGCTGCATTCACCGGAAAGCCCGCTGCCCGATTTTGCGGAGGTGGAGGCCACGCAACGCCAAACCGCACAGATTCAGCAGGTTATTGCAAAACTTTCGCGGCGCCAGCAGGAAATCCTGCATTTGAAATTCTTCGAAGAGCTTTCCAATGAGCAAATCGCCGAGCTGCTGCAAATTTCACGAGCGGCCACGGCCAACCTGCTCTACACCGCCCTGCGCTCTTTCAAGGACATCTGGCGACGTAAGGCGCTGCTCGCCATTTCAATCCTATTGTGCTCATAATGAGCAGTAAATACAGGTTTTGAAAAATAATGCAAATTTTTTCATGATCTCCGCGCGGTTTTTCCACCTTATAGGAAAACTCGGCTGGAATATCTGTAATGGAAAAATATGCGACCTACACCCTGGAAGACTTTATGCTGGATGATGCATTCAGAAAATGGGTGAATGCAGGCGGCGTGCTGCGTGGGAGTGTGTGGGAACAAGTCGTTCACCTGTATCCCGAAAAAATAGAACTGATCGACGAGGCGGCCCTGCTGTTGCGGCAGCTCAAAAACCAGCCAACCGCCATTTCCGATGAGCAGGTTGTGCGCGACATCCGCGCCATCATGCATCGCGTCGAAGGCAAGGAAACGGTTGTGCGGCCGATGTGGCGGCGATGGACGGGTTACGCGGCGGCGGCTGTGCTGCTCGCCGGGCTCGGAACGTATCTGCTCACGGGCCAGACCGGTCGTGTGGGGGAAGAGATTTCGTATTTCAATGATAGTCAGGATTTAAAATACGTCAACTCGGGGCGGGATCAGAAAGAAGTAACGCTGCCCGATGGGAGTATGGTGCGGCTTTTACCGGGAAGTGAGGTCATTTACCGGTCACAACCGGCGGGGCGGGATGTGCAACTGGCCGGCGAAGCTTTTTTCCAGGTAAAGAGGGATACGCTGAGGCCATTCTCGGTATTTTCCGGCGGGCTTACCACGCGGGTTCTGGGAACGAGTTTCACGATCAAACCGGAAGGAAAAGACGTTTCGGTCACCGTCGCAACGGGTAAAGTGTCGGTTTCCAAAGCAGGAGAGGAGTCGTCGCCCTTGGTGCTGACGCCCAATCAGCGGGCCGTTTACCACAACGCCGACAAAAAGATTGTCAAAACCCTTGCCGAGGCACCGGTGGTCGTGAACAGGGAGCAGCTGCAAACCCGGCTCGTTTTTGATGAAGAACCGGCCGGTAACATTTTCCGCGCCTTGCAGAAAGCCTACAATATCCCGATCAGCTTCGATGAAGCCGCGCTGCGGAACTGCCAGGTCACGCTTCCATTCCGGGAAGAGCCGTTTTTTCAAAAACTGGATGTGCTATGCCGGACGATCGGGGCGAAGTATACCGTCGCAGGCGACGGCGTCAGGATCGAAAGTAACGGATGTGAATAATGCAATGCCCTCAAATACCAACACTTATCCCCTTTGCCTATGACAACATTGTAAACCCTTCTTTAATAAAAAATCC
This sequence comes from Dyadobacter fermentans DSM 18053, assembly GCF_000023125.1. Classification (NCBI taxonomy): domain Bacteria; kingdom Pseudomonadati; phylum Bacteroidota; class Cytophagia; order Cytophagales; family Spirosomataceae; genus Dyadobacter; species Dyadobacter fermentans. Next base: position 798,413 of record NC_013037.1, read on the forward strand.
GGTGACGGTGGAGCGTCACCGGGTTGATTATCCCGCCATCGCGTTGCAGGCGAAACGGGATAGGTATGTTCCCTTTTCAAGAAACCCAAACAAAGTATGAAAAAAACAGATACCAATTATCATTACATTCATATACTAATGAAAGTAAGCCTTCCGGTAGTGTTGCTCTTCCTGGTTACGTGCATGAGTTACGCGCGTACGGGCTCCGCGCAGGAGTTGTTGACCCAAAAAGTGTCTTTTACCGCAGAAAACGAACCTTTGAAAAGCGTGATCGCACGTCTGGAAAAGATTTCCAACGCACGGTTCACCTACACCGCGTCGCTCGTGCGCAACAAGCGCGTGAGTGTGAAAAGCAGCGGTACCACCCTCGAAAACCTGCTGAACCAAATTTTCGAACCACTGCGTATATCATATAGCGTTTCCGGTGAATTCATCATCCTGGAAAAACTCGGCGCGGCTCCAACGGGCATGGAAGCGCCCCGGCCGCCTGCATTTCCGCAGGTAACCTCGCCGGCCGAAGCGCGAATAACGGGAAAAGTGACCGACGAGAAAGGCGAGGCATTGCCGGGCGTAAGCATTCTGATCAAAGGCACGCAGCAGGGCACCGCTACCCAGGCCGACGGGACTTACAGCCTTACCGTGCCTGATGAAAATGCAGTGCTGGTATTCTCCTACGTCGGTTTTCTGAGCCGCGAGGTCACCGTCGGGAGCGGATCGGTGCTGAATGTAACGCTGGCCGCCGACCAGAAAGCCCTGGACGAAGTGGTAGTGGTGGGTTATGGCGAACAATCCCGGAAAAAGCTCTCGACGGCCATCAGCAAAGTTTCCGCGAAGGAAATCAACCAGCTGCCGGTAGCCATGCCGGGCGATGCGCTGGCAGGTTTGGCGGCGGGCGTGCAGGTACAGGCAGGCGCGGGCGACGTTCCGGGCGCGGCACCCACGATACGGATCAGGGGCATCGGCTCGCTGGGCGCGTCGAGTCAGCCGTTGTATGTGATCGACGGCTATCCTTTGAATGCAGCCGAGTTTTCGAGGATCAATGTTTCGGATATCGAATCCATTGAAATACTTAAAGACGCGGCCTCCGCAGCCATTTACGGCTCCCGCGCGGCGAATGGGGTAGTGCTCGTGACGACCAAGCGCGGCAAAGATGGCAAGATCGATTTCAACTTCAACGCCTACACCGGCGTGCAGAACGTGGCACAGCGGATTGACGTGATGGACCGCGACGAATACCTGCAATATGCCAAGGATGCCCGCAATGCGGCCAAGCTGCCTTACCCCGACGCGTACAACTCGCCCGAACAACTCGCCAATACCGATTGGCAGGACGAGATTTTTCGCACGGCACCTATGTCCAAATGGGAGCTCAGCGTAAGAGGCGGCACTGATAAAGTACGTTTTTCGGTTTCAGGGAGCTATCTCACCCAAAAAGGCACCATGCGCGGCACCGACTACAAACTGATGACGCTGCGCGCGAACGTGGATGCCAACCTGAGCAAGTCGCTCAGCATCGGGGCCGATTTCGCGCCTACCTACTCCGTGCAGAACAACATGCCCACGCCGCGAGAGCCCGGGACCTGGGGATATAGCCCCATTTACGCGGCTATGCTCATGCCGCCCGTCGTGAGCGCCCGTCTTCCCAATGGCGATTACGGACAAAACAATGTGCTGCCGCACACGCAGTACGGATTTTCGGAAGTGGGCGTGTACAACCCGCTGTCGGTGCTGGAACAATATCAAATGCGCGACAGCCGGTTTGCCGTGCAAAACAACCTGTACGTGCAATGGGAAATCATGAAAGGGCTAAAATTCCGCAGCCAGGGCGGTGCATTGCTCGCCAATGCGGGTAACGAAACGTACCTGCCTTCGACGCTCGCTAATCCGGTAGCGCCTTTTGCCAACAATTCCAATCCGCTCCTGGCCGGGATCGCCGCCAGTTCCACCAACGGACGGGCCATCGACTGGGTTTGGGAAAATAACCTCACCTACGCCAACCGCTTCGGAACAGACCATAATGTGAATGCAATGCTCCTGTATTCCATGCAGAAATACACGACATCGACCACCGGCACCAGCGGCCGGGTAGGGACGTTCACCAACGACCTCGTGCGTAACCCGACGGCCTCGTCCAACCAGGCGGGCACGATCACCTACGGCGCCAATTCATTTTTGTCCTACGCTTTCAGGCTGAATTACGATTACAAAGACAAATACCTGTTTTCCGGCTCGGTGCGGACGGACGGATCTTCACGCTTCGGGCCCGACAACCGGTTTGGGGTATTCCAATCCTACTCCGTGGGCTGGCGGCTGTCGCAGGAGGAATTCATGCAGTCGCAAACCTTGTTTGATGAGTTGAAACTGCGTGTCAGCTACGGCGAAACGGGTAATGCGAACATCGGGGACTTTACCTGGATGAGCGGGATGACGCCCACCCATTACAGCTTCGGCGGACAGCGCATGGCGGGCGCAAGCCCACTCGGCTTCCTGAACCGCAACCTTACCTGGGAGAAAAACAAGCAAACCGACCTCGGCCTCGACGCATCGTTTTTGAATAACCGCATTCACCTCACGCTGGACTTGTACCGCAAAAACACCAAGGGAATGCTGTTTTCGAAAGAGCTGCCGGCACTCGTGGGGTACGCGACCTCGTTCCAGACCAATATCGGCGAAATTCAGAACAAGGGTTTGGAAATTGACCTGAACACGGAAAATCTGACCGGAAAGCTGAAATGGAACACCGGTTTCAACCTCAGCTTCAACACCACCAAAGTGCTGGACCTGGGCGGACGTTCTTCGCTGAACACCTACGTGGGCACGCCGGGCTGGCCGAATGTGTACAAAATCGAGGTTGGCCAGCCGCTTGGGCGCTTTTATGGCTTCCAGATCGACGGCGTGATCAAAAACGAGGCACAGCTCAACGGGCAGGCACAGTGGCCGGGCTCCGGCGTGGGCGACTACCAGATCAGGGATGTGAACGGCGACGGGCAGATCAACGAGGACGATCGCATGTACCTCGGGAATGGGTTGCCAAGAGTGATTTTCGGGTTGACCAACAACGTTTCGTACCGCAATTTCGACCTGAGCGTGATCGTGCAAGGGACAGCCGGTAACAGCATCATCAACGGCGCCAGCAGGCACACCGAGCTGTGGGCGGGGCGTTTCAACACGGTGAAGGAAATGGTAGGCAACTATTTCGATCCCGCTAATCCCGACCGCGACGTGAAATATGCCCGGGTAGGGCCGCGTGCAGGGTTTTCGGCAGCGGGTAACCTGCATTCGCATGCAGTTTACAACGGGTCTTTCGTGCGGGTGAGGAACGTAACGCTCGGCTACACGCTTCCGGCATCGCTGCAACGCAAGCTGTCCCTGAATGCGACACGCGTGTATTTGACGGGACAAAACCTGTTCACATTCACGAAATATCCCGGTTTTAACCCCGAACCGAGCCAGTTTGGCGACACTGCCTACCAGCCCGGCTCCGACCAGGCGACCTATCCGATCAACCGCAGTGTGATGGTGGGTTTAAATATTTCCTTCTAACCCTGATTTAGATATAACATGATGAATATTAGAAAAATAGCTTTGGGGGCCGGACTAATGTTGTCGCTGTTTTCCTGCTCCGACTTTATCGATATCGAATCGCCCACGGTGGTCAGGCAGGATTTGTATTTCAAAAGTCAGGCCGATTTTACAGCCGCGGTGAATGGCGCTTACAATGGACTGAGGGGCTACTACACCAGCTTTTACCAGGTTGCCGAAATCCCTTCCGACAATGCGCAGGCCAACGGCTACACGCTGGGCGAGGCGCCCATGGACCAGCTCACGTGGATTTCCTCTACGGCCGCGATCCAGAGCCGCTGGACGACTTCCTATTCGATTATCGCGCGCTGCAATGCCGTAGACGTCCGGATCGGGAATTTTGAAATGGACAATGCATTGAAACAGCAATACCTGGGCGAGGTGCGGTTTATCCGCGCGCTGATCTACTTTAATATGCTCCAGCTGTTCGGCGACGTGCCTTTGGTTACCCAGGAAATCACCTCGGAGGCGGAGGCTTACAGTTACGGCCGCACGCCGGTGAGCCAGGTATACGCGCAAATCATCACCGACCTGGAATCGGCCGCCACGCTATTGCCCGAAACCTACAATGCCGCGAACCTCGGAAGGGCTACCAAAGCCGCCGCGCAAAGCCTTTTGGGCAAAGTATATGTGACCAACAAGCAGTTCGAAAAAGCCGAGCCGCTGTTGCAACAGGTAGTGGATAGTGGAAAACACAAGCTGCTCGACAAGTATGCCGATGTTTTTGACATTAATAATAAGAACAATGCCGAAATGGTATTTGCGGTGCAATACCTGGGCGGGACGGGGTTTGCGGAAGGCAGCAACTTCTCCATTCTTTTCGCCCCGTTCGGTTCGGGAACGCAGGTGACGAGCGGCGGGCAGCCGCAGGGCGCCAATTCGGGTACGCTCGATCTGTTCAATGCATTTGAAGCGGGCGACCTGAGAAAGGCGGTTTCCATTGAACTATGGCCTTCGGCAGACTCCATGTATTACACCAAAAAATTCCTCGACAAGCCGGTGGCGTCCAACGAGGGGAAAAACGACTGGCCGGTGATGCGCTATTCGGACGTGCTGCTGCTGCTTTCCGAGTCGATGAACGAGAACGGGAAGCCCACGGTGGCGCTTCCGTACATCAACCAGGTGCGCACGCGGGCCGGATTGCCGGCGCTGACGCTGTCCGACCAAGCCTCGCTGCGCAATGCGATCGCGAAGGAGCGGCGTGTGGAACTTTGCTTCGAAGGCCACCGCTGGTTCGATTTGCTGCGTACCGGCACAATGGTTCAGACGATGGAAGCCTACAAGCAAAAATACCTCCGCTCCGGCGGCTATCTGGTCGAGAACTATGAGATTGCCCCTCACAAGGCATTGCTGCCCGTGCCATTCAGAGAGCTCAGCCTGAACCCCGCGCTCGGCCAAAACAATGGTTACTGATCACGATTGAATGAATTACGTCATGAACTTCAAACATTTGCTTTTTGCTGTCCTCATGCTGGCGTTCGTTTCCCGGGTTTCGGCCCGGGAAATCACCCCGAACGATTTCAAAGGTACCGACAGCCAGCGTATCCAAAAGGCGGTTCAGGCGGCCGGTAAGGCAGGGGGAGTCGTAAAAATCCCTGCCTTCAATGCCAATAAATCCAACATATGGAAGCTCGACGAGGCGATTCTCCTGCCGAGCAACATCACGGTGCTGCTGGAAAATTGTACCATCCAGCTTTCCGACTCGTGCCGCGATAATATGTTCCGCAGCGACAATGTGGGGGCTGGCATCCAGAACCCGGTTTGGAACAAAAACATCCATTTGATCGGCATCGGCCAGGTATTGCTCAAAGGCGCCGACAATCCCCGTGCTACCGGCGATGCAGCCCGGCAACTGAGCCTCGATCCCGACGCCGACAAGAAGAAGGGCAACTGGCGTATCAGCTACGGCACCGACGCCGCCCGGCCCGACCGCAAGCAAACCGGCGATTGGAGGAACATCATGATCCTGATTGCACAGGTGGATGGTTTTTCACTCAAAAACGTGCGGATCGAGAATTCGCACGCCTGGGCGGTGAGCTTTGAACGCACGCACAATGCCGAACTGAGCGATATTTACCTGCACAACCCGGAAGAAATCACCGTGAAAGGCAGGAAAGTGAGGGTATTTAACAAAGACGGCATTGATCTCCGGCAAGGCTGCAAGAACTTCCGGATCACCAACATTTCCGGTTTCACGGGCGATGATTTCATTGCACTTTCGAGCCTGGACGTGAAATCCGCGCTGATCGCCGAAAACGGCAGCCTGCAATCCACGATGGTGACCAAAAGCCGCTGGTATGGCCCGCAGGACGATACCGAGCAGATTTTCATCAGCAACATCACCTGCGAATCCATTTGCCGGGGCGTGGCGATCCGCGCCAGCGACAGCTCGGGCGTGCATCACGTGTATGTGAACGGCCTCGTGTCACGCGAGGCGGTAGGCGAGGGCGGGCGGCACAATGCGCTCCTTATTGGCGGCAAGGGCTACGGCGCGTTGTCGGAGCCGGGCAAGATTAACAATATTTATGCGATGAACATCATGTCCACCGGCCAGTCGGCAGTGATGGTGGAAGCACCCGTGCGCGATTGCCATTTCATGAATATCCTCTATTCCGGCCGCGACCAGCATGTGGTAAACTACGCATTCGACCGGCAGGCGATGCAAAACGTGACCGAGGAATCGCTGCGAAAGGTGAATTGACAATGCAGGTGCAATGCAGACCATTCTGGGAAATGGCCGTTCAAACGGTTTTCAGGTAGAGCGCTTCCAGTTCATTGGCGGAAATGGAAGCCGCGTCTATCACCGACTGCAACGTCCCTTCCTTCATAATGCCGATGCGGCTGGCCACTTCCTTGGCCCTGAAAATATCGTGCGTAGCCATCAGAATGGCCGTTCCCTGCGCCGCGAGTGTTTTGATGATCTCCGAAAACTCATTGGAGGCCTTCGGGTCCAGGCCGCTGGTAGGCTCATCGAGGAGCAGGATTTTCGCTTTTTTTGCCACGGCGATGGCGATTCCCACTTTCTGCCGCATTCCCTTAGAATACCCGGCCAGTTTCTGGTCGAATGCTTGTGATTGCAGTCCGGCGGTGGCCAGCAGGCCCCGCAGCTCGTTTTTGGAATAATCAAAACCGGCCAATGCAGAGAAATATTCCAGGTTTTCGATCCCCGTCAAATTTGGGTAAAGCATGACCGTTTCGGGAATATAGGCCAGGTATTGCTTGATTTCCTGCGGATGCTCGGCCACCGAAATGCCGTTGATGCGCGCCTCGCCGGAGGTCGGTTCGATGAAGCCCAGAAAGAGATTGATAGTCGTGGTTTTGCCCGCGCCGTTCTGGCCCAGCAGCGCAAATATCTCCCCTTCGCCGATGTTCAGGTTCAGGCTGTTCAGGGCGGTGTGCTGGCCGTATTTTTTAGTGAGGTTAATCGCTTCAAGCATTTTGTATGTCTTTGATCTGAATGAAATTTCTCTTGAAAAGCAGCAGCGAAGCCACCACTGAAAGCACGGCCCACACCGCAATGGCCATCGCTCCGCCGCCGATCGTCTCATTGACATAGGCATTGGGGCGGTAGGCAGGGTAGCCGGCCCAGTTGACATCCTCGGTGGGGGTGTTTTCAAAAATAAATGGATAGAAATACTCCCGGACCTGCCGGTGGTGCGCTTTCACCGATTCCAGGTAGCGGATATGGCTCGTGAGATCGGTGTTCGCCACCTTGTTGAGCGATTGCTGGGCGGCGATCACCGGGTTGAAGCCCGCAATGCGCTCGGACAGCGTTTGCCGCTGTTGCAGCTTCCCGAACAGCTTTTCGGACGAGTAGGCCGATTCCAGGTCCCCCGAAAATTGCATGGCATAATACCAGCCGGGCGAATACCGGTCGTCGGGAATCGGGTAGCGGCGGTACTGCGGATACACGGCGTAAAACTTCTCCATCGTGGGCTGCTTCGGCTCGTCCCATTTGGCATGGTAGCCCTCGCGCTGGCGGATCGCCGTTTCGGCCGCTTCCGGCACCGGCACCGAGCGGTTGACGGCAATGTTGGCCACGCCCGGAAACAGAATGCAAAGGAAAATCCATACGCAAACCAGCGTAGTGGCATTGAAAGCCGAGTTTTTACCCAGCGCAACCACCAGCACCGACAACGAGAACCAGAAGATCGCATACAGCAGCACAATCGCCAGCAACTGAAAAGTGGGAGCCGTGAGCGGCAATCCCAACGAAATCACCGCCAGGGCAAACAGCAGCAGCGTCGCGGCGAGGATCATGCCGAAGCGGACCAGCAGCTTCCCGCCGATAGCCGCGCCGATACTCCCGGTGGTGGTGCGCACAATCTTCCAAACGCCGTTTTCCTGCTCTTCCGACAGTGCATTATAAGTGAATGCGATGATCAGCAGCGGAAAAAGAAAGATGAATACAAACGCCGCATCCAGGTTACCCACAAGCAATGTAAGCGGGTTGGTCAGTTCCGAATCGTACAGCTGGCCTTCGATCGCCAGCATTTTCACTTTCAGGCTGAATGGGTTCACATCCCGCTGGCCGATGGAAAACCCGGCCCAGGGCGAAGCGGGGTTCGTTGTGTAAAAAAACGGGTAATAGGCCGTGGAGCCGGCCGGTTTGCCCGCGCCATGTTCGGCAATTTCCTGTAAATGCGCTTGCTGGACGGTCGGCACGGAGGCGATCGTTTGCTGCTGATGACCAATGACCTGGCTTCCGTGGTAAAATCCATAACACCCGAAAAGCAGCAGCGCAATGGCGCCGATCAGCACCGTACGGCCCAGCAGGAAGTTTTTTGCTTCGAGGAACAATACTTTTTGAGGGATTTTCATAGCTGGAATCGACGTTTGGAGGAAACATAGGCCAATGCGCCAAACCCGCCCGCGACCCACGCGAGCAATGCGGCCAGACTGTACGCGCCCGCGGCCAGGTTATAGGCCACCGACACGGGCCGGAACACGAAATCGGGCTGCTCCTGCCAGTTTTGGGCGCTTACTTTCTGCTTGTTATCGTCCTTGAATTTGATTTGGGTCAAATGGATTTCGTTCAGCGATTTCGTTTTCTCGAACCGGTATTGCTCGGTCTGTTTTTGAAATGCAGTAAATGTATCGAAGTCGGTGCCGGACAGGTTCATCGACAGGTTTCGTATGGATAAATAAGGGTCGGCGAAGCTCAGCAGCGACGATACCGCATTCTGGGACTGGTAAGTGCTGATGAGCCGGTCGAAATGTTGGTTGAAAATCGCTGAGGTGATGTTTTCACCCTCCTGCATCACCAACGCGCCGTAGTTTACGGGCAGCTGCGATATCGAATCCACGCCATATCGTTTCAGGGTTGCGGCTTTCAGGCTGGCGAAATGCGGATCGTCGGGATTATGGCTATCGCCTTCCTTGCTCACATCCGCAAGTATAGCCTGCTCGAATGCAATCTTATCGGGCGCCTCGTACAGGCTGCTGCCGAGCGTTTGGGCACTTTTTGGCAGTACAATGAAAAACAGCATCCACACAAGCACCAGCGTCATCAACGCATTCTTCCCGGATTTACTCACTGCCGACACACCCACAACCATCACCGTAATAACCAGAAAATAAAGCGCATACAGCCCAACTATCAGCGCTATACGCAATGCCGCATCCGCGCTGAAACCGCCCGAAGTAATCACCGTGCCCGCGACCAGGCTAAGCACGAGAAACGGAACGAATAGCACCCAGGTAACGGCCGTAAGGCCCGCCGTTTTGCCCAGCAGCACATCCAGGTACGACGCCCGCTGGCAAAGCAGGATTTTCAAAACCCCATTCTGTTTAAGCCCGGCGACGGTTTGAAAGCCGATAAAAATGATAAAAAGCGGCACAAGCAGCTGCATCACCATCGCCATGCTCAGCTCGCCGAAGCGCAGCATTCCGTTGGAAAAGCCGGCCTCGCTCATGTTCACGGTATTTTGGCGGTGCGCTTCAAGGAAAACGGAATTGCCCACATAGCTGTCGAGCCCGAAATCGAAAAAGCTGAGCGGCGATTTTTCGCGGAATACCATGTAACCATAATGTGCAACCCGGTGCGGGTGGCGGTTGGGCTGGTTCATCCATTGGTCGTGTACCTCCTGGTGGGCTGCCTGCTGCTGCCGGTTGAAATTGTGCACGTACTGCCAGCCGGTAAAAACGGCCAGCAACGACACGACCAGCAGCACGGCGAAAAGCGCCAGCGGTATTTTACTCCTGAAAACGGAGTGCCATTCCTGGCGGGCAATCGTTTTGATGAAACTGAAATGCATGGGTTCAATAATTGTCGCCTTCCGAACGGTTGGATGAGGAAGGTTAGTTTGTGCAATGATGTTGCAAATAAAAGACAATCTGCCAGAACTTGCAACGCTGTTGCATTAAAAGTGCCGGGTAGGGATAAATTGTGGTTATTATTTATAATTATTCTATTTAAAATCTTTTACTTTGCGGCGCTGCTATTTTCCCTCCGCTCATGACCAACCCTCCAACCATCCGAACCGATTTGCCGGAGCCGCCTTCGGAAATCATCAATGAAGTAGACGTCGAATGGCTTTACAAGCAGCACGGGCCGTTTTTGTTACGCATTTGCTTTTCGTTTTGTAAGGATGAAAGCCTGGCTGCGGATATGGTCCAGGAGATTTTTTGCGCGATCTGGGATCGCAGGATGACGCTCTCCGTAACCGGGCCCTGGGAAAACTACCTCTATCGCTGCGCCAAATTCCAGTTTTATAACCACCAGCGGAGCCTCACGCGGTTCAGGTCGGTGCAGGACGACGTGGCCGCCCGCGCCGAGCCTTGGGACGACAGCACCCGCCAGTACATTGAATACGCCGATCTGAAACAGAATGTCAACGAGCTGGTGGAACAGCTGCCCGACCAATGCCGCAAAGTTTACCGAATGAGCCGCCAGCAGGGGCTTAATGCCGCGGAGATTTCAAAAGAGCTGCTGCTTTCCGAAAAAACCGTCAAAAACCACCTCACCCGCGCGCTGGGCTTTCTCCGGCGTAACCTCGAAGGACTTTTTGCGCTGGCACTCCTCGCCGGATAATTTTTTTTCACCGGCATTGGGACCAAATGCAGTCCCGGGTTACTCATAGGTAAACCAACCCGAAAATGGACGAGGATTTACTGGATAAATATTTCGCCGGACAATGCACGCCCGAAGAAGCCAGCCAGGTAGAGCGCTGGCTCGATCGGCCCGCGCCGAACGAAAAACGGTTGCTGCGGCAGTCGTGGCGGGGCATTCATGCGCATATCCGCGCCGGAGCGATACGGCCGTTCGGACCGTGGACGAGCTACCTGGCCGCCGCGTCGGTGCTGCTATTAATGGTCGCCGGGGTGGTTTGGACAAGCATTCCACGGCATTTGGAACTCCGGAACACTTCCCGCACTTACGACGCATTCGACGCGCGCGGATTGCAGCTCCGGCTCCCGCCGCAGGCCACGGCGCGGGTGGACCTCGGCATGGTTTCCCACAGCGCCGATCTGGTGTTTTGCGGCGACGTCCGCATCCACAATGCATCCGGCAACGATGTGCGGATGAAGCTGAACCTGCAATGCGCCGAGGGCGATCCGGCCAACCATTCCACCGTGCTGACAGTCCGGAAAGACCGCCGATATGTGGCCTTCCGGTACCATTTCAAGTCGGACGAGGTCGTAGTGGTGGAGGAAGACCGGCTGTTCGACCTGCCGCTGCCCTTGCAGCAAAAGGCGCTTAAAGCATTGAAAATCTGATGAATATCATTTGTAAACGAGTTTTAATATTAAAAACCCTTGCGGTAACCATGCTGCTGTCATGCGAGCCGAAAAAAGCCAGCACAGCCGATGAGGCACGCTACATCATTGCCATAAGCCAGCCTTCAAAGAGCTATTACCCATTTCATGTCGTGGGCGATCTGGAAGCGGGGCAGGCCGAGATCAGCAATGCAAAGCAGATCGCGGATATGCCCAACAGCGTGTTCGTTACCGGCAAGGCAGGTTTTGTTTTACTTAATTCCAAAGAAAAGCTGATCAAATATTCGGTGGGCGGGGACAATGCGCTCATTCCGGAAGGAAATGTGCCCAACACCGGACTTCTGGGTGGGCCGATCTCCGCCTTTCTGGACGAAAGCCGCCTTTTGGTAAGTACCGCGCCCCGGCAGGTAAGTGACAGCCTTTTTGCTTACCAAATCGTCGATACCCAAAACATGACCGTCGAGCGGAGCGGGCAAATCCGGTTGCAGGTAAGCCCCGGCAGCATGGCCTCGCCGAGCATGTACATCGTGCGCGAAGGAAAAGTGCTGGTGCCGTACATCCACGCCGACGACCAAAACCACGCTTTTCCGAAAGCCAGCGTGGCGGTTTTCAATGCGGAAGACATGCGCCTGGAAAAGACGATCTCGACCGAAAAAACGGCCTGCCTCGGTTACAGCGTCGTATCCTCGCACGCCATTACGGAAAACGGAGATTTGTACCTTATATCGTCCAACAGCAATTACTGGGGAGCCAACGAGTCGCTGCCGTCGGGTATTGTGCGGATAAAAAGCGGTCAGACCGACTTCGACGAGACCTATTTTCTCAACCTCACAGCCCGGCTGAACGGCAACCACTCGGGCGGGATGATTTTCGCGGGAGGCAACAAGGTGATCGTGCAAGTATTTGAAAGCAAGCTCGTTAAATCTTACGGCGACTATCAGCAGGGCTTTGTGATCAGCTATTACGAGGCGGATTTGCAAACACAGGCGCTCAGGAAGCTCGATCTTCCGCTGAGCAAATACCCGCGGCGGGCATTGGAACGGCTGAAAAACGGGAAGGTGGCCATCGCCGTGAATGCCGAAAACGGGGAAAACGCATTCTACATCTACGACGGGCAAACGGGCGGGGTCAAAAAAGGCCTTGTGTACCGCGATGCCGAATACCTCAGCGGTGTGGCCGCATTCTGAACCAGCAGCTCATGACAAGTTCCGATATCGATTTATTGAAAGAAAAAACGTCCCGCCGCCGGGGCAAATCGCTGCTGCGGCGGGTGAATGAATGGCTGCATCTGTGGCTGGGGCTGGCGTCGGGGATCATCGTTTTCGTGGTATGCCTCACGGGCGCCATCTGGGTTTTTAATGAAGAAATCACCTGGCTGCTCGAACCGGCCATCCGCGCGGAAACCCGCGATGAACCAGTGCTGAAACCATCACAGATTCTGGCCATCGCCGACAGCGCATTCCCCGGAAAGCAGGCTTCCTATGCGTACCATCAGCAGGGTACAGCCATTCGCGTGGGAGTGGGGGAGCACATGCTGTTCCTCGATCCCTATACCGGCCGCGTGCAGGGTATGGACAGCCACGAAAAGGGCGAAACCGGCTTTTTTGAATGGCTTTTGCTCGGGCACCGCTATTTGTGGCTGCCACAGGAAATCGGGCGTCCGGTGGTGAATTACGGGACGCTGGTGTTTGTGGTGCTGCTGGTGACGGGGCTTATCTGGTGGTATCCCGCCAAATGGACTAAAGGTGCCAGAAAGAGAAGTTTCAATATCAAATGGAAAGCAGGCTGGAAGCGCCTCAATGTGGACCTGCATAATGTGCTGGGCTTTTACACCTTCCTCGTGCTGCTGGTGCTGGCCGTTACAGGAGTGGTTTTTGGCCTCGCGTGGTTCGGAAAAGGCTTGTACCGGCTCACCTCGGGCGGCCAGGAAGAGCCCGAATGGAAGCGCGTGACGTCGGATACCACACAGCACGGGAAATTTTACACCTATAATGAGGCCCTCGACCAGGTGTGGGCAGGAATGATCGCAAAGTATCCTTCCAAAGGCGGTTTTTATTACTCGTTCCCCGATTCCACGCAGGCGCATTCGACCATCAGCATGCGTACGTACCCCGCCGCGGGGCGTTTTTACGACGTTACCCGCCACACCTACGACCGGCACACGCTCCGCCGGCTGAAATTTTACGAGGTTTTTGATAAAAGTTTCGAAGCATCGTCGGCCGCCGCTAAAATACGGCGGATGAATTACGATATGCACATCGGCACCATTCTCGGATTGCCGGGCAAAATACTGGCATTCATCGCCTCGCTCATCGGTGCGTCGCTGCCCGTGACCGGCTTCCTCGTGTGGTGGAACCGGCGGGGATTCGGGAAAAAAATAGGGAGGTATGGAGCCGCTGCGATCGTTTTCTCGTTGTGCTGCGGCGGCCAGGCATCTGCCCAGCAGAAACGCGGCGATGCGGCCGCGGACACCAGCGCACGTGACCTGCGCGAGCTCACCGTTACCGGCAAAACAGAGGCCACCCAGGTGAAGGAGCTCGTGTTCGCGGTGGATGTGCTGGACCTGAAAGCAATGGCGGGGCGTAACCTGGAAATCAACCGGTTGCTGGATGCCATGCCGGGTGTGAGGGTGCGCGAAACGGGCGGAATGGGATCGGAATTCAGCTATGCCATTCATGGCTTGTCGGGCAAATCGGTCCGGTTTTTCGTGGACGGTGTGCCTATGGAGGCTTACGGGACCGGTTACAGCATTCAGAACTTCCCCGTCAATTCCCTCGAACGGATCGAGGTGTACAAAGGCGTCACGCCGATAGAGCTTAGCGGGGATGCCTTGGGTGGGTCGGTTAATCTCGTAACCCGCAAGGATTTGGGCAATTACCTGGATGTCTCATACAGCATCGGTTCGTTTCAAACCCACAAAGCGGAACTGTCGGGCAAATGGCGCCAGCAGAATGGCCTCACGCTGCAACTGGGCAGCTCCTACCGTTTTTCCGAAAATAATTACAAAGTATGGGGCCCGACGGTGGAAGTGGCCGACGAGTTCGGTAAGCCGGTTGCGGGGAGAAAATACCGGCGCTTCAACGACGATTTCAGGGCATTCAACATCAAGGCGGAGGTGGGCATTACCGGCAAGCCGTGGGCCGATGCCCTCATGCTGGGGCTGATCGGCTCGGATATGGACAAGGGCGTGCAAACAGGCCGCACGATGGCGTTCGTGTACGGCGGGGTGCGGTACGACGAGAAGCTGCTCGCGCCATCCATCCGCTATTCGAAAAAGAATGCGAACGGCCTCTCGGTGGACATTTATGGCGTGCTCAACCGCATGCAGGCGCAAACTACCGACACCAGCTCGCGGAAATACAACTGGGCACAGGCCGTGATAGGCCAGGTGGCCGGCGAACTGAATGGCATCCGGGCACAAAAATCGGCCTACCGGTTCAGGGACCGCAATGCGATGGTGATCGCCAATGCCTCTTACGCGCTTGGTGCGCACCATAAAATCGCGGCCAGCTACTCATTGAACAGCACACGCCGTACCGGCAACGACCCGCTCGCCACCGCCGAATGGACGATCCCGTTCCGGGAGCCGCAGGAATTGAGCAAATATGCGGCGGCGCTGTCGTACCAGACCGTGTTTTGGGACGACAAACTAACCAATGTGCTTTTTGTCAAAAACTTCGGCTACTCGGCCCGTACCAATGTGTACAACTACAACGGCGGCCAGCAAAAGGAGCTCATTCCTTACCTGTCGGAAAGCAGTCAATGGGGTGCGGGTGTAGGCTCAAAATACCAGGTGAATGCGGGGACGCTGGTGAAGCTCTCGTTTGAAAGCACCTCACGGATGCCTGACGGCGTGGAGCTTTTGGGTAACGGAAACACGATCCTGAATGCGCCCGGGCTGAAACCGGAGCGAAGCAGCAACGTCAACACGGGCATCTCGCAATCGTTCCGGAACGGGGATACCAGGTGGGGCTACGAACTCGGGCTTTTCTACCGGAACACCCGCGACCTGATCTGGCTCGGCGAGGGCGATCTTTACGGGACGGCCCGTTACGAGAATATCGACAAGCTGCGTAGCGCGGGCGCCGATCTCGCTGTTCGTTACGCGCGCCGGAAGTGGCTGGAAATCAATGCGGCCGTTACTTATCAGGATGTGCGGAACCGGCAGCGGTATACGGCTTCGGGAGCTAAAAACATTGTTTACAACGACCGGATGAAGAACCTGCCGTCGCTCATGGCCAACGGCGAGGTGCGGTTCCGGTATGCTTCCGCATTCGGCGGCAGCGGCGACCTGAGTTTCTACGTGGGCACCGACTACGTGCAAGGTTTTTTCCTCAGTTGGCCCAGCCTCGGCGACCGCTCCACCAAAAAACGCATTCCCACCCAATTCCTCCAAAATACGGGCATTACGTACAGTCTGATGCAAAACAGCCTGAACGTGAGCCTCGAATGCCGCAACCTGTTTGATCGCCAGGTGTACGACAACTACCTGCTTCAAAAGCCGGGGAGATTTATCAGCTTGAATATCAGATACTTTTTATTTAATCCATAATTCAATACAATGAAAACAACGCTAAGCAAATTGCGGCTCCTCATGGGCGTCGCCGGCCTGGGCCTTGCCTCTATGGGCCTGTTATCCTGCAACGATGACGACGAACCCGTAAAAGTGGCACCGGCCGCACAGCATTTCACCATTTCGGCCTGGGCGCAGGGCGACGACCAGTACATTGCCTCCGTTCCTTCGCTGCATGAGGGCAGCCTGTCGTTTATCGGAAAGGGCATTGAAGCGCAGGGATCGCGGTATTTGTGGCACAAGCAATATGTGTATCAGATGAATTTGCCCGAAAAGAAATTCATCCAGTATGAAATGAAAGCCGATGGCTCGATCGCCGAAAAATCTTACATCCTCACGGACGGCGTGGTGCCTAATTACTTCCAGTCGCTCAATGTGATCGACGACAATACCCTGCTCGTGCTGGGTGCGTTGGACGATAATAAAGGCCAGGCCGGCTGGGCGCGGATCAGCGTGAACGACTTCAAGGTGCTCGACAAAGGCACATTCGCCGTTCCCTACGATGCCGCAAAACCCGACGTGGCCTTTTACCTCGGCCGCGGGTTTGCCGATAATGGCAAATTCATCCTCGGCGGATATTTCTACGACGCGGCCACGCGGGCCTATGTGGTGGATGGCGTGAAAGCGCTCGTGTACGACTTCCCGACGATGGGGAACATGAAAGTGATCAGCACCAATGTCACCAACGGCAGCGTGGGCTACGACTACCTGCATTCGGTGGATAAGGACGAGGAAGGCAACCACTATTTTGTGGTGAGCGCCGGGAAATACTGGATGGGCAACGGCGGCAAGTCCGGTGTGGTAAGGATCAAAAAAGGCACAGCCGAATTTGACAAAGACTACTTTCTGGACGTGACCACTCCGGCCGGTGAGGAGGCATGTCTGATGGGCCTCAACTACGTGGGCAACGGCATCGCCTTCGGAACGGTGCAGTACGAAAGCAAAATGACTTCCGTGAGGGACCGCTACAAGGACATTGCGCAGGTGGTAAAGCTCAATCTGAACACCAAAGCAGTGACCGTGATGAACAGCCCGCTTAGTCCGGTAGGTATGGTGCGCTCACCCCTGGTTTACAATGGCAAGTACTACACAGGCATCAGTCCGGTGGATAAGGAGGCATTCATCTATGAATTCGATCCGGCGGGTAATGCCGATAGTTTCAAAAAAGGCATTTCGCTCGACGGCGGCGGTTACATTCAGGTGCAGCTCATTGCCCCGCACCCGACCAGGTAACGACCTTTCTGACATAACCGCCCGCAAAAAAGATGCGCGCGGCCACAGGCAGGGAATCCGGAAGCATTGCGTTTCCGGATTCCCTTTTTTTTGGAATGATTAAAAGGAAGAAGCGGCAACGGCCGCCTTACGCCCGGCGGATTGGAACATCACCCAGCTGCCCGATACCAATGCCAGCCCCGCAGCGGCGAGCGCTTCGGGCATGTAGCCTACGTAGAACCCGCAGATTGCGCTGATGCCCAGGATTGCGAGGCACATTTCGTTGGCGATAATGCCTGATGTGAAAATGACAATGCCTTTGCGGCTGAGCGGGTTGTCGGGAAGGACGTGGTGCTGGTAAAACCACCCTACCAGAAACAGCGAAATGATCCCGAGCAGCACCAGGTGCAGGTATGCGATCACTACCGGCCGCAGCCCGAATGCCAATGTGGCCACGGCGGGAATGGACGACGCGGTTTGGAGAACCAGCTTAATGCTCGCGGCGAGTATCACCGCGCCCAGCAACGCGCGCATTGCAGGGGAAAGCCCGGCAGTGATGTTTTTTCCCGATCGCCATAAGCCGGTCAGAAACAAAATCCATCCCCCCAACTGTACGAAGGCAAACAGCATCGTGAATGCATGCAGATAGTCGGGAAACGGCAGCCAATTGATCGAAAGCAGGTATGCGGGCACCACGCAGGCCGTCATTAGCCCGAAAACCGTCCCTGAACCCGGCAGGACGATATTTCTGCCGGCGAGCCAGTAGTGGAACAGCCCCATGCAAGCGAGGAAAAACCAGCCGTTGTATTGAAAATGCAGGTAAAAATAGACGGACGAAAGCCGCCATTCGATATCGCCGGGCCGTGCTGCCATTGTATAAGCGAGTACAAAAGTGCCCAATGCCGAAAACATGCCGCACAACATCGCGAAATGCAGGTATTTCCACCAAACCTGCTGTCGCTGCGCGCCGGTTACGTCCTTCCTGCATAATGCATAAAAAATAAAGCTGGCGAGGATGGATAGGGTGGAAAAAAAGATGGAAACGGCCGCATAACCCTGGATCATAAAGCTCACGAGCATGCCGTACGAGCAGAACAGGTTGAATGCGAGCAGCCGGCCGTACCGGGCCGGCAACGCTTGGCCAAATCCCCTGCCGGTAACCGCCTGCGCAATGCAAAGGAACAATGCCTGCGAAATCCACCCCGAAAATGCAAAGTGCGAATGCGCGTGAAGCGTAAATCCCTGATCGAGCCCGGGAATGGTGACGAGGATATTGAGCCGCATCAACAGCCCGAGGCAGGCAACGATCGTCAGATTGAGCAGGCATATTTTCGCCCAGACGCCGCCCTGGATACCCGTGAAGAGCCTGTTCATGATCCTGTTTTGTTTGGTCCGCAACAGCCGTTTTCCGAAGGTGAGGGGAGGAAAACCTTCCCTTTAACAATATTTACCCTGCCCTGATTTTCCAATGCCTTCGTAGCGCGGATCACCGTTTCGACGCGCATGCCGGTGAGGTTGGCGATCTGCTGCCTCGTTAAAAGCAGCTTGTTGCACACGCCGCATACCTTATTACTGTGCTCGTGCAGGTATTGGTAGAGCCGCTCCACCATTCTTTCCGGTGAATGCCCGGCCATTTCGCGCAGCAGGAAGAGTTTGAACCGCATACGCTGGGCCAGCAGCTTGTTGAATGCAAGACTGATCTCCGGATGCTCGCCCAGCATTGACGAAAATGCCGCCGAACCGAGCCGGAGGATCAAACAATCGGTGACCGCCACGGCTGTGCACGCGTAGCCCTGCTGATCAAACAGCGGAAGTTCGCCGAAGCATTCCCCGGCGGAAACGAGCTCCTGAAGAATTTCCCTGCCGTCGTCGTTGAAGTTGGACCACGCCACTTTTCCGTCCACCAGCTGATGGTAATACAGCCCGGTTTCCCCTTCGAGAAAGATCACCTCGCCGGCCGAGGCCTTCTTATATATAGCTCCATGCCGGATCAGCAAATCGATGTGGATCATCATGACGGTCCTGGTTTTTAGCCCAAACCTAGCGACACCGCCGCTAGCGATCACTGACGAAGACTATGCTGAAATCTGACATAAATCAGTATTTGTAATGAGCTGTTTTTGAGTTGATTATGCCTTTTATTGGCATAATTGTCCACGTTTTTGCCACATAAGGAGCGCTTCGTCCGGCTTTATGCGTGTACGCATAAAACAGCGCGAGCACGGGGCATACATTTGCCACAGACAGTTACAAAACGACCCCGGAAACTGTCTGAAACCGCCATTTTTCAACCAAACACCAGGAACATGAAAAAGACCCTAATGCTGATAGTCGCGGGAGTGATATTATATGCATGCGGCCAAAAGACCGGGCAAACCGGTGACAATGCAGAAACCCCTCAAAAGCCCGCCGTGACCGAGTACGACCCGCAGCGCGGAGAAGGCAAGTTTACCAACGTCGAGATTTCCGAACGGCTGGATGCTCAAATGGCTGCCAGCGGGAAGCAGATCTTCGACCTGAAATGTTCGAGCTGCCACAAACTCACCGATGAAAAGCTGGTAGGTCCCGGCTGGCAAGGCGTGAGTACCAAACATAAGCCCGAGTGGATCATGAACTTCATCACCAATCCCGATGCAATGATCGACAAAGACCCGCAATTGCAAGCCCAGCTCGAACTCTGTCTGGTAAGAATGCCCAATCAGAACCTGTCGGACGACGACGCCCGGCATATTCTCGAATTCATGCGCCAGAATGACGGCGTGCAGTAAACGCTTCCTTGTTTTTCAATAATCCCAATTTGTATGAAAACCATCCAGTATATCATAGGAGCGGCCTCGGTGGCCGTGGCACTGAGCGCCGCCCAGTCCTGTAAGCCCAAAAGTGCCGACACGGCGATCAGCGGTGACGCTGCTGCGAAAACCTACGTTGCGCCGGGCAAGTACGACGAGTTCTACAACTTCGTTTCCGGCGGTTTCAGCGGGCAGCTCTCCGTATATGGCATTCCGTCGGGCAGGCTGCTGCGGGTGATCCCGGTGTTTTCGATGGACCCCGAGAAAGGCTGGGGGTTCAGCGAGGAAACGAAGCCGATGCTCAATACCTCGCACGGAAATGTCCCCTGGGACGATCTGCACCACGTGCAGCTTTCGAAAACGAACGGGGAGAATGACGGCCGCTGGGTATTCGTGAACGGCAACAACACGCCCCGCCTGGCGCGGATCGACCTGAAAACGTTCCGCACCGCCGAAATCCTCGAACTGCCCAACAGCGGCGGTAACCACTCCTCGCCATTTATCACCGAAAACACGGAATATGTGGTGGCCGGAACGCGTTTCAGCGTGCCGATGGACGAGGTCGACGGCGACGTGCCTATTAATACTTATAAAAAGAATTTCAGGGGCACGCTCAGCTTTGTGAGTGTAAACCAGCAGGATGGCAACATGGACATCGCCTTCCAGATCGAGACGCCCGGTGTGAACTTCGACCTCAGCCGGTCGGGCAAGGGGCCGTCGCACGGATGGTTTTTCTTCTCGTGCTACAACACCGAGCAGGCCAATACGCTGCTGGAAGTGAATGCCTCGAAAAACGACAAGGACTTCATTATGGCCGTGAACTGGAAAAAGGCCGAAGAATACCTGAAAGCCGGAAAAGGCAGGAAAGTGAAGGTGAAATATGCGCATAATAAATACAGCGAAGAAAGCCATACCTCTACCTCCGAAATCAAAAACGAAGTGGTGGTGCTCAGTTCCAAAGAGTTGAAAGACCTGTGCTACTTCATTCCATGTCCCAAATCCCCGCACGGCATCGACATCGACCCGACGGGCGAGTACATGGTGAGCAGCGGCAAACTGGCCGCGCTGATCCCGGTATTCTCATTTTCCAAAATGATCAAGGCGATCGAAAGCAAATCCTTCGAGGGTGATTACAATGGTATTCCTGTGATCAAATATGAAGCGGCGCTGTATGGCGAGGTGCAAAAGCCGGGACTTGGGCCGCTGCATACCGAATTCGACGGGCGTGGTAATGCGATTACTACGATGTTCGTATCCTCCGAAATCGTGAAATGGAACATCAAGGACCTGAAAGTGATCGACCGTCAGCCGACATTCTATTCGCCCGGCCACCTGATGATCCCCGGCGGCGACTCGAAAAAGCCGGACGGTAAATATGTGATTTCCTACAACAAAATCACCAAAGACCGCTTCCTGCCAACCGGGCCGGAACTCGCCCAGAGCGCTCAGCTTTTCGACATTTCGGGTGATAAAATGCAGCTGATACTCGACTTCCCGACCATCGGCGAGCCGCATTATGCACAGGCGATCAGGGCCGAAAAGGTGAAGGACCAATCGTTGAAAACGTTCAAGCTGGAAGCCAACAAGCACCCTTATGCATCCAGAGGCGAAGGAGAAACGAAGATCGTTCGTGACAAAAACAAGGTGCACGTGTACATGACCGCCATACGCTCGCACCTCACGCCCGACAACATCGAAGGCGTGAAGATGGGCGACGAGGTGTACTTCCACGTCACCAATCTGGAACAGGACTGGGATGTGCCGCACGGCTTCGCTGTGAAAGGCGCCAGCAACGGCGAGCTGCTGGTAATGCCCGGCGAAACGCAGACGCTCAAATGGGTGCCGGACCGTGTGGGTATTTTCCCGATCTACTGCACCGACTTTTGCAGCGCATTGCACCAGGAAATGTCCGGCTACGTTCGCGTGTCTCCGGCGTCGAGCAAAGTTGCATTGGTAGGAAATACGGGCACTAACCTGCCTGCGGAATAGAACAGCTTTCCCATGAAAAAGTCTCAAATGCTGGCGGTGCACCGGATATTGCTGATCGTTTCGGGCGTTGCATTGCTGCTGGTCAATTACTTCCCGATATGGCGCATCGAACTCGATGCGCCCCAGTATCCCGAGGGCCTGGAACTGCTCATTTACAGCGACAAGCTGGCAGGTAACGTGGATATTATCAACGGTTTAAACCATTATATTGGCATGAAGACCCTGCATACCGAAGATTTCGCCGAATTCTCCGTGCTGCCCTCGCTCATCATCTTTTTCGCCCTGCTTTTTGTGGGTGCGGCGGTATGGGGCAAACGCGCCGGCGGTTACACGGCACTTGCTTTGTTTGCGCTGTTCGGCATTGCGGCCATGGTGGATTTCTGGAAATGGGAATACGATTACGGGCACAACCTGAGCCCGGATGCGGCGATCATCGTTCCGGGAATGTCGTACCAGCCGCCGCTGATCGGCTTCAGGCAACTGCTGAACTTCGGCGCGTACAGCATGCCCGCTGCCGGCGGGTGGATATTCATCTTCACCGGTGTGGTAGTGGCTGCCTGCATGGTGCGGGAATGGCTCGCCGCCCGGGATGCAAAGCGGGTGCTCGCCGGGGGCAGGCTGGCGGTGATGCTGCTGATCCTGCCGGCAGGTGCGCAATCGTGCGGACCGTCGGGAGCACAGCCCATCCAGCGCGGAACCGACGCCTGCGCGCATTGCAAAATGACGATCAGCGACCTGCGGTTTGGCTGTGAAATGATCTCAAAAAAAGGCCGGGCCTTCAAGTTCGACGATGTTAAATGCCTCGTATCGTTCGTCAGCGAAGGTGATTTTGCCAAAGCCGATGCCAAAGCCTTTTACCTGGCCGATTTCAAAACGGAAACGCTTTTCCCCGCCACAGAAATGTCGCTGATGCAAAGCGAGCAGCTCAGAAGCCCGATGGGCGGCAATTGTGCGGCCTTCAAAGATGCCGCGGCGCTTGTGGAAGCCCAAAAGCAATTCACCGGAACGGTGGTCGTGTGGGAAGAGCTGATCCGATAATCCAGCATGTTATGATAAATCACAGATTAACACGTGTGCTGATGTTCCTGCTGCTCTGGCAGTATGCATTGACGGACGTCGAAGCCAAAACTATTCGCGTTGGCCGGCATTATGATGTGAAAAGCATTAAACGGGCCGTCGCGATAGCGGGCGAGGGGGATACGGTTCTGGTGTATGGAGGCCTGTACCGGGAAGGTAATATATTGATTACTAAACCGCTGGTGCTGAAAGGCATCGGCGGGCCGGTGCTGGACGGCATGAAAAAGTTCGAAATCGTTTCCATCAAATCGCCCTATGTGGTGGTGGACGGCTTTCATGTGAAGGCTTCGGGGCAGTCGTCGATGCAGGACATTGCCGGGATCAAGGTTTACAACACACATCACGTAACAGTGAGAAACAATGTGCTGGAAGACAATTTCTTCGGCATTTATTTACAACAATCGAAGCACTGCGTGATCGAAAACAACCGCCTCACCGCATTCGGCAAAGCCGAGCATTTGATCGGTAACGGCATCCACAGCTGGAAAAGCGACAGTCTGGTGATCAACGGCAACCGGGTGCAGGGCCACCGCGATGGCGTTTACCTCGAATTTACGACCCATTCGGAGGTGAAAAACAATGTGAGTCATGCCAATCTCCGCTATGGATTGCACTTCATGTTTGCCCATAACAATACCTACACCTTCAACACTTTCAGCAGCAACGGTGCCGGGGTGGCGGTGATGTACACCCATCATGTGCACATGAAAAACAATGTTTTCAAAGACAACTGGGGCGATTCCGCTTACGGCATCCTGCTGAAAGAAATCGCCGACAGCGACATTGAGAACAATAGCTTTTTGGGAAACACCACGGGGATCTTTATGGAAGGCGCATCGCGTATCCGCATTAGCGGCAATGCATTCAGGGCCAATGGCTGGGCATTGAAAATCCAGGCCAGCTGCATGGACAACCGCGTGGAGGGCAACAATTTCATGGGTAATACCTTCGATGTAGCCACCAACAGCTCGCTGGTACTGAACACGTTCGACCGTAATTATTGGGACAAATATGAAGGTTACGACCTGGACAAAGACGGGGTAGGAGATGTGCCCTACCGCCCGGTGAGCCTGTATTCGATGATCGTCGAGCGCTTCCCGGCCGCCATGATCCTCTTCCGGAGTTTTATGGTGAGCCTGCTGGACCGCACCGAAAAGATGATCCCCGGCATGACACCCGAACAGCTGAAAGACACCCTTCCGGCGATGAAACCAGTGATTTTATGATAGCCGTACAAAACATATCCAAGCAGTTTGGCAAATTCAAAGTGCTCAACCACGTCTCCTTCGAATGCCGGCGCGGCGAATGCATTGCCCTCATCGGCCCGAATGGCAGCGGCAAAACGACGGTGATCAAATCCATGCTCGGGATGGTGATCCCCGACAGCGGCACCATCACTTTCGAAGGCCATGACATTGCACACGACTGGCGCTACCGCAACCGGATCGGCTACATGCCCCAGATAGGCCGCTATCCCGAAAACATGAGCATCGGGCAGGTGCTCGATATGATGCAGGACATCAGAAAGGTGCCCGAAAACCGCATCGATCACGATTTGTTCGAGGCATTTAAGATCAAATCGCTGCTTCACAAACGCATGGGGACGCTATCGGGCGGGACGCGGCAGAAGGTGAGCGCCTGCCTGGCCTTCATGTTCGGCGCGCAGGCATTGATCCTCGACGAACCCTCCGCCGGCCTCGACCCGCTATCGTCCGAAATACTGCGCGAGAAGATCCTCGCCGAGAAAGCGAAAAACAAGCTGGTGATCATCACCTCGCACATTTTGAGCGAACTCGACGAGCTGGTTACCGAAGCGATTTATATGCAGGACGGAAGCCTGCGGTTTCATAAAACCATGGATGAGCTGCAAAGCCAGACGGGCGAAAGCAAACTAGCCCGCGCCATCGCCGCGGCCATTCGCCAGTGCGACCGGGATGCGGCCGGTGTGGACGAAGGCCATTTTAAAACAGGCAGGTTATGAAAAAAATGATCAAATATATCATTGCCGACATTCTGCGCAGCCGGATCATGATCGCCTACACGATCGTGCTGCTCGCGATTTCGTTTTCGGTGTTCGCCATTGAGGACAATCCCGCGAAGGGAATACTCAGCCTGCTGAACATCATTCTGTTCATTGTGCCGCTGGTCAGCATTATTTTCTCAACCATTTACATTTATAACAGCAGCGAATTCATGGAGCTGCTCGTAAGTCAGCCGTTACCGCGCAAAACCATCTGGCTCAGTATGTTTGCCGGGCTGGCGATTTCGCTCAGCCTGTCCTTTGCGGTAGGGGCGGGCATGGCCATTCTAATTTATGCCGGATCGGCCACCGGGCTCATCATGATCGCTGCGGGGATATTGCTGTCGGTCATTTTTGTGGCCATTTCGCTGCAGGCCTCGGTCAAAATCCGGGATAAGGCCAGGGGCATCGGCGTGGCCATGATCCTCTGGCTGTATTTCGCAATGCTGTTCGACACGCTCGTGCTGTTCCTGCTGTTCCAATTTTCGGACTACCCGATTGAAAAGGGCATGGTGGCGCTCACCGCGCTCAACCCGGTGGACCTTAGCCGCGTGCTTATCCTGCTGCGCATTGATGTTTCGGCGATGATGGGTTATACCGGCGCCGTTTTCAGGCAGTTTTTCGGGAGCGAAAGCGGTATGCTCATTGCCCTGGCCGTCATGCTCGTTTGGATTGCCGTTCCGCTGGTTTTGTCCACCCACCGCTTCAAAAACAAGGATTTGTAATTCATCTCACTTTTTAAAACAATCATCTCATGGAAACCATACCGACTATAAATGTTACCACTATTGAACCGCGATTCAAACACGCCACGATTTTTCAGCATTTCGATGCGCTGCTGCCCGGCGGTTCATTCATCATCTTTAACGACCACGACCCGAAACCGCTGTACTACCAGCTGCTGGGCGAGCGCGGCGATATTTTTACCTGGAAATATTTGCAGGAAGGTCCGGAATACTGGCAGGTGAAAATCTCGAAAAAGGGCGCCGAAGCGGATAATGAGACTGTGGGGCAGCTGGCCTCGCAGGACATCCGCAAGGCCGACGCATTCCGCAAGCTCGGCATCGATTTCTGCTGTGGCGGAAAGCGGAAACTCAAAGACGCCCTGCGCGAAGCAGGCGTGACGCAGGAGCAATATGAGGAAACCCTCGCCGCCGCAGCCACGCTGCCCGTTTCGCAGCAGCCGTTGAACTTCGCTGCCTGGCAGCCCGGCTTTCTGATCGACTATATAATGAATGTGCATCACCAATATGTGCGCGACACCGGGCCGGTGATCGGAGGCCTTGCCGTGAAAGTGGCCAGCCGCCACGGCGACAAGCACCCCGAGTTGTTTGCACTCTCAGAGCAGGTGCAGCTGCTGCTTTCTGATCTGTACAATCATCTGGAAAAAGAAGAGGGCATTGTATTCCCTGCTATCAAACAATTCGCCCAGGCCAGCGACAAGGCGCAAATGCAGGACACCCCGGACCTGAATGTGGTGATCGGGCTGATGGAAGCCGAGCACGCCTCCGCTGGCGACGACCTGAAAAGGCTCAGAAAGATCAGCAACGAATACCAGCTGCCCCAGGGTGCCTGCAATTCGTACACCTATTTGTTCGAAAAGCTGAAAGAGTTTGAAAACGACCTTTTCAACCATATTCACCTGGAAAACAACATCCTGTTCCCAAAAGCATTGAAAATCAGCCGCCAGCTGGCCGGTGAGGCAGCGTAGCACTTTCGATCATAACATGATGGACTATCCACACAACAAGCAGGAGGGCCGGCCGCAATGGCTGGCTTCCATTGCGGCCGACAATATCCACGAAATCGACGTGCGACCGGTCATCAGCAGCGGCACCGATCCGCTGAAAATGATCATGGAAAAATTCAGGTCGCTGCACGATGGCGAGGTGCTTTGCATTGTCAACTCTTTCACGCCTTATCCGCTGATCAACCTGCTGGCGAACCAATCGCTCGCCTACACCGAAGATGCCCGCGCGGGCGAGATCCACACGTGGTTTTTGAAGCGCCCGCAAGCCCGGTCTGCTGCATCGCCGCCTGCCGGCCCGGGTGTACGCATGGATAGCGCCGAAACGTTTGCCGCTGCGGTGTCGGTCTTTTCGGAAGAGCAAATCAGGCGCATTGATGTCCGCGCATTAGCCGCGCCCGGTCCCATGCAGGCGATCCTGCGCGAGCTCGCATCGCTGCCGGCCGGGCAAGCGCTGTATGTGTATCACAAGAAAGTGCCGGTGTATTTGTTGGAGGAAATACAGGACCAGCATTATGCGGTCCACATCCTCGATCACGATCATGGCGACGTGCGGGTGCTGATTCATGCTAATGATCGTCCGGATGAGTGAAATAAATGTAAGCAAAGCGCCCCCGCTACGGGTAGTAGTGCCCTTCTATGCTACGGGCGCATTGTTCTTCCTGGTGCTGGCCGTGCTGATGTTCCTCTCGGCGAATGACCTCACGGGCCATTATTTCAGTCCGCACCTGCTGGCCATTGTGCACACGGCTGTTCTCGGCTGGGGCACGATGGTCATTTTCGGGGCGGCGTACGAGCTGCTACCTGTGTTGTGCGAAAACAATCTGTACAGCAATCGCCTGGCCGGCTGCTCGTACGTGTTGCTGCTGATCGGCCTTGCATTGCTGATACCGGCCTTCTGGTCGTTCAGCGCGGGCACGGGTATGATCGCCGGCGGTAGTTTCGTTCTGGCGGCCACGCTGTGTTACGTGCTGAATGTGCTGTTTACCTCCACCATCGACGATTCGCACGGGCTGCATCAGAAATTCCTCGTCACGTCGGCATTGTGGTTATTGGTGACCGTGACGCTCGGGCTCTGCCTGGCGATCAATCTGCGCTATCCGTTTATGACGCGCAACCATCTGGACATCATGAAGTTTCATGCGCATGCCGGCATCGGCGGCTGGTTTTTACAGCTCATAACGGGCGTGAGCATCAAGCTGGTGCCGATGTTCCTGGTAGCTAAAAACGCCAAAACGACCTGGCTGAACGCCGCGTGGATCTTGCAGAACGCCGGGCTCGCCCTTTTTCTGCTCGACGGCCACCTTACCGGCTCCGCCGACCGGGACTTGCTGTACGCGGGCATTACAGCGCTTGGAATTGCCGCCTGGCTTTGGTACATCAACGACGCCCGGCACAACCGGCTCAGGAAGCGGATCGACATTCCCATGAAACTTACATTATCCTCGTTCGTCTTCATAGTAGCAGCGATTTTACTCATTCCGGTAGCCCAAAGCAGCGTGCAGCCGAAATGGGTATTGATGTACGGAACTTTGCTGTTTCTGGGCTGCCTCACATCGCTCATCCTTGGCCAAACGTTCAAAACGCTGCCCTTCATCGTCTGGAACGAGATCAGCAGGCGCAGCAGGGTGATTTCGCTTCCCCGCGATTTGTATTCAGAAACCTTGTTGCGGTGCCAACAGTACCTCTATTATGCAGCCGTGGCGTCCCTGCTGGCCGGGATGCTGCTTGCCAGCACGACGACCGTTTCGATCGCACTCGTGCTGTGGGTGTTGTTAGCATTGATTTATGTCGCTAATGTGTTCAAAATTCTTTTTCATTTAACCAATACCCGACATGCAAACGACGCCTGAAACCGAAGCGGAAATATTGCAAGAAAGGGCTTTTCGCATACTGAAAACCGTTATCGACCCGGAGCTGTATGTCAATATCATCGACCTCGGGCTGGTGTATGAAGTCGTGTTCGCGCCCGGACTGGTGCAGGTGAAAATGACGCTCTCGACGCCGCATTGCCCGCTGGGCGAGGCGATCGTCGGCAGGGTGGACGAAGTGATGTCAGGAGAATTTCCGGACCGGGAAACGGTTGTGACGCTGGTGTGGGAGCCTGCCTGGACGCCGGAAATGATCACCGAGGCAGGCAAGCGGGCCTTGTGAATGTGCTAGCTGCGCGCGCCGGGCAGCCGGTAGGTCCACACGGCCTCGCGCGTATGGTTGACTACGTTTTCGGCCACGCTGCCCAGCATCAGGTGCGTGATGCCGGTGTAGCCGTGCGTGCCCATGGCGATCATCGAATCCGGGATGCGTTTTGAAAATTTGAGCACGCCTTTTTCTTCCGTGGGCGCATGAGTGACATGGGTGGAGTAGTCGGATAGCTGGTGCACTGCGGCATAGCTTTCCAGGATGTCCGTCAATGCTTTGTCCGATTCCTTTTCGTCGGGTGTTTTGACATACAATACATGCAGGCGGGCCCCGAAAAACGCCTGCAATGCCTTGATTTGCCGCATCAGATGCTGCTGTCCGGAATCGGCGGCGGTAGGGATAATGATGTTGCGGATGCTGCTCACCGTGAGCGCTTTATGTACCGTGATTACCGGCACGGGCGCGGTGCGGATCACTTTTTCGGTATTGGAGCCGACGAGCAGTTCGGCGAGGCCGCTGCTGCCTTTGGTGCCCATCACCACCAGGTCAGCCTCGGTTTCATGAATGACCCTGAGTATCGCCTGGTGCAGCAGCCCGCGCTCGACCCGGAAGCCGGGGCGGATGTTTCCCTTCAACTGCTGCCTCACTTTCTCGAACCGGGCTGCCGCTTCGCGCCCCGGATCGGCACGCATGGCTGCCGTATTGTTTCCGTAGCCGTGCGAATCGAGGTTGGCTCCGAATACCGGCGCTACATTCAGCACGTATAAAGCCACTACCTGGCCGCCGCTGGCAGCGGCAATGTCGGCCGCAAAACCAAGCGCGTGCATGGCCAAGGCAGAAAAATCGAAGGGAACGAGGATATTTTTCATCAGCGGGATTCAGGGACGGTAAGCAATGCATGCAAGATACTCATAAAGAAGTAGACGAATGGTGACCTGTGGCCGGTCGGAAACTGACTTTCCTCATATATGCCGGGCATGACAATGGCTATCAGGCATCACTTTTGCCTGAATGGGTCGAAAACCAACGATCATACCATGAAGAGCGAAAAACAGAAAATGCTCGACGGCGAGCTTTACGTAGCCCTGGATCCGGAATTGACCGCCGAACGCACGCGGACAAGGCTTTTGTTGCTGGAATTGAACAATGGCCGGGAAGACGAGCCGGAAAAACGGGCGGCGATATTGCAGCAACTCATTCCCAATGCCGGCAGCAGCCTGTGGCTGCAACCACCATTCTACTGCGACTATGGGTCGAATATCATCGTGGGCGACCAGGTTTTTTTCAATTTCAACTGCGTGGTGCTCGACGTTACATACGTCCGCATCGGAAGCAGGACGCTCTTCGGGCCGAATGTGCAAATCTACACCGCCACGCACCCGGTCGATCCCGTTACGAGGGCATCGGGCGTGGAATTCGCTAAACCGATCACGATCGGTGAGGACGTATGGATTGGGGGTAGTGCGATTATCAACCCCGGCGTGAGCATTGGTGACCGAACGATCATCGGCGCAGGCAGTGTGGTGACAAAAGACATTCCGGCCGATGTTTTCGCGGCCGGTAACCCTTGCCGGGTAATCCGTCAGTTGTCTTGATAATGGTACTGTTGTTCAAATCCCGTGCCTTCATCGAGGGTCACCGGCCAGCCGGCGGTGTTGTAGGTGAACTTCCGTTCCCATAGCACTTCTCCGCGTGAGTCGAGCGAGCGCACGACGTTGTTGGGGCAGGTGAACGGATTGGGCAAGCCGGAGGAATCGAGTTCGCGCAGCGGGTTGGGGTGGTTGTCGTATTCGAAGCGGGTAAGGCCCAGCGTGTCCGTTTCCGAGTTGCGCCTTTCGATGATGTTGCCCTTGCTGTCGAATGTGAGGTAAATATGCCAGGCCGGATGGCCCGATTCGCGGTTTACCTGCACGGTCGCCTTGTTGCCGTCGTAGGAATAAATCGCCGTCATGTATTTGCCGGTAACTTTGCTGATGCGGCCCTGCTTGTCGCGTTCAAACGAATAGTTGTGATATTCGAACGGCAGGTTCGGGTCACATAGTGCGCCGCTCCACGACGACAGCAGGCCGCGGTCGCCATGCCTGGTAAAATTAATCCTGCCATCATCATACCCGAAATCGACGACGGAGTAGGGCGATTCACAACCATTGAACCCCAGCAAACGCGCCACGCGCCCGTTGCCGTATTCCAGCCTTTGATAAAGCTGCCCCTTGGACGTTACCTTAAATAATGCCCCCGCCGGCACTTCGGGATCAACCTTTTTATGACAGGAGAAAAACAAACCAACAAGCAGAAGAGGCAGAAGCAGTTTCATAGCCATCAGATCAGATTTTCAAACATCGAAATAATACTAAGACCAACCGACCGCGTGTTTGGTTGCAGCGGCAGGGTGTAAAGTTGTGTGGAAAATTACTGAATCACAGCACTTCACCGCGGCGCCGGGTTAACGCACCAGTCGTCCGTTTAACACAATTTTGCTGCCGCTGGGGTGATACCCATTAAATTGAACCCCGATGGGCGCCGAAAATAATACCGGCACGTCGCCTAAACCCTCGAACCAACCTCTGCGCGCGAATATGGAAGTCAAAACGGAGTTCTTCAATTTCGGATTAATCGGGAAATTTTTCAGCAAAGCCGATTTGTCGGATTCGTACCAGGTGATTTGCGACCGGACCTGCCGCGATCTGGACCTGGAAGATGTCTTCCGCTTCATCGACCGCACGCGCTCTCGCCCCGGGCAGCAGTACCTGTATTATCTGATGCGCTGCATTCCGGCCACTACCGCGCGTGGAGCGAATGGAAGCCACGATTGCGGCATTTTCTCAAAACCCCTCGCTGAAAAAAGCCGTTTCCGGCGAGCTGACCAAGCTGCATGAGCCGGGCGCCTACCACATTTCCGCGCTGTTTCAGGGCGAACATATCGCGGCCCCCAAATGGCTGTGGCTTATTCAGCTGCTTTCGGTATCGGCGTTAGCTTCGCTGGTGCTTTCGGTGTTTATTCCGAAAATGCTGATTGCGCTGCTTTTGCTCTTTCCGATCAATATGGGCGTCCATTATTGGAACAAGAACAACATTTATCAATACAGCGCCTCTCTGCCGCAACTCGTGATCATGTACCAAATAGCCCGGCTGATGATGGCCAGGGATGGGCTGTCGGCAGGCAGTGACGTGCGTGATTCAGTACATTCCATTGCGGGCGTAATCCCACAAATGTCGGTCTTTCGCATCGAGGCCAGATTGCAGAGCGAAATTGGGCAATTGGTGGAATACCTCGTGGAGTTGATCAAAGCATTATTGCTGCTTGAACCCGTGGTGCTGTTTGCCACGCTCCGAAAACTCGAAACGCGGAAGCGCGACATTTATACTATTTTCAGGTTTGTAGGTGAAACGGACGCCGCGCTTTCGGTCCTCGAACTGCGCGAAAGCCTGCCGCATTACAGCCAGATGTCGGGAGTTTCCGACGGTAACGGACTGAGAACGAAGGCGCTTTATCACCCATTGCTTTTTAATGGCGTTTCCAATGACCTGGTGTTGAATGGGCGGTCGGCGCTGCTGACGGGCTCGAATATGTCGGGTAAAACGACTTTCATCAGAACGGTAGGCATCAGTGCGATCCTCGGGCAAACCCTCAACACCTGCTTCGCATCGGAATTTGCAATGCCGCGGATGCGTGTCAGCTCTTCCATCCGCATCTCCGACGATCTGCTCGACCAAAAGAGCTATTACATGGAAGAGGTTTTAGCCCTGAAACAGCTGGTTGAAGAAAGTGGCGGCGGAAAGCCGACGCTATTTTTGCTGGACGAAGTCTTAAAAGGCACCAACTCCATCGAAAGGATTGCGATCAGTACAGCCGTGCTAACCTATCTGGCCGGAAACGACAATCTGGTGTTCGTATCAACGCACGACCGCGAGCTGGCCGATTTGTTGTCTGAAAACTACGAGCAATACCATTTTACAGAAGTGATAGAAGACGAGGAGATTGTATTTGACTACAAAATAAAACCCGGCGTGCTCAACACCACCAACGCGATCCGGATCCTGACCATCAACCAATTCCCCGCGCACATTACCGAGGAGGCCACCAGGCTGTCTTCAAAACTGGCGTTGCGCTAACTGGCTTTGGTGATTGCCTTGAATAGCAGGTCCGTCAGGAAATTGGTGGCGAAAATGCGCTGGTCGGCGCCCTGGTTGTCGGTGAGCCGGGGCAGGAATGTGCTGAAAAATTGCTGGTAATGCGATGTTTCGATAAGCGTGCTGCTGAGCGAGCGCGGAAACTGGTATTCCGGGTTGTATTCCGAAATGACCTGCGCAATCCGCGTGCACAAGTCCTTGTAGGGTTTGAAAACTTCCGATTTGTTGATCTCCGTCACATCCTTCACCAGGTACACTTTACTGCTTTCACTGATGATGATCTGGTTCAGGTATTTCGTGTTATAGTCCATTGATCCCGCACTTTGGGGCAATTCATGGGTAAGAAGTGCAATAATTACGTGTAATTTTTGCGCAGGATCCGTAACGTTCTGCAACTTGAACATTACAAGGAATTCCATGTAGCTCCAGTACCAGTTCAGAATGTACAGCAGCAGCCGGTGTTTGTTTTCGAAATACCGGTAAACGGTCGCTTCGGTGGTGTTCACCTGGACGGCCAGTTTTTTAAAGGTAAAATGCTCGAAACCAAGTTCATAAATCAAATCAATAGCATTCTTGACAAGCTGCTTGCCCACCTCGCTGCTCTCCGGGTCTTTCAGGTAGACCTTCTCATTCAGATGAAAACTTACGTGAAATTCCATACACGATCAATTATTGCACTAAAATAGTAAAATGTGTGTCAGTAATAGTGAGTGTTCGCAAAGAAAAGTTTCTGTATATTATCAAATAGCAATACTATTGTTCCTGCTAGTGTTGTTATATTTGCAGTGAAACCCAAAAAACAACTATGGAAAAGGTGAACCCCTTCAAGCGGTTATGGGACTTGATATTGCTGGACAGGTCGGATATTTTGGCGGTGTACTTCTATGCAATGCTGAGCGGTCTCGTCAATTTGAGTCTGCCTCTGGGCATTCAGGCGATCATCGGTTTTGTGCTCGGCGCCTCCATGGTAACCTCCATTTATGTGCTGATTACCCTCGTCGTGGCCGGAGTTGTGGTGGTGGGGCTTATGCAGATCAACCAGATGAAAATCATCGAGAAGATCCAGCAGAAAATCTTCACCCGGTATGCATTCGAGTTCGCCGACAAGATCCCCCGCTTCGACCTCATCAAAACCGACAAATTTTACCTCCCCGAGAAAGTCAACCGCTTTTTTGACGTCCTCAATGTACAGAAGGGCTTATCGAAGCTCTTGCTCGAAGTACCCGCGGCCAGCATCCAGATCGTCTTCGGCCTCATGCTCCTCGCACTCTACCATCCCTTCTTCATTGTATTCGGCCTCACATTGATCGTCATCCTGACAGTCATCTTCCGGCTCACAGGTGCAAACGGTCTTAAAACTTCCCTTCAGGAGAGTGTCTACAAATACAAAACGGTGGCCTGGCTACAAGAAATGGCCAGGGTGATCAATCCCTTCAAGCTCAGTTACGACACGAATTTCAACCTCACGCGGACAGACGTCCATGTGAACAAATACCTCAACTCCCGCACGGAGCACTTTTCGGTGCTGCTGCTGCAATACAAAACGCTGGTATTCACCAAGGTAGCGATCACGACGGCTATGCTTGCGGGCGGCGCTTTCCTCTTGCTGCGCCAGCAGCTGAATATCGGGGAGTTTATTGCGGCGGAAATCATCGTCCTGGCGGTGATCAATGCGGTGGAGAAGCTGATTATCAACCTCGATACCGTTTACGATGTCGTGACCGGCCTCGAAAAGCTTTCTACCGTCACCGAAAACCTTTCGGAGCCGGAAGGCACGCTGTCGCTCGACGCGGCCGGCAAAGGCGTATCGATCGAAATGCAGAACTTTTCGTTCTCGTTTCCCGACAATCGGAGCGTATTCCACGGCATTAACCTGAAAATTCCCGCGGGTAGTCTGGTGGGTGTTTCAACGGTCGGCCGTTCGGGCAAATCCACCTTCCTGAAAATCCTTGCGGGGCATTATCAGCATTTTACCGGTTCCCTGCTGTTCAATAAAGTGCCGTTGTGCAATTACCGGCTGGGCGCGCTTCGGATGAGAATGGGATTGTACCTCAACCAGCGGGAGGTATTCACCGGCACGGTTTGGGACAATATCATCGACGGCAGGTGCCACATTACCTCCGACGAGATCATCGACCTGGCCGACGCGACCGGGCTTTCGGGGTTCCTCGATCAGCTGCCGGACGGTTTCCAAACCCAGGTTGCGCCCAATGGCAAGAACCTGCCGGGGCATTATATCAAACGCATTTCACTCCTGAGGGCATTGCTGAACAAACCCGGCCTGGTGTTGCTGGAAGATCCGTGGGACGGACTGGCAGGACATGAAAAGCAGAAATTGATGCAGTACCTGAAAAGCAGGCCCAACAATGCGACCATCATCGTGGCGGTGAACGATCCGGCCTTCCTGGAAGCATGCGATTACCAGATTTTGCTTAGCAATGGCACAGCAACATTAACCGAGAACATTGACAATGGATCAGGCGAACTATAAAATTCCACTCAAATCGTTCGACACGATTTACATGCGCGGGCAGGAAAGCAAAGTCCGCTACTGGTTCTACGGAATCATGATTATCCTCGTGCTGGGGCTTTTCCTGCCCTGGACGCAGAATATCAAGGCACCCGGGTCGCTCACGTCCCTGTATCAGGAGCAGCGCCCTCAGGACATCAATTCCCCGATTCCCGGCCGGATCGCCCGGTGGTTTGTGAAAGAAGGGGATTTTGTACAAAAAGGCGACACGATCGTGCAGATATCGGAGATCAAGGAAGACTACCTCGACCCGAAGCTCGTAAACCGGACGCAGCAACAGGTACAAGCCAAAAAGGACGCGATCGAATACTACAAAGGAAAAGCGGCCACCGCCACGTCGCAGATCCAGGCGTTGCAGGCTTCGCAAAAGCTGAAAATCCAGCAATTGAAAAACAAACTGGGCCAGCTGGAAAGCAAACTGGCCAGCGAACAGGCCGACCTGGAAGCGGCAAACAACGAGTTTAACCTCGCGAAAGACCAGTACGAGCGTCAGGAAAAAATGCAGCAGGAAGGGCTCGTGTCCAAAACGCAGCTGCAACAACGCAATACGGCATTCAGAAACGCCATGGCTAAGCGTGTGACGGCCGAAAACAAGGTCGCGCAGACGAAGCAGGAAATCCTCATCACGCAGATCGAACAGAACGGCGTGGAGCAGGAATATGCCGAGAAGATCAGCAAGACGGAAGGCGAGCGGCTTCAAAGCCTCAGCAACATTGCCTCCGGCGAGGGTGAGATGGCGAAACTGGAAAATCAGGTAACCAACTACACGATCCGTAACGGCATGTACATCATCACCGCACCGCAGGACGGGCAGATTGTCCAGGCCAGCAAGGCGGGTATCGGCGAAATCCTTAAAGACGGCGAGCGCATAACCGTGATCGTGCCTACCCGCACGCAATATGCGGTGGAAATGTACGTGCGCCCGGTGGACCTGCCGCTCATTAGTGTGGGCCAGAAAGTACGGTTTCTGTTTGATGGCTTCCCGGCCATTATATTCAGCGGCTGGCCCGAAAACAGTTACGGTACTTTTGGCGGAAAAGTGGTCGCATTTGAGCATACCATCAGTCCGAACGGACTTTTCAGGGTGCTTGTTGCGGAAGACGCTTCCGACCGTCCGTGGCCGCAGCAGCTGAAACTCGGCACCGGGGCGCAGGGGATCGCATTGCTCAAAGACGTGCCGGTATGGTACGAGCTTTGGCGGAATATCAATGGCTTCCCGCCAGACTATTATGTGTTGAAAGAACCCAAAGCAAAGGAGCAAAAGAAGTAATGCGTCCGCCTATGAAAACAATAGCAATTCAGCTGGGCTTGCTCCTCGTAACGGCGCTTTTCAATGTGTCTTTCGCCCAGGATTCGACCCGCACGCTAAGTGGCGAGCAGGTGTTGGAAATCGTGAGAAAATACCACCCGGTGGCCAGGCAGGCGCGCATTCATGTGGATAAGGCGCAGGCCGACCTCCTCATCGCCCGCGGCGGGTTCGATCCCGTGCTGGGCGCTTATGTAGCGCGCAAGCGGTTCGGCGGGGTTGATTACTACAACCGCACTTCTCCCGAGATTACCATCCCCACCTGGTACGGCATCGAAGTGCACACCGGTATCGACAACTACACAGGCGAGCGGCTGGACCCGACGATGTCCAAAGGGCAGTCGTCCTTCATCGGCGCGAGCATTCCGCTGGCAAAAGACCTTTTGATGGACAAGCGCCGCGCCTACCTGAAACAGGCCCGGATATTCACCTCCATGGCTGAAACGGAGCAGCAATTGTTTGTCAACGACCTGCTGATGGATGCGATGGATGCCTACTGGGGCTGGGTGAGCAGCTATAACCTGTACCAGGTAATGCGAACCGCGGTGGCGATCAATGTCGAAAGGCTGGACCTCGTGCGCAGGGCATTCAATAATGGTGAGCGCGCGGCCATCGATACCGTGGAAGCGCTGGCGCAATTGCAAAGCTTTCAGTACCAGGAAGCGCAGTACAGGATACAATTCACTAACGCCGGACTGACGCTCTCCGGCTTTCTCTGGACCGACTCCGGCTCGCCGTACAACCTGCCCGAAAACATCGTCCCGCCGACCGCCTGGGACGACCAGCGGCTACTCGCAACAATGGAGCTCGACCTGAATGCCCTGCTTACCATCGCGGAGAATTCACATCCCGCATTGCGCGTGTACGATTTCAAACTGCGGGCATTGGATATTGACAAAAAGCTGAAATTCCAGGAACTGCTGCCCAAAGCCGACTTTCGCTACAATCACCTCAGTAAGGGGTATAATGCGTTTTCCAATATCTCGGAATCGGCTTTTCTGGGGAATAACTACCAGTATGGTTTCAAATTCGAGATACCGCTGCGGCTTTCCGCGGGGCGGGGCGCATACAAAATGGCGGGGCTGAAAATCATGGAAACGCGCCTCGACCAGGTTCAGAAACAGCTGGACCTGCAATTGAAGATCAGGAAATACCACAATGAGTTTTCGGTCCTGAAAGAGCAGATAGGCCTCCAAACGCTCAATTATGGCAACTATCAAAGGCTGCTGGAAGCCGAACAAACGCTGTTTGGCAACGGGGAAAGCTCTTTGTTCCTCATCAATAGCCGCGAAAACAAAGTGCTCGAAGCGCAGCAAAAGCTCATTGAACTGAAAGCCAAATTCTTCAAAACGGCCTTCGCCGTACAATGGACGGCCGGTTTGCTCAACTAAGTTTATTCCTGCAAATGCTCCTTTCGAAAGGCGTCCATTTGCGCAGCCACATCCGCGCTTTTGGAGGGTAACGCCGCCAGGTATTTGTAGGCTTTTTTCGCCACAAATGCATTCTCCCGCGTAAGCAGCGCGGCCACTTCGCGACTGATTTCAGGATCAGCAATGCGGTGCTGCGCGAATAAATCAAGCACATTGTTAGTCAGTTCAGGGTTGTTTCCATTCAAAACGGGCATGAGGCCGGCCACGGCCTGTTCCGTGAGATGCGATGCCTGGGCAAATTTTCCGAGAATGAGTTTCCTGATCGCGTAGCTGCCTTGCGCAAGCTTACCGGCGAGCATCGCCTGCACCGTATCGGCATCGAGCTCCTGGCGGTCGAGGGCGTTGATCGCTCGTTCGGCGAGGTTGTATTGCCCGCCGTTAATGAGCGAAAACAGCCGGCCGCGAAGCTCCGGCGAAAGCCGCACATTGCCCCGGATGTGGTCCAGGGCCCAGATTTTGTCTGTTGCGTCGGGGCTGTCGAGCAGTTGTTCGATTAATGCCGGCGAGAGGGACCGGATGGTGAGGTCGCGCACTTCCTGCTGGCTTGCGCCGTACACCACATGCCACATTTTGTAGGTGGTATAAGCCGCGCCGGGCACCACATCGTCGAGAATGCTGGCGGCGGTGGCGGAAGTTACCGCGTCCACGTCGGCTTTTCCTCCCGCCTTTGGCTGCGCCCTCGGTGCCAGCTCGCCGTACGACAATACCGACAGCCGGGAAGATTCGTCAGCCAGGATCGCGTGCAGGCGCAGGTATTCCTTTCGTTTGAATGGCTTATGCCGCGCTTTGCTCAGGAATTCCCCTTTTTCCAGTTCTAAGCCCAGGTAACGGCCCGTTACATTCCAGTAGAGCGTGCATTTCAGCAGCCTGCATTTGTTGTCGAAACACACGCTCGTCCTTATTTTTTTGTAATAACGAAGCGGATAACCTTCTTTGGACCAAACCTGAAAAATGGTATCGGTAACAATGGAATCCTGCACGGCGGACGGGATGGCGACCACGTTCGCCTCGGTACCCGGAATGCTTGCGGGCTGGAAATAGCGGATCTGGGCGAGGCACGGCAATGAACCGTGCGCAATCGCCCACACCGCCACCATGCGCCGGATACTTTTTGGAATGTTAATGCCTGATATCCTCATCCATCAGCCTTTTTGACTACTTCCCGGCACAATGCCCCCATGCGATTCGATGAGCTTCCGCAGGTCGTCGAGGTTAACTTCCAAAGGCGACTTATTCTGCATATTGGCCAGCACCGCCGCCGCGCCGGCGGCCTGCCCCATGCCCATGCACGACGCCTGCACGCGCAGGGCCGAGTTGGCCAGGCGGTCGCTGCTCACGCACCGGCCCGCTACAAGGAAGTTCCGGCTGTTTTTGGGCACCAATGCCCGCAATGGGACAGTGGGCACCACGCCTTCTTTGAGATGGTCGGGCACCACGCCGTGTTCGTCGTGAACGTCGATGGGGTAGTAGGAGTAGGAAACCGCGTCGTCGAACACCTTGCCGGTGACGTAATCGGCTTTGGTGATCTGGTAATGCCCGTCGATGCGATAGGTTTCGCGCACGGCCGTTTCATTTTGCATGTCCACGAGCTTGATTTGCTCGCATCCCGGCAGTGTTCGGAGGAACCGCAGGGTTTGCAGCAGCGAGCTGCGGCCTTTCAGGTTCGCCACGGTGTGGGTTTCGGAGGTGGTGGAATCGGCGCCGAGGATGTGCTGGATATTATCGCCGCCGCTCCGCAGCAGGCCTACTATGTTGTTCCGGAAATCGGTTTTGACCAGGTTGCCTTTGTTGATCTCTTCCTGGTAACGCTCCTTGATCATTTTCAGGTCGAGCGACTGGAAATCATAGCCGCCGAGCTGAAACTGCAACGTACCCGGCTGGATCACCGCCTCGCGCAGCACATTAAAACCTGCAATGGAAGCCACATAGGCATTGCCCGTGCAGTCGATAAGCTGGTTGCAGATAATGCGCGTGCTGGTACCCTTCCCAATCGTATCGACAGCCCAGTTGCCTTTCTCGAATGCGGCGGCTACCGGCGTTTCGTAAAACCGGATCTTCACACCGGCTTCAATGCATTTTTCTTCGATGAGCAGGGCATAGAGCTGCCCGTTCAGCCGCACCTGGTGCTTGGGGTGCTGCCGGCCATGCGGGATCGAGAAATCGGGGAGGGTATCGTCGTTCAACGCTACGGCCTCCTGCACCATTTCCCAGCCGATGCCGCTGATCACCTGTTTTCCCCAGGCAAAAAAGATCCCCGGAAATGCCACGCCGCCGGTAGTGGTGGTGCCGCCGAGCTGGCTTCCGTTTTCAACCAATATTACCTTCCGGCCCGCCCTCCCGGCCTGAATGGCGGCCACGACACCCGCCGTGCCGCCGCCTACCACCAGGATGTCGGTCGTGATCGTTTGCTGCTTCACCGCGTAAGGCTTCGCCAGCACATCGCCCTTCGAGCGCGAAGGACTGAGCATTCCCAGAGAAAGTGCACCCAGGCCCGTCAATGCGGACCGTCTTTTCAATTTTTCCATTAGCAAATATCTTTTAATGCTCAATAGCCCGGATTTTGGTCTTTGGCTGGTTCGAGGCCTTTGTTATAATTCATTTCGGAGACCGGTATCGGCCAGAGGTAATGCTTTTCGGCGATCGTTTTGCCGGTTGCGGCGAGTACTGCTTCCGCGGCTTTGCCGGTCCGTTTCAGGTCGAGCCAGCGCTTTCCGCCCAACTGAAATTCGTAGCTGCGCTCCGTCAGCACGCGGTTCAGGAATGTGGCGGCGTTGAAATCGGTCAGTTTCAGGTCAATGGCCGAGGCTTCGGTGGACGGCTTTCCGTAGGCGCGCCTGCGCACGGTGTTGAGCGCTTCCAGGCCTGCGGCGTTGGGGCCGTTGCCTGCGCGGGACGATGCTTCGGCATAAATGAGCAGCACGTCGGAGTAGCCGTACACCGGGTCGTCGTTGCCGGCGCCGCTCTGGCTCACGGCCAGCTGGTCGGTGAATTTAGAGCTTACGAGCGTATTGGTGCCGAGGCCGAAGTTGATATTGTCCCAAAGCGCCTTGCGTACGTCGGCATTGTCCCAGGAGGTGTAATAATCGCTTTTTATATCGAGGTAAAGTACGTAAGCACCCCCGAAGTTGAACAATTTGGTGTCGGGGTGGTTGCTTACCCAGAGCATATAGTTGCCCTGGCCGACCTGGCGGGTGTATTTCAGGTGAAATATTTCCTCCGAAGTAGATACCAGCTCGGGCCCCCACACTTTTTGCTGAAAATCGGTTTTGGTCGTAACCGGTACGAGCGAGAATTTGGCGGAGGCCATTACCTCGGCGGCCTTGTCGCGGGCCTCGGCGAATTTGCCGAGCGTGAGGTAAACGTCCGCGAGCATGGTTTTCGCGGCCCAGCGCGTTGGCCTCCCTGCTACCGAAGGGTTGTCGGGTAAATCGGCCTCGGCGGTGAGCAGGTCGGCTACAATGAGGTTGTAAACCTCTTCGGCTGTGCTCTTTTTGAGGTCTATTTCATTCATATTCGCCTCGGTGCGCAGCGGCACGCCGCTCCAATTGCGCACGAGCTGGAAATAGTTAAATGCCCGCATGAACTTCGCCTCGGCCACATAGCGGCTCACGTCGGCGGCACTGATCGCGTTGCCCAGGGGCGCATTGCGGATCACCAGGTTGGCATTGCGGATACTCAGGTAAAATGCATTCCAAAGTCCGCCCACACGGTTGATATTCGCGTCGTCGAGGCCCTGGAACCCGTGCAGCGGCGCCCAGCTGCCCCGGCCGTTGGTGAAGTCCGACTGGCATTCGAGCGTTGTTTCGTACACGGAGTAGTTGTTGTTGCGCAGGGGCGTGAAAATGCCGTTCACTGCCGTTTCGACCTCGGCGGCGGTGTTGAAAAACGTTTCAACGGCCACCGAACGCGGCTCCTCTTTGAGCACGTCCTCGCACGACACAAGCACACTGCCCGAAAGTACCGCCAGGACGCAAAAGCCCGTTTGCGCCAATAGATGATATGTTTTTACTAAACTTTTCATAGTTGATAATGTCTGGATTGAAGCGAGAGAAATGAATCCGGCAGGCCATTAAAAACCGACCCGCAAACCGAATGTGACTGACTTGGCGATCGGGTAGCTGTAAAAGTCGATGCCCTGCTGGATGGAGTTACTGCCTCCGCGCGAGTTCACTTCGGGGTCCCACCAGGAGTATTTGGTGAGTGTGAGGATGTTTTGCGCACTTGCGTACAGCTGCGCATGACTGATCCATTTGACGCCCCATTTTTGCAGGGGGAAGTTGTAGGCCAGCTGGATGTTTTTCAGGCGCAGGTAGGAGCCGTCCTCGATGTAGCGGTTGGATACCCGCGCATTCACGCTGTTGCTGATCAGCGGATATTTGGCGTTGGTGTTGGAAGGCGTCCAGTGGTTCTGGTAAACCTCTTTCGGCATATTCAGGCCAAATCCGTAGTCGATGGTGCTGCTCATGCCGCTTGCATTGAACATATCATTGCCACTCACGCCCTGGATAAAAAACGTCAGGTCGAAGTTCTTGTAGGACATATTGGAGTTGATGCCGTAAATGAAATCCGGGTTAGGATTGCCGATGTAGGTTTTGTCCTTGATGGTAATACTTCCGTCGCCGTCGGTATCCTGGTACCTGATTTTTCCCTTCTCGTCGTACCCGTCTTCCATGTAGCCCCAAAACTGTCCGATGGGCCTTCCTTCGCGCAGGATGTTGGTCACGTCGTTGATCACCACCACGTTCACCGTGCCGCCGAGGATATCCTGTCCGTCATTGAGTTTCAAAACCTTGTTGCGGTTCAGCGAAATATTCGCATTCAAATCCCACTTGAATGCACCCGTGAGAATGCGGCCATCCAGCCCGAGTTCGAATCCCTTGTTTTGTACTTCTCCGATGTTACGGATTGTCGTGGTGTACCCGAGTGAAGCGGGCAGCGTGACGGTGTTGAGCAGGTCCCTCGTGTTTTTGACATAATAATCGACCGCAACAATGAGCCTGTTTTTGAATAAACCGAGGTCAATCCCAAAATCCTTTTGTTCGGTCGTTTCCCATTTCAGGTTGCCCGGCAGTTTCGTCCCGGGCGTGTAGGTGCTGTACAGCGCGTCGCCGAATGTGGTTTTTCCGGCATCGAGCTGGTTCAGCGTGGCGTACGCGCTGATTGCCTGGCTGCCGGTCAGCCCCCAGCTTGCGCGGGCTTTCAGATCGGAGATAACCGTGTTGTTTTTGAGAAAATCCTCATTGGAAACCCGCCAGGCGAGCGCGGCCGACGGGAAGTAGCCCCATTTATCACCCTCGCTGTATTTGGAGGAACCGTCGCGCCGCAAGCTGACGGTCGCCAGGTATTTGCTGTCGAATGCGTAGTTCAGCCTCGCCAGGTAGGAGAGGAGCACGGATTTGGAATAATCCGAGGTCGGAATGCCGGGCGTGGCCGCGGATCTGAGGTCGTAGGTTTCGGTGGTATTGCTCAAAAAGCCCACGCCGCTGGCCGACAGCGCGGTGGAGGTGAAGTCCTGGTAGGTGAACCCGGCTACGGCCGAAACGCTGTGCTTGTCGGCAATCGTCTTGTTATAGCTCACGGTGTTTTCACTCAGAAAGCTCGTAAACTGGCCGGTATTCACCGAAGCAGAGCCATTGGACCGGACAAACCGGGTAGTCGTATATCTATCCGTCCGGTCGTCGCGGTTCTCCAATCCACCGGCGA
The DNA here is from genome assembly GCF_000023125.1 of Dyadobacter fermentans DSM 18053. Taxonomy (NCBI): domain Bacteria; kingdom Pseudomonadati; phylum Bacteroidota; class Cytophagia; order Cytophagales; family Spirosomataceae; genus Dyadobacter; species Dyadobacter fermentans. The sequence goes on from NC_013037.1 coordinate 842,360, forward strand.
TTTTAATAGTAATGTCCTCGATGGGCTTGAAGACCAGGGCAGCATTCAGGAGCGCCACGTTGGCCCTGGTCTTCTCATTTTGTTCGTTAATGAAGTTGATCGGGTTGATCAGGTCCGTGGCCACGAACGGGTAGGCGGTGGCGAGGATTCTGTAAATGCCGTCTTCATTGTAGGGCGTGAGCGACGGCGGCGCGCCGATGGCCGAGGAGATCATGGATGTGCCGCGGCCGCCGCCTTCGCTGTCCTTGCGCGCCGTAACGAGCCGGCTCAGCGTTCCCGAGAAGTTGACGCTGAACATCTTGCTGATCGTATGGTTGATATTCGCGCGGATGGAGTACCGGTTGTAATCGCTTCCTTTGATGATCCCATCCTGGTTGAAGGTGCTTCCCGACAAGGAAAAGTTGGTTTTATCGTTTCCCCCGCTCACACTGAGCGCTGTCGATTTCATGGCGGCCGTGCGGAAAATCAGGTCCTGCCAATCGTAGCCTGCGCCCATCGCGTCGATCTGCGCCTGCGTGAAATAGGGGTTCAGCTTGTCGTTCGCGGCTTGCTCGTTGTAAAAGGTTGCGTATTCGGTCGCATTCATCATGTCCAACCTTTTGCGCAGCTTTTGAATGCTGTAACTGGTCTCGAAATCGACGCGGGTTTTGCCTGCCTTGCCTTGTTTGGTTGTGATGAGCACCACGCCGTTGGCGCCGCGCGAGCCGTAAATGGCCGTGGCCGACGCGTCTTTCAGTATTTCCATACTTTCAATATCCGCATTGTTCAGGATCGTGGGGTTGCTGCCGTTGATCGGGAAGCCATCCACCACATACAGCGGCTCATTGCCCCCGTTCACCGAATTGGTCCCCCGGATGCGCACGCTCACACCGCTTCCCGGCGAGCCGTTGTTTTGCAATACCTGCACGCCTGCGGCACGTCCCGAAAGTGCCTGCAACACGTTGGTGGCCGGGTAGGCGTTCAGCTCCTTTGCTTTCACCTGCGACAGCGAGCCCGTCAGGTCGCTCTTTTTGACGGTGCCGTAGCCCACCACTACGACCTCTTCCAGGCTCCGGTTATCGGTCTGGAGCGTTACCGTGAGCGTCGCTTCCGGGCCGACGGTCACTTCTTTAGATACATAGCCTACAAAGCTGAATATGAGCACCGAACCCTTGTCCGGCACGTCTATCCGGAACGACCCATCCACATCGGACGTGGTGCCGCGCTGGGTGCCTTTCAGGATCACGCTCACGCCGGGCAGGCCTTCGCCCTTGTCGTCGGTCACCTTGCCGGTGATGCCCAGGTCGGCTTTCTGGTATTCGGCCGGGCCGCGTAGCAGCAGCGTTTCCAGCCGTTTTTCGGGTTGACTGGCCGGAAGTACAGCTTTCATTTCTGCATTCCCTGCATTGCTTTCCGGCCGGGTATCACGGCCTGTTTCGGGCTTCCGTTTGATGACGACCGTTTTGTCGATAATGCTGTAAGTGAGCGGCTGGCCTTTCATCACGGCATCCATCACTTCCACAATCGACCCCGAGCGGATGTCGACTGTCACCTTGTTGCCTTTTTTCACGACTTTGTTGTCGTAAAAGAACTGGTAGCCCGTTTGCTGTTGAATGTCGGCGAACACGGCCGCCAGCGGTTTGTTCCGTACCGCCATGCTGACTTTCTGCGAAAAGCTGGCTGCTGATACATGAAGGCATACCATCGTAAGTATTAAGGCCGTCAATTTCATCACCAATAATATTTTACGGAAATAACGCATACGTATACACGCAGTTTTCCCATGTACAAAAATTTGCATATTTTTGACCAGGTTTGGAATTGAGAAATGTTTTAGACAACAATGCAACCCACCTGAGCGCTCCTGGCGCAGGGAGGTTTGGGATTCCGGCCACCAGCCGTTTCAGGTCGCATCTGAAACGGCTTCTTTGTTTATGGAACCCAGCGGAGAGGGGGTTATTCCATTGGCATAAGGGTAGGGTTTAGGTGATTCAATGGTATTTTATTCGGTTACGATAATGGTTTTGCCTTCCACACGGAAATGCACATCGCCCATTTCGAGTATTTTCAACACTTTGGATAGCGGCGCACTTCGCGCGATCTGCCCTACAAACTCATGCTCTCCCGCAGGCGCGCGGTACACTACGTCCATGTCGTACCAGCGAGCGAGCTGCCGCATCAGTTCCGGCAGTCCCACGTTGTCGAACCGGAAGTAGCCGTCTTTCCAGGCCACCACCGCGCCGGCATTCACCGTTTTCACATCGAAGCCCTTTTTACCGTCCGTACGGGCCTTGCCGGCCGCCGCCAGTTCGGCTTGCTGGCCGGGGCGGAGGAGCACGCCGCCATTCGCATTGCCCGATTCGCGTACTTGAATGCTGCCTTCGAGCAATGTGGTTTTGATTATTCCTTCATCCTGGTAGCTGTTGATATTGAACCGCGTGCCCAACACTTCCACCATTTGCTTGCCTGCCAATACTTTAAAAGGCACTTTCCGCTGGCCCACCGTCATTTTGGCTACTTCAAAATACACTTCACCCATGATTTCGACCACCCGTTCGCGGCCGGTGAAAGCGGTAGGGAAGCGGACAGACGACTCGGCATTGAGCCATACTTTCGTCCCGTCGGGCAGCCTCACCTGAAACTGCCCGGCCTTCGGCGTGGTGATTGTGTTATAAGTCAATGCGGCGGCCGGGCCGGTGGTGCCGGAAGGTTTGTACATGATCTCGCCGGGGTTGGTTTTTACAATGCTCGTGTTGCCTTCTTTCGCGAGCTGGCCGTTTACAATGCTGTCCAGCACAATTTCGGCGCCGTCGGCCAGCGTGAGCACCGCTTTGCTTTCGCCAGGCGCAACGTCGGCAGGGGCGACGGCTTCGGCCACCGGAGCGGCATCCTCTTGGCCTGCGTAAAAGAAATAGGCACCCGCACCCAGGACGAGGATCACCGATGCCGCGGCGGCGATGCGGCGGTACAGGGGTATCGTGCTCCCCGGTTTTACCTCGGGTTTCGGGTGAACAGGCAATGCATTCCAGACCTCGTCCAAATGCGATTCGAGCGTTTCGGCGTCAATGGGCGTCGTTTCTGATCTGGCGAGGTCGAGGTACCAGCTTTCGAGAATGGATTTTTCTGTCGGCGTGAGCGTGCCGTCCTTGTACTTTTGGATTAACTCCCGGGCTTTCGACAGTTCCATGTCTGCTGATTTGGCTGGTTATGGTGTAATGACGGCCAACCGGGGCTTTGGTAGTAGAAGAATGTCAAAAAAAGTTGAAAAAATTAAAAAAAGAGGAAGCAGGCCATTGAAGTGAACACGGTATCGAGCTTCTCCCGAAGAATGTGGAGCGCATTATTGACCTGTTTTTTAACGGTTTTGTCCGAAATATGCAGCTGATCGGCGATCTCTTTGTAGGATAATTCTTCCTTGCGGCTCAGCTCAAATACTTCCCGCATTTTCGGGGGGAGCAATGCAATTTCCTGCTCGATCAGCTCCCGCAGCTCCTTCTCCTGCACCTGCTGGTCGGTTACGTACTCGCCTTGTTCGATGAATGCGGCCAATGAGGCGATGTATCTGGCCTCCACTTTGCGGTGCGCGATGATATCGAATACCCGGTTGCGCACGGAGGCGTACAGGTAGGCGCAGAGGTTCGTTTTGAGATCAATGGAAGTCCGCCGGGTCCAGAGCGTGGTGAAAAGCTCCTGCAAAACGTCTTTTCCTTCTTCATCATTGCCGAGAATGCGCCGCGCATGCAGGAACAGAACGCCTTTGTAGCGGCGGTACACTTCCGCAAATGCCAGCTCGTCACCCTCGGCGATGAGCGCCAGCAACGCTGAGTCGGTACATCCCTGATAATTGTCCATAATCGTTAAAAGACAAATATATAATAAAATAATTACATGGGATGCCCTCGCGTGCTACGGCGGCATAGTAAATTATCCGATCGGAATGGTGAGGGAGAACACGGTTCCCTTGCCGATTTCGGTGGTATATGCCAGTTCTCCCCCGAGCGCCCCGGCGTATTTTTTGGCGAGTATCAGGCCCAGGCCGCCAGAGCGCAGGCTTTGCATGGAATGGTCCTGCCAGCCTTCCATAATTTCCTTCTCAGCAATTTCGGAAAGGCCGGGGCCGGTGTCGCTCACGCTGAACTGGTGACAGTTGCCGTGGTATTCGTGCGTCAGGCGGACGCGGTCCGAAGCCTTGCAGGCGCGCACTGCATTGTTGATCAGGTTGCGGATCACGATGTTGAAGAGGTGCGGGTTGCCTTTGAGCGTGAGCGAGTCCGGTATTTCGGGCTCAAACAGAACGCCCTTTTCCCGGGCGATGTCCTGGTACACTTTCAGGGTGTCCTCAATCGCATCCAGCGGATTGAAAGATGTGCTGCGGTGCCGTATTCTGTCATTTGATTTAGTCATATCCAGCAGGTTCATCAGCAAATTCTGCGTGTTCACGACGGATTGCCGGAGCTCGGATTCCAGCATTTGCCGCTCGGCAGCGGTGAGCTCGAAACTCCCCAGGATATCAAGGTATTTTTTAACGGAAATGAGCGGCGTGTTGAAATCGTGGGATATCACGGCGATCAGCCTGGCTTTTTCATCATGCAGGACGTCGAGCAGCAGCGCCCGTTCTTCGGCATTGTCTTTCTCCTTCCGGTAATTGCTGATAATGTACCCGAGGCCGATCAATGATGTGATGACCGTGACGGCATAGGTGGAGGCGATGTCGATAAAATGCTCTTCCCGGCTCGCGTAGGAGGTGAGGACAAATGTCGGGTTGCGGTATTCGAGCAGGAGCAATGCGGCCACCGTGCCCAGGTTGATCACCGTGAGCGGCAGGTACGCCCGCGGGGACGCGATCACGAGCGAGCAGAAATAGACTAGCGTTAGCGATAGCAGCGTGGAGCCCGTAATGCCCGCACTCACGCGATAGCTCACGACAAAAAACAGGTGGAAAAGCACAGAATAAATGGCCGGCGACAGGGTGGTAAGTCCTTTCACGCGGGAGAGGTAATATAACAACAATTGCAGCGGGATGAGCGCGGCTGTGAGCCAGGCATAGGTGATCATTCCCATCGCCAGACTGAATATCAGCACATACCCCATCACTACCAGCGTGGCGACGCACATGAAATGAAAAATTCGGTTCTGTAAGGTAAATACCTCACTCGGACCTTGAAGCCGTTGCCAGAGGCTTGTTAAACTGGGAGGGATAATCTGGTTCAAAATGTGGCTGGGTTAAACATCCGCGATACCTGACCGGCACATCGCTAAGGATATGTAAAGTTACAACAGCCTGGGCAATTTCAAAGGTTTCGTATGGTGTAAACAGGGCATGCGAGTTACTTCGATGATTAAAGGCAGGCCGGGACGGTAGGGAAGGGCAGGCAATATTCTTTTATTAACTATTTTAGCAAATCCCTTTACTATCGGTTATTTATTTCTACATGATTTCCAGCAAACAAATAGCTTGTTTACTACTACTGCTATTATTTTTTTCTACACAAACCCATGCGCAACGCCGGGCGCAGCTCCGGCTGTTTCTGAAAAACAGGACGCTCACGCTCCCCGACAGCATTCCCGACCGGATTGTACCTGCCCAGGCGCGGCAGCATCAGGTAGGCCAGCAGCGTTCGCTGGTGATTGTCCAGTTTAACAAGATCCCCGACGAAGCCACCCGTTCGAGGTTGCTGGCCGAGGGGATCACTTTGCTCGATTATGTGCCCGATCATGCCTATACGGCGGTGGTTTCCGGGGCGCCGAGCGGAAAGGCCTTGAAACACCTGGGTGTGCGGGCGATCTATAAGCCCGGGCCGGAAGATATCGTGCAGCCTGCATTGCTCGCAGGGGCTGTACCCGCCCACGCCCGGAATGCCGCGGGGAAAATGGATGTAAGATTGAGTTTTGCCAAACCATTCCCAAACAACGACGTCGTCCGCGACCTGAACCAGGCGGGCTTCGAAGTGATTTACGATGGCTTGAAGGCTTACCAGGTCATCGACGTGCGGATTCCCGAGGACGGTGTGCGGCGGCTGGCAGCGTTTCCGTGGGTACAATACATTGTCCCGGTGGCCGAGCCATCGGCGATGCTGAACGACCGGAGCGTGGCCGGTACCAAAGCCAACGTGCTGGGCTCGGGCGCGCTGCTCGGCTACAAGCTGGCCGGTGAAGGCGTGGTGATAGGCCTCGGGGACGATTCCAACCCGATGCACCACCCGGATATCGGCAAGCGGGTGATCAGCTTCGTGCCGATGGCTAACGAGTGGCACGGCATTCATGTGGGCGGCACTGCCGCCGGTTCGGGATTGCTGAATGAAAAATACCGCGGGTATGCACCCAAAGCGAAAATCGTGGTGCGGCCGCGGGCGCGAATCTGGGAGGACCCCGCGTCGCTCATCCGCGACTATGGGATGGTGGTGACCAGCAATACCTACATCGGCTGGGGCGGTTGCACCATGATGGGCCTTTACGGCGACGGTTCGGCTGTGCTCGATGAGCAGGCGTTTCAGTTTCCGAATTTGCTGCATGTATTTGCCGCAGGCAACAGCGGAGCCGAGTCGAACTGCCAGGAGCTGGGGTTACCGGCCGGCCTGGGCACGGTGCTCGGCGATTATCAGTCCGCAAAAAACGTTCTTTCCGTCGGCAGAACGCTGGCTACCGGCATCATCGCCACGGCATCGTCCAAGGGGCCAACGGCCGACGGGCGCATCAAGCCCGAAATCATTGCCCCGGGCGGCTCCATTACGTCGGCTGTTCAGAACAATGGGTACCAGGCCGGGTCGGGCACGAGTATGGCCACGCCGGCCGTTACGGGCGGGGCGGCGCTGCTCGTTCAGCGGTACCGCCAGCTGCACCAGGAGCGCAATCCCGAGAATGCATTGGTGAAAGCCCTCCTCTGCAACGGGGCCAACGACCAGGGCTTGCCCGGGCCCGATTACAGCCACGGTTTCGGGATGATGAACCTGCTGCGCTCGGTGACGATGCTCGATAAAAATCAATATTTCAAAGGGCAACTGGCCCATACAGCCAGCAACACGCATCAGATCGTCGTGCCGGCCAATACCGCCAGGCTCAAAGTCATGCTGTATTGGAACGACCCGGCCCCTTCGCTGCTCAGCGGGGGCGCAACGCTGGTGAACAACCTGGATCTGACCATGACCAGGCCCGGCAACACGACCGCCCTTCCCAGCTTTCCATCCTTGTCGGCACCCACGGCCGCGGCAGTTGCCGGTATCGACTCGGTCAATAACATGGAGCAGATCGTGCTCGATGCCCCTGCGGCGGGTACCTACGTGGTGAACATCTCGGCTACGCGCATTCCCCAGGGCGTGCAGGAGTATTTCGTGGTGTATGATATCATTGAGCCTTCGTTAACGGTTACCTATCCGCTGGCTGGCGATAGGCTGACCAAGGGCGATGCGGTTAACATCTGCTGGGATTCGCACGGCGATGCGCTGAGTACATTCAACGTGGCGTATTCGCTGAATAACGGCAGTACCTGGACGACGATCAACGCCAACGTAGCCGCGGACCAGCGACACCTGGCCTGGACGGTGCCCGACGGCTCCACAAGCACGGCCAAAGTGAGGGTAATGCGCAATGGAACCGCATTGACGAGCACGAGCGGTTCATTTGCAGTGCTGGGTGTGCCGACGGTTACGCTGCAAAGTGTGCAATGTGAGGGATATATTGCCCTGCAATGGGCAGCGGTGAGCGGTGCCGCCGACTATGAAGTGATGCTGTCGACCGGAGATGAAATGAGGTCTGCCGGGATTACGACGGGTTTGAAATATACATTGGCATCCTTGTCCAAAGACTCCACCTACTACATTTCGGTGCGGGCGCGGAAGGACCAGGTGCCCGGCCGCCGGTCCGCCGCATTGATCCGGAAACCCGACAGCGGCACCTGTCAGGGTACGATTTCGGATAAGGACCTCAAAATGGAAGCCGTTGTGGCGCCATTGCCGAACGTGAGGCAACTCACGTCGGCAGCCTATTCGGCCGAGCAAGCCATTACGGTCCGCATTAAAAACCTGGACGATCAGCCGCAGTCGCAGCCATTCGAGGTGGGGTATTCGCTGGGCGGCGCCATGCATTGGGAGCAGGTGAACAGCCCAGTGCCGGCGGTTGGCACGATCGACTATACTTTTCAGCAGCGTGTGAACCTCGCTTCGGTGAGCGACGCCACTTTGCACGTGGCTGTGCGCCTGGCCGGCGATCCCGTTCCAGCCAATGACACGCTGTTGGTGAAACTCCGGCAGATTCCGAATCCCAAGGTGGTGTTGCCCTATTTGCAGGATGTCGAATCCGTTGCTGCATTCAATGGGCAGGCTTCTACATTCGGCATTCCGGGCGCGGAGCAGTTTGATTTTACTAACCTCACCGGCTTTGCACGGCTGCGGACCGTCGTACCGGGAGCGGCTTATTCGTCGCAGCGCGCATTTGTGCTCGACGGCCTGGTGGCGCTCACGACGTCTCCGGCGCGGAGCTACCTGGAAGGGACTTTCAACCTCTCGGATTACAACACGCAAAATGATGAGATATGGCTGAGTTTCAGGCATCCTCCTGGCTATTTCTACACCCGTGCCGATTACAACAGGCTATACATTCGCGGACGCAGCAGCGATCCGTGGATTTATGTCAATGTCTTGCAATACGGAGGTTACGGCGATGTGGATAAAGACTTCAAACTGACGCTGGTGGACGTGACCGGCTTGCTCCGCTCGAACGGGCAGCAGCTTTCCTCGGAGTTTCAGGCAAGGTGGGGAAACGAGGCCATGGCTTCATACCCGGCCGAAGGCACGGTCATCGACAATATCCGGCTATTCAAAACCACGAGTGATCTGGCTGTGACGAGCGTGGATGCCCCCTCCATTTCGTACTGTGAATACCTCAGCTCCCCGAACATTACGGCAAAGATCAAAAACAATGGGAGCGACGATTGCTACGCTGTGCCCATCAAGATGTCGATGGACGGAGAAGTGATTGAGCGCGGACTGGCGGTGGTGAAGAAGGACAGTGTGGTCGAGTATGGCTTTTATTACCCCATTGCCGCCTTTCAGCCGGGAAAACATGTGGTGAAAATCTGGTGCGAGAAGGCGATGGATGTGAACCGGACCAACGACACGATGCAAGTGGAGTTTTTCACCCATGCACCCGTTACCGTGGCGCCCTATTTCGAAAATTTCGAATCGGGAAATGGCGGCTGGTACACAAGCGGCACCAACTCCTCATGGCAGCTTGGAACGCCTGCCGGTACCGGAACCCCGGGCGCAGCCAGCGGCCAAAACGCCTGGAAAACGAACCTGAATGGCGCTTACAATAACAATGAAGAGTCGTATCTCTATTCGCCTTGTTTCCAGATCGATTATTCCAATAGCAATTTCCTGAGTTTCAGTGCTAAAATCGATATGGAGGATTGTAATGGCGATGCATGCGATATGTTTTACGTCGAATACAACGAGGGTTACGGCTGGAATCGCCTGGGTTCGACGATGAACTGGGTCAATTGGTACAACCACGAAAAAGACTGGCAAGGCTATTGGAGTGGAAAAGTAGCTGCCGAATGGCGGGTGTTTTCCGTGCAGCTGCCCTCCCGACCCTATCAGCGCCTCCGTTTCGTGTTCAAAAGCAATGGCTCCGGCAGCGGGCAAGGCGTTACAATCGACGATATTCATATTTACAATAATCTCATTTATAATATTCACGATGGTGCTTCCGTACCCTTCGAGCTTCCGCCGGACAGCCCGCCGGGCGATGGCTGGACCGATTACATTTATGAGAACCGCATCGTTGCATCCATCCATCCGCGCGGACAGGATATTTCGGGCATCCGTCTGAAATCTTTCAAACACGAGGGCCCTTTGCGTGTGAGCGAGGGCCAGCTGGTGCTCGACCGGAGCTTCGTCATCAGTTCGCCCACCAGTTTTGACACACCCGTAAGCGTGCGACTTTACCTGCCCGAGGCCGATATCGAAAGGCTGGTAACCGCGACCGACCGCCCCGACATTGCCAAACCGTCGTCTGTTTACGAGCTGGCGATCACGCAATATTCCGGGGATAAGCAGGACGGCGACCTGGCCAACAACGCGCGCGAAGGCTGGGAGTATTTCTCGCCGGAGAAGGTCACCAAAGTGCCGTTCGGGCGGGGCTATTACCTGGAATTTGAGACAAGAAGCTTCTCGGAATTCTGGCTGGCGAAGAGCTACATCGGGACCGGAACGCCACTGCCTGTGACACTGGCGGCCTTTACGGCCGAAAAACGCATAACCGAGCAAGGTGCGGCCGTGAACCTGCGATGGTCTACGGCCTCGGAAACGGATTTCAGCCATTTCGAAGTGCAGGTGGCGGCAGGTGCTGAGAATCTTAAAAAGGTATCATTCCAAACCCTCGGCACGATCGCCGGGCTTGGTACCGGTGGGGCCAGCCAGTATTCCTTTCTCGACGAGCCTGTGGCTGCTGGTGGGACGCGCTATTACCGCCTCAAAATGGTGGATTCGGATGGCAGCTTCATGTATTCGGCCGTCAAGGCGGTCACGTTTGATCAGGACCTGGAATGGAAAGTTTTTCCGAATCCGTCCAAAGGCGTTTTCAGGCTCGAACCGAAGGGCCGGATCACCGGACGCATTCAAATCGAAGTCATTGACCAGAATGGCAGGCTTTGCAGGAAACTGGCATATCGCGAAGCAATGCCGGCCCTCGAAGTGAAGCTAGACTCGCCCGACCTGGCCAATGGGCTGTACGTGATCAAGGTGATGTCAAACGAGGGAGAAAGTGTATTTAAAGTGATAAAAGAATGAATCTGATTGGCGTTCGTTCGTTCAGGACACCGCAGAAAACATAGATTATGGCTAATTTGTCGAATAACTTGTTAGTCCGGTTCCAACCTTACGGTAAGTTGTACGTGTCATGCATTCAAAGCTAAATCCTGATTACGATGAGAAAAATACTACGCCTCTTGCTCCTTTTGCCGCTTTGGGCCGGATGCCAGTCCGACGATTCGCGCGAATTCGGAATAGACCCCGATCACATTGCCTACGACGACGAGGCCCCGTTGCGGAAGAAGGCGTTTTGTGATGATGACCAATGCAAAGACCCGACTTACGAAGAGCGCTACTCCTACACATCCGGAGGCAAACTCCTTAAACTCGAAGTTTTTGCCAGAAATGCCTCGGGGAAAATGGAAATACAATCCTATACCGACTATGTGCTTGGTGCAAATGGGATGGTTGCCAGAAAGATACAATATGGCAAGCATGCGGCGGTAGCGGGGTGGGTGCCGTACTATGAAACGGAATTTACTTACCACAATGGACTCTTAACCCTTGAAAAGACCTATTTCAACCGGCGTGGAGAAGGGAAATTTTTCACAGGAGCCGTTGAGTACGATTACAGGGATGGCCAAAAGATTGGGCAGAAGTGGTTTGACGACCACAACAAGCTATCCCGGCGCGTGGAATATGGATATAACAATAAAGTCGTGAACCGGGAAACCTGGTATGATCCCGACAACAATGTGACCAGGATTTTTGACCACAAGTTTTCAGGCAACCGCCGGCAAATCGAAGAGTATCTCCCGAATTCGACGGAGCTGCTCGCGGTAATTCACAAGACTTATGACGAAAAAGGCAGGTTGGCCACGCAGGAAACCAAGGTTCACAATATGCTGCTGTGCGCAATGATGCCGGGATTGATCCGGTACAGTTATTAAGGTATAGTGCAGTAAAACGAATGCAAGTGTCTGATAACAAGCTGGTATTGTCTTTAACTGATTTCCCATGAAGAAGATTCTTTCCATACAAAACGCATTGATCGCGCTACCCTTGCTATTTGTTCTGGCATGTTCCGATGACGAAAAAAAGCCGGATTGCGGTTGTGACGGCGCCACGGCACTGGTCGTCCGCAATGCCAATGCGGCCTATGTCGGCAACGGCTATTTTTCGGTAGAACAAACCAACCAGGGAAATGAGAAGTACCGGATGGTCATTCAGGTATGCGGCGAACCGGATGCTTCCTGGGCCGTTTCCGCGGATTCAGTCCAACTCAACTACACCATCAGCGGGGATTTGAAAAAGAATTGCATGATGGACGGCATCCAGCCGATCACCGCTCAGCCCGGCCCTTTTCGGCTGAAAGAATTGACCAGGAAATGACGCGCGGATAAGCCGCCTGTTTTACATAAGATTTGACTAAAATATTCCGGTAATAATTAAATGTTGCCGGAATTTTCTAGTTTAACCGGAAGTTACATCTCAACGATTTCTCGCGTTATGAGTCCTTTCGGCATAAGGCGGCTACGCTCGGCTGTCTTTTTTCTCGGAATATGTTTGGCATGCTTGTTAAAACCCGCCGCGGCGCAGGATTATACCATCACCAAACTGAAACTCTTTCCCGACCGCGACGAAGTGCTGATCAAGGATGTGGCGACGGATAGTAAAGGCTTCATCTGGTTTCTGACCAACGGCGAGATTTACCGCTACGACGGCTACCGGTCGCTCGACGTGCTACGAACGATCGCGGACCAGGTCCCTACCGCCGATATGCCGCAACGAATCCTCATCGATCGCCGCGACAGGCTGTGGATGGCGGGCAATGCAAACCTCAGTTACCTCGATCTCAGGACGTGGAAGGTGCAGCCGGTATCGCCGGCCCTGTTGCCGCCGGTGGAGCACCGCGAGGTGTTTTCGATCACCGAGCTGTCGGACGGCACCATCGTTGTGGCTTATGAAAACGGGCATTTGCTGTTGGTGAAGGGAAATGAGTTTGTGCGTGTGGACGAACTGTTCGAACTTGGCCGGAAATCCAGCAATAAATTATCGCCCCGCGGCCTGACCATCTGGAAAGGTAAAATCTGGGTCGGGACGACCGGCGGCAGCCTGCTCTCCATCGACCCCGCGCGCGGCCATCGCACGCAAATCCGGAAATTGCCGGGCGAAGACAGTTACGTAAGGACATTGATAGGCTGCGCGGATACCCTGTTTGTAGATGTTCCGAAGCGTGTCAATATCCGTTTGGACGACGGTTTCGGGCTGCCAATGCGGCCGCAGGGTTTTGAACTGTCGGCCGATAAATACTTTGTGCTGAAAGAAGGAACCGACATGCATATTTACGCCGAGGACGACGCCTTGTACGTGATGGACGCGGCATTGCGCCTGCGCCAGAAGCTGCGAATCCCGACCAAACGGAAGTTCAGGACGGTAGCCGCGAAGATCTTCAACAGGGAAATTGTGCTCGGGACGGAGGAAGGGATATTTGTCGCTTATCCAAAAACGAAAGGGCTTTCCGAACTCGATATCGTCAATTCCGGCCCTAACAAGAGCACGCGGGGCATTCACGTTTACCCCGACGGTTCCATTTTTTATGGCACGTATAATGGCGCAGGATATGTAGAGCCGGGTGGAAAGGCATTTGTTTTTCCCGAATTGAAGCACGCCTACACCCTGCTGCCGATGAATGCCAACGAACTGCTGGTAGGCACCGAGGGCGGTTTCCTAAAAGTGTTTAACCGGCAGAAGCGGCGGATCGAACCGTTGCAATACAGTCTGTCGCCGGATGTCCGCGAAAAGTACGCCGCGCATTTGCCGATCTACGTCATGTGCCTGGCCGAAAGCAAGACCGATTTCCTGATCGGCGGGATGAACGGGCTTTGGCTGCTCAATAAAAAAAGCCGGCAGCTCCACCGCTACGAGCTCACCGGCGGCTCGCCCCACGCGCTCGATTTGCAGATCAGGCACATGCACCAGCTTTCCGAAGGGCATTTGCTGCTGAGCACGAACCTCGGCCTTTTTGAACTGAACCAGGGAATGCTGACAAAACAGTATCCTAAATCCGGCAATATGGGTGTGTACAAGGTCATTGTCGATGGCGACAAGCGCTGGATTGCCACGCAGGGTGCGGGCCTGGTCGCGATCGACAACAACGGCAGGGAAGCACAGTACGTCACCACGGAGAATGGATTGAGTAATAACCTCATTTACAGTCTCGAAAAGGTAGGCGACGTAATGGTCCTGGGCACCGCCGACGGGCTGAACCTCGTGAATGCGCAGCAGCGCGTACGCCGCATTGGAATGGCCGAAGGGCTTAGCCAGTCGGAATTGAACTCGGGCGCGTCCTTCGTGGACAAGGCGCGCCGGCGCGTATATGTGGGAGGGTTAATGGGTTATACTGTTTTGGACATGAACCGGGATTGGTTCGGGCAGCATGATCAGCTGGAAAGCTATGTGACGGAGATCCACACGTCCACCGGCAAAGCCGGGCAGAGAGCGCGGGACTACACATGGCCCTACCGCGGCGAGAAGCATCTTTCGCTCGATCACAACCAAAGTCTTACGGCATTGTATGTGGGAACACCCGGCAACTACCGCGCGAACAGCGAAGTAACTTATTCGCTCAATGCGAGTGATTGGGAACCGCTCGTGCGCGGCCAGTTCATTTCACTCATTGAGCCATCGCCGGGAGCTTACACAGTCCATTTGCGGACCCGCAGCCTCGGTTTGGAAAATAAACTGAACGAAGTGACGGTGATCAAGCAACCGCATTTTTCCCAAACGTGGTGGTTTCGCGCATTGCTGGCCTGCTGTGCCGTCGGGATTGTAATGCTTTGGTACCGGAGCCGGATTGCCAAAATCCGCCGCGAGCAGGACATCCGCAACCGCATTGCCGCAGATCTGCACGACGAAGTGGGGAGTTCGCTTACCCGTATATTTTTTCAGGCCAATGCCCTGGCCGGCGACCCGGAAAGGCAGCCGAGGCAGCTCGAACTGATCGCCGACACCAGTAAGCAGGCCCTGCTGACGATGAGCGACATGGTATGGTCCATCGACTCGCGGTTTGATACCATGAAAGACCTCGTTATCCGGATGAAGGATTATGTATACCGCCTCCGGGAGGAGCTTGATTTCAGTTACCGGTTCGAGGAAGGTGCGGAGGTAGAGTCGGGGAAGGTTTCACAGGCCGTCCGGCAAAACCTCTTCCTGATCTTTAAAGAGGCATTGATCAACGCCATCAAGTACAGCGACGGTTCGGAGATATACATTTCACTGCACGTTGATCCGGTGATCCGGCTTATTGTTTCCAACCGCTATCCCGGAAAGCCGGTTTTAATGAACGACCGGCAGGGCGGGCGCGGGCTCGAAAACATGGAACTGCGCGCCGGGAAGGTCGGGGGAAAGCTCGCGGTGACCGATTCTAATGGAGCATTTCGCATTGTTTTTGAAATACCACCCAAAAGAGGGATGTAAACTGAAAAAGCCGCACGCTAGATTTGTACGATGATACGACTGGGCATTATTGAAGACGACGATGAGATCAGGCACATGCTGGACCATTACCTGGGAGGCCAGCCGGGCATTTCGGTGCTGTTATCGGCTCCGTCGGTTGAGTCGTTTTTCGAGCAATGGAACGACCCGATTTTTCTGGACATTGTATTATCCGACATCGGCTTGCCGGGCGAGTCGGGCATTAAGGGCATATCGCGCATCAAACGGCGGGCGCCCAAATGCGGCGTGATGATGCTCACCGTTTACGACGACGCCAGCCGGATTTTCCAGGCATTGTGTAATGGTGCTACGGGCTATTTGCTCAAACAAACGCCTTTGCCGCAAATCAGGGAGGCGGTTACGTCCCTGTACGAAGGCGGCGCACCCATGTCGCCGGGCATCGCGCGGAAGGTGGTGGAGTATTTCAATCCTAAAAATGCCGGGCAATTGTCCGAAAACCTGACGCCCCGGGAGGCGCAGATCGTGCTGGCGATCGAGGAGGGGCTTACCAACAAGGAAGTGGCGGTGCGGATGGACATTTCGCTGGAAACCGTCAAGTACCACATCAAGAACATTTACGAAAAACTTCAGGTCAATAGCCGGCACGCGCTCATCAGCCGGAAATTCAGATAGCCCCCCCAAAAGAGGGATACCGTAGTAACCGCGAATTGATTCATTTTGCGATGCTATGGAAAAACTTCTACAAACTAGATCGATAGGCCGCGGTCGTTGGCCTAACGGTCGCCGCGTATTATGGGCTATGCTGCTGTGCTGGCAGGGAATGGCATTGTTTCACACCGCCGCATCCGGGCAGGGCATTTCACCCGGCGGCAATAACATTTTGTACGTCGACATTAATGTGAATACCTCGGCCGGCGGCTACACCGGAGCCGGTGATTCATGGGCCAATGCCGTCCCGCAACTGGCCGACGCTCTCCGCTGGGCCAGAACGGAATATGCCGGCGGCGACCACGGATGGAGCAGCGCCAATCCCCTCCGGATTTTTATTGCAAAAGGGAAGTATTTGCCTGCCTATCACATAGACGACCGGTATTACACCACCGACGGCGGCAGGAACAACGGCTTCGTGCTGGTACGCGACGTGCAGCTCTTCGGCGGTTTTGATCCTGCCGGCGGCATTGTGGAGCTCGATGATGCGCGTATCCTTCCGAATGCGGCGGCGCCCGGGCAAGGTACGGTATTGAGCGGTGACCTCAGCGGAAACGATAGTCCCGACCATTTCGACAATCATGCGGAAAATGTGCACCACGTGGTTGTGGCGGGAGGGATTGTAGGGTCGGGAAGTATCGATGGTGTTACGATTTCCGGCGGTAATGCCGACGAAAGTATGGAGGGGCCGCTAGCGGTAAGCGGTCAGTTTGTAACCTCGTCGGCCGGGGGCGGAATGTATTTGGTTAACGCATCGGCATTGGTGAAGAACAGCCTTTTTTACCGGAATACCGCATACATGAATGGGGGAGCGATGGTCTTTGGCTCGGCTTCGGAGCCTGTATTCACTGATTGTACATTCCAATCCAATGAGGCTGAGACCGGTGGCGGAGCGGGCAATTACAGCGCCGGCCCGAAGTTCAATGACTGTATTTTTTCCGGCAATACTTCAACTTCCTTTGGGGGAGGTGTCGCCAACGTTCAGGCCAACGCCGTGTTTACGGGTTGCCGGTTCGTGGACAACACGTCCGATGCAGGCGGAGGAATGTCGAACCAGGCAAGTAATCCGACGATCACCAATACGGATTTCATCGGAAACAAGGCCCGAAACGGCGGAGGCATGTTCAACGGTGACGGGCTGATCACCATAACCGGATGCTCGTTTTCGGGGAATTCGGCCGAGTCGGATGGCGGCGGTTTGGCGAACGGAGGAGGAGAGATTGTGTTCTCCCAATGCACGTTCGAGGGAAACAGGGGCGAGCAGCGGGGCGGTGCCATGCGAAACGATGGTGCCACCGTAACGATCCGAAACAGCCGCATTACCGGCAACACCTCGATCCAGGGCGGGGCGATCAGCAACGAAAGGCACCAATCCGTTTCGATGTTCAATACTATGATGTGGGGAAATACTGCGCTCATGGGTGGAGGGGTGGTCAGTGGGTTGGGAGGCCCTGTGCTCGTGGCTAATTGCACCATCTGGGGAAATGTGAGTACCGAATATCCTGCCGGGGCCCTTGTGGCCGTTCAGGTGCCGCTGAATGTGGTGAACTCAATTATCTGGGGAAATGAAGCGAATGGAAGCAGCACTACGCCCGAGGCATCCATCCAATTTATGGGGGATCAGTTGCCGGTCGTCATCAACAGCCTGGTGGCAAACTGGGGCGGCAGCGATAACTGGGACCCCATCAGGGGAGTTGATGGCGGTGGTAACATTGATATTGACCCTGGCTTCGCATCCCTTACTGCCACAGACGCAAATTTCCTGCATCTCACCCTTGCAAGTCCTGCCCGCAATACCGGAAGCAACAGCGCATACACCACGGTAGGGGGAAATCTCAGCAATGACCTCGATTTGGCGGGTAACCCGCGCTCGTTCGGCCCGGCGGTGGATATGGGGGCGTTTGAAAGCCAGCAGGCGGATGTGGTCGTTCAGGTGTTGTATGTCGATGCAGCGGGCGGAGACGATAGCAATAACGGCACTTCCTGGGGTACGGCATTCAAGACCTTATCTCACGCACTAACCCTCGCGAATGCGGATAACGATGTGGACACGATCCTCGTTGCAAAAGGGACTTATTATCCCACCGGCGCCGCTCCGGGTAGCAACCGCGCCGATGCCTTCCATATCGCTCGCGGCGGCATGAAGGTCCTCGGCGGATATGACGCCGGAACCGGCCAGCGCAATCTCGCCGCTAACCGCACCATATTGAGCGGGGCCATTGGCGACGCCGGCTCACCGGCCGACAACAGCTACCACGTGCTCGTGATCGCGGGTATTCCGGCGGATGCAGACAGCATTGAGGTCAACGGGTTTGTCATTTCGGACAGCTATGCCGATGGGGGGAGCAGCAGCAGTTTCAACGGCGTAAATGTGGCGCAGAACTACGGTGGAGGTATTTACAGTAAACAAAATGGTTTGGGTTTGAAACTCCGGTTCGCCAATCTCATCATCCGGAACAACTATGCAAACTATGGCGCGGGGATGTTCAACGACGAGCAATCGTCGCCCATGGTGGTCAACTGCCAGATCACCGGCAACGCCGCTGCCTACAATGGCGGCGGGATGCTGAACCGGAACGGATCTTCGCCCCAGGTCATCAACTGCACCATCGCCGGGAACGAGGCCGACGATGGCGCCGGGATCTTTAATAACACCAATGCTTCGCCGGGCATTCACAACAGCATTGTTTACGGCAACAGCTCGGGCATTAGCAGTTATAACAACAGCAACCCAACGCTCACATACAGCCTCGTGGAAGGCCAGCCGGTGGGCTCGGGCAACCTGGCGGGGACGGTTAACCCCGGCTTCACCGCCCCGGCAGGGTACGACGCCGCACCCACCAATGCAGGCGACTATCGCTTGCAGGCGTGCAGCCCGGCATTGAACAAAGGCAACAATTCCCTGTTCCCCGGATTGGCTGCCCACGACGCGAACGGAGACGTCCGCACGGCTCATTCGCTGATCGACCTCGGTGCATTCGAGCACCAGGGTGCATTGCCCACAGCCGCCGAAGCCCTGGCTAAAAACGGCGATCAGATTACCCGAATGGTCACGAGGGTCACGGATTTCTGGGCTAATGACGAAGCCTGCCGCCTGGTAGCCCGGCTCGAACCGACCGGCAATACGCCTCTCTCGGGCAGCGTGACGGGCCGCGTCGACGTGGACGCCGAAGTGGCATTCCACAACGGCTCGCCCTACGTCCAGCGGCATTACCTCTTCAACGGCCCCGCGGGCGGAACGGCCCGGATGACGCTCTACTTCACGCAAAACGAATTTGACCGTTTCAGCCAGACGCTTCCTTCCGGCCCGCTACCGGCTAATGCCGCCGACGAGGCCAACAAAGGCAATCTCCGCGTATTCCAGTATACAGGCACTACGGGGAGCAAGCCGGAAGATTTTGACGGTGCCCCGTCGGTCATCGACCCGGACGATGGCAACATCCGCTGGGACGAGGCGAAGCAGCGCTGGGAAGTCACGTTCCTCGTGAACGGTTTCAGCGGGTTCTTCATCGGGTCGGTGGCCAGCCCATTGCCTGTAAAAGTGGTATCGTTTGCCGGAAAAGCGGACGCGGAAAATGCCGTCACACTCGACTGGCGCGTGGCGGAGCAGGAAAATATCGACGCCTATCACATTCAGTTCAGCACCAATGGCCGTGATTTTCAGCACGCCGGAACGGTAGCAGCCATCGAAACCGCCGAAACGACCTACACTTTCCGGCATCAACCGCCGCTGAGCAGCGCGGTGCTCTACTATCGTCTGCTGATCTCGGAGGGGGACGGATCTCACAGTTACAGCAGGATCATTGACGTGAAATTGCCGGATCATCAATCCGCATTTATTTATCCTAACCCGGCTAGTGACGGTTTCCGAATCAAGAGGCGGGGAGCAGCCGGAGCCACAGCAAGCCTGGTGGACATGTTCGGCACCCGTTTGAAAACTTGGAAATTCCTGTCCGACGAGGATTACGTGGACATCCGATCGCTTCCAGCGGCGACTTACTTCATCGTCTTTGCCGATGGTACTTCGCTGAAACTCTTCAAGAATTAATCAGGTAAGTATTCAGGACAATTAAGGAAAGGCTTACACCAGCCTTTCCTTAATGGCCAGGCTCACAGCCTCCGTGGCGCTGTTTACGTACAATTTGTCGTAAATATTTCGGATGTGGTTGTTCACGGTATTGTAGGAAATGGTGCATTCCGCGGCAATGAGCTTGTAGCTGTATCCTTTTACCAAAAAGCCCAGAATCTGTTTTTCGCGTTCGGTAAGGTGATAATCCTTTTTCGCCTCGCTCTCGGCCGAAAAGTGCCGCAGTACCCTCGCGGCGATGCTGCCGGTCATGGGAGCGCCGCCGTCGAGCGCCTCCCGCAGGCTTTCAAGAAATCGTTCGGGGCTCGTTTTTTTGAGCAGATAACCGTTCGCGCCGGCCCTCAGACTGCCGAATATCCGGTCATCTTCTTCGAAATTGGTTTGGATGAGCACCGGCAATGCATCGAAATGCTTGCGGACGAGCCTAGTGGCTTCAATGCCGTCCAGGCCGGGCATATCAATGTCCATCAGCACCAGGTCCGGTTTCGAGGCGGTGATGTCGGCGACGAGGTTGCCGGCATTGGGAAATGTGCCGGCGCAAATAAAGTCGGCGGAGAGGTTCAGAAGCATGGCTACGCTGTTAAGCCTTTCCTGGTTGTCGTCGAAAACGATGATCCTAGATGTCATTCCGCAAAATTAGCGACTCGCCGGGGAGTATTACATAGCAAATATTTGTCATACCAATTTGACTAGAACATCAGCTTCACGACCGTACCCCGCATGCTTTCGGACGCGATCGTGAGCCGGCCGCCCATTTGTGTTGCGCGCTGCTGCATGTTCGCAAGCCCGTTACCCTTCTTCGCGGCCTGCGGGTCAAAACCTTGGCCATTATCGCGGATCACCATCGTTACTTTGCCGTTTTCGAGGCGGATATCGACATTCAAAGTGCTGCATTCGGCATATTTGGCTGCATTATTGATGGCTTCCTTGAAGATCAGGTAGAGGTTTTTGCGGGCCTGCATATCCAGCTTCCTGTTTTCCAGCCTGGGGTCGGTTTCGAAATGAAAAGTGATGCCTTTGGACTCGGCGAGCCCGCTGCCGAAATGGAACATGCGGGCAAACACATCCTGGATCTCGTCGCTCCCTGCTTTCACACTCCACACAATATCGCTGATCCCTTCCTGCACCTGCTGGGCATTTTCCTTGATTTTCCGCACCACCTGCTGATGTTCCGCCCGATCCATTTGCATGAGCAGCGCCTGGCTGTAAAAAGTAATGCTGCTCAGCGTGCTCCCGATCTCGTCGTGCATGTCGGCGCTGATCCCGTTGCGGATTTGCTGGATATGCAGCACCTGCCGGAGCCGGTAGCGGTAAAAAAGGTAGATCAGCAAGCTGATAGCCAGCGTGCTGAGGATAAAAAACCAGGGCGATTTATACCACGGCGCCACCACTCTCACCGGCGCCTGCCATTCCTGCGACCCCCAGTCGGCGCCGGCTGCCGACACCTGCACCCGCAGGTTATAGTTACCGGGCGGCAGGCTGTTCAGCAGCAGCTTGTTGCCATTTTCGAATATATGCCAGCCATCGTCGTCCCAGCCTTCGAGCCGGTACCGGAAGCGGTTCAGCGACGTGTTATGGTAATCCGGACTCATGAAAGCGAATGCAAACAGGCGGTCGTCGGGGTTAAACACGATTTCGTTGCCAGCAGGGTGGTTGGTAACCGTGTCCGTTTTGTTTCGCCCCGCATCGTATTTGGAATAGGAAATAAGCTCCAAGCCTGCCTCTTTTTTGGCGCTGATGTCCAGCTGCGCCGGGTCGAATGCGACAATGCCGTTCAGTCCCCCGAAATACAAGGTGCCGTCCTGGGCTTTGAGGTATGAGCCGTGGTTGAATTCAGTATGCGGCAGGCCGTCGGAAATGCCGTAGTTGTAGAACTTCTGCGTGCGGGTGTTGAACCGCGACAAACCTCTGTTCGTGCTCAGCCACAGGTTTCCGCGCTCGTCGGGCAGCGAAGCGTAAATGTTGTTGTCGGGCAGGCCGTCGTCGGTGGTGAAAAGCCGGGTTTTTTTGGAGGTGGTATCAATGTGGACCAATCCCTGCGTCGATGCGGCCCATAATGCATTGTTATACCACACGCTGTGAAATATCTGCAATGCGGGGAGCTTGATCCGGTCGGTCGGGCTTTGTCCGAAATGCTCGTGGATGGTCGCGTTCTTATTTAATATGTACAGGCCATTGGTGGTGCTCACGAGAATGCGGTCGTCCGCCCAAGGCATGAAGTGGTTCACGCGTTCATTTTTGATATACCGGCCTACCTTGTCATTGAACAGCACCGGTTTCATATTATGGATGTCAATCATCGCCATTCCGCCCCAGGTGCCCATCCAGAAGGTATGCGCATTCAGTTTGTAGAAGTAGGTAAATCCCCGGCCACTCACAAACGGGAATTCCACCGGGTAATATTCCTCCGTTTCCGGTTCGATTTTGAGAAACTGCGTGCCGTCGGTAATGGCATACACCTGGTCTTTGGCAAACAGCACCTTGTAGGGGATCACGTGGTCGCCCGGGATGGATTTGGGACGGTGCAGGATCATGTGCCTCGACCGGCCCTTCACCGGATCGATCTGGTGAAACATGTAGGCCATACTGTCGGCGTGGTAGCCGTAGGAGCACACCCAGATGCGCCCCGTGCTGTCCTCGGTAATGCCCCGGATGCTGCTGCCGATGTCGCCCGGCTTTTCCAGGGGCACACTGAGGTATTTGGTAAAGACTTCTTCGGTGAGCGTGATTTTGAAAAGGCCGTCCACACATGAAATCCAGAAACTGTCGTCGGCGCTCAGGATGGCTGTGAAGAAAAAGACATTAGCTCCCGATTTTTGTCCCAAACGGTCCGTTAATGCCGTAAAGTTTCCGGTTTTTTGGTTTAAAAAACCCACTTCTCCGTTCGCTTTGTACCAGGCGTGCCCCCTGGAATCCTCGTAAACAAAATCGGGAACAACAGCCGTGCCGGCATCCTGCAACGGCCCGAACATTTGTTTTGAACAGGAATATCGGCGAATGCGGTGCTGCGCGCTGCCCGGTTGTTTGTAATAAATGGTAAGCTCATCCGCGCCCGATTGCACCACGCTTGCGACCCGGTTCCGGGCGGATTGCGGCACGCCCGCGCACATATCCACGCGGCGGACCAGTTTGGCATCTTCGCTGATCACATCCAGGAAATTGCTGCCGTTATAAGCATACACCTGGTTCCGGCGATCACTGAAAAGCTTGGTAACCACATTCTTAGCTGCATTAGGCGGGCCTGCCGACGGTGTGTACAATGCAACCGGCACCGCATTCCGGTCGATCTTCACGAGCCGGCCTCCCGAAATGGCTACCCAGGCATTGGATTTCCGGTCGAAGAAAATGTCGAGGTTTTGCTTAGTACCAACTTCTTTGATGAGGCGGGAAGGATCGATCGTGCGGCAGGAAAAATCGACCGGGTGGATGATGCTGATACCATTATTGTGCGCTACCCAAATCTTGCCCCCGGCGCCGGTGCGCATCTGGTTGATCAGCGTGCGCCTGCCGATCGACCTGGTGAGAATGCCCGTAAAGTCCTGAAAAGTGTACCCGTCGTAACGCCAGAGGTCCTGGCCCGTGCCTACCCAAATAAAACCGCGCCCATCTTGCGCCAGGCTACGGATATTCCGGCTGGGCAAGCCCTGCTCTGGGCCCAGGAGCTGAATGTTAATGCGTGTTTTGGGTGTTTGGGCGTAGGATGAAACCGGATAGCTGAGGCAGCCAAGCAGCAGCAATCCTGCGCTGAGGAGGTGTGCCAATTGCCTGAAAGAGCTAAACGCTGAGAGTTGGAGCCGCATGCGGTGAAGACGTCATTTGAGGGGGACTTCAAATATATAGGGTAAGGGGATACGGTGAATAAAAACAGGTAACTATTTATTAACCGTCAGGCACAAGCTGATTTTACCCCTTAAGACGCTGCGTATAGCAAGAATTTGCTATTGTGCCTTGTAGCGGCGGCGGCTTCCTTTGCCAAACGTAATGCCCGCACCCGCACCGCTTCGGTCTGCCACTTCAAGATATCTGGTACTCAATGTCAAAAGCCCTTATAAGAGATGAAGAAATTTTACATTTCGAACTTCCATCCTTTCCACCTCATTCTGTTCCTGCTTCTGGCGGTTCAGCCGGCATTCGCCGCGCCGCAGCAAGCAAGTGAACCCGTATTCCGCAGTGCCGATGCGGTGAAGCTTGTCCAACCCAGGCCGCGAAGAAAGGCGCCCTCGGACAGCCTCTCGCCGCGGCTGATGCAAAAGGCCCTCGCCGCATCCCGGAAGCGGCATCCCGCCAAAAGTCCGGCCCAAATGCGGGCATTAAAAGCGAATGGGGCTGGCGCAAGAACATCGGCGACGGCGGACGTTCCCGCAATTTTGTACGTCAATATCAATAAAGACAGCGGTCCGCCCTACGATGGCACCAGCTGGGAAAATGCGTTCGAATACCTGGGTGACGCATTGAAATATGCCTACGAAAACGAAGGCGTGCAGCAGATTTGGGTCGCCAATGGCATTTATCACCCTACCTACGACCCCAATTACATCGACGAGCCGGGAGACGACTACCGCGACCAGACATTCACCCTGGTGCCCAATGTGATGCTGTACGGAGGTTTTAAAGGGACTGAACAATCCCTTGCCGAGCGCAAAATCAATACGGAGCATACCCAGGACTTCGGCTTGCCGGATGAAGACCTTTTTACCATCCTGGACGGTGGCGACTTTGCCTACCATACCGTGACGTCGGCAGGCGCTGTGGGCAGTGCCGGGCTCGATGGATTTGTGATTGCGGGCGGCTTGGCCGATGGCACGTCGGATGCGTCGGTGGGCGGTTTTGCCGTGCCCCGGAATGTGGGCGGCGGCATCGTCATCGCCAATTCCTCGCCTTCGCTAAGCAATCTCCAGATCATTTTTAACAAAGCGGAGAATGGCGGCGGGGTGTACCTGGCAGGCTCTTCTTCGGCATTGACCAATTTGCAGCTATCCGACAACCGGTCTACCAACGGCAGCGGCATTTACGCGGCGCAATCGGCTTCGGTGTTGACCAACTCGATCATCCACGACAATCGCGCGGATGCTGCGGGTGCCGTGTACCTGATCAACTCCTCCGACGTGCTCACCAATCTCACCATTGCCGAAAACCGGGGAGCAGGTGCCGGCGGCGTGCTGGTCGATGGCGGTGCTCCGAAAATACGTAACACCATTGTGAGTGAAAATACGCTTGGTTCGGATATCGACGTCGAGGTAGTGAACGGAGGCGTTCCCTCGTTCGCTTACAGCTTTGTGGCCGGAAGCGGCGGAAGCACTGCGTGGAATGCCGCATTTGGAACTGACCTGGGCGGAAACCTGGACGGCGAGTCGGGGATGTATAATCCGGGCGGCGGGCTTTTTGGCTTGTACCCGGGCGCTCCAACCACCAACGTGGGCAATAATCTGTATTTCCAGGCCGGTCAATCACCCGATTTATCGGGCATCACGGCCGATCTCCGGGGTACGCTGCGGATTATGAAAGAGACGATCGACATTGGTGCATTGGAAAGTCTGTACGGGGTCATCAGCTCCAATCTCACACCGAACGAGGACCGCGTGCTCTTTGTCAAAAAAGGCGGCAGCGGCCTGAAAAACGGCAGCAACTGGGACAATGCCGCAGCCGAACTGGCCGATGCCGTGTTTGCATCCAATATCATGGAAGTAAGGCAAATATGGGTTGCGGGCGGGATTTATCACCCGCTTTACCGGCCCGATGATTTGTCGAATGCCAATCCCAAAAGCCCGCACAATGCATTTCTGCTCTTGTTCAACACCGAATTATACGGCGGTTTCAAGGGAGATGAAACTTCGCTTGCGGCGCGCAATCTGGCGCTGACGGAAAATGCCAGCATTCTGAGCGGGGATTTTGACCAAAACGATAATTTCAGCTTTGCAGACCTGCGCGCCAACGGACTCAAAGCCGAGTTCAGTGAAAACGCCCGCCATGTGGTTTTTGGCGCACACATGTTCTCCCGGAGTGCTTTGGACGGCTTCACCATCGAGGGAGCGAATAACACATCCGCAGTTCCCGGTGAAATGCTTTTGATCGACGAAGCTTTTCTCCCTGCACACTATGGCGCGGGCATTTTCATCCACCGCACCGACGGCTCGGAAGTCGACTACCGTAACCTCATCATCCGCAACAACCTCGGCAGCCAGGGAGGCGGATTCACGGCGCACCAAAGTGAGTCATTGCTTGAAAACTCGCTCGTTTATCACAACTACGACAAAGGGTACGGCAGCGGCGTACTGGACGTAGATCCTCACCGCAGCCTGAAACTGAACAGTATCACAGTAGCACAAAACCTGTCGACCGGCGAAGGGCCTCTCGGCGGGGCGATTGGTTGTATCGGGGGCGATTACCTGGACATTCTGAACAGCATTATCACGGACAATATCTTGCTGGGCGATGACGATTCACGTCGTGCCAACGTCTCCACGGACGGGGCAGAGGCTTATTTTGCCAATTGCATCATCCAGGGAAGCGGCGGAAGTGCCAACTGGCAATGGAGCGATTTTAGCGACGACGGCGGCAACCTGGACGTTGACCCGCAGTTTACCGACATGAATGCTGGCAACTTTTCGCTGGCTGAATGCAGCCGGGCGATCGATGCCGGGGATGTCGAACATTACAGGAGCGAGGAGGAAATTTCTTTGACGGACATAGGTGGTAAAACGAGGATCTCTAACAACCGTATCGACATCGGTGCATTCGAGTTCCAGGGTGCACGCTCGCCGGAAGCGACTGCCCTGGCGGGGAATGCAGAAGTCAGCACCTTCACATTCGGCAGCGCGGGAGGTAACACCATGCACACCTTCACTGCTCAGGGCGATGTATGCGATTCGGACCTGCTTACATTGAACCCTGGTGACCTGAGCGGCCTTGTGAACGCCAAAGTGTGGGTGGATGCGCAGGTAAATTCCTATGCCGGTGCCGTGTATCTGCAAAGGCATTTCGACATTGAGCCGGCCGTAAATCCCGAAACGTCAACGGGCCGCGTGGTGCTCTATTTTACCCAGGCAGAGTTCGACGCGTTGAACCTCGAACTGACGCCACCGGAATATTTGCCCACCGGAGCACCGGACGGGGAATACCAACGAAAGGAAAACATCCGCATTTACCAGTTCCATGGCGTGAGCTCCGACGGCAGCGGTAGCCCGGCTTCTTACGGAAACACCCGCACCGTGATTGACCCGGACGAAAGCGACATTAATTGGAATGCAGCCCTCAACCGCTGGGAAGTGGCATTTACGGTCGACGGTTTCAGCGGATTTTTCGCGGGTACCGTCACGCAGAACCCGCTGCCTGTCCGAGTCGTGAGTTTCGAAGGGGAACTGTCCGACAATCGGCAGGTAAAGCTCGGCTGGAAGGTGGCGGAGCAGGAAAACATCCTCGTGTATGAGGTTGAATACAGCAAAAATGCCAAGGCATTTACCAAAATTGGCCAGGTAGCCGCGAATGCGCTCGCCAGCACGGACTATGCATTCACCGACACGCTCCGGCACACGGGCGAGCAGGCCTATTACCGGCTCAAAATCATTGAAGCAGACGGCAAAACGGCATATAGCAAATTAGTATCCGTGAAACTGCCGGCAAACGAGGGAATAGTCGCCTATCCGGTCCCCGCGAAAAACGAGTTCTGGATCGATTGGAAAGCGAGCGGTGCTACTTCCGCCGAGCTGATCGATGCGAATGGCCGGGTGGTGGGAAAAATCCGGAAGTTGTCCGCTTCTCAAAAAATAGACATTTCAGCATTTCCGGCAGGCACATTCTTCCTGCAAACCAACGGAAATAATGTTCGGAAAATAGTGAAATCCAATTAATACTTAACCTAATACGCAAACGCAAAAAATGAAAAAATCAGTACTGCTACTCAGCGCCGTAATCTTTTCGATGTTTATCAATGCCTGTACCGACCATTCGGAACCGATCCCTGAGCCTGAATCGCTTTCGTCGGAAACGTTCGTAAGCGGGTTGAAACACCCCATCGGACTCACGCACGACGACAAGGGGAATCTTTGGACAACCGAAGCCGGGGAAGACGTTGGCTTCAACGGCACGGTGTCGATGATTTCGCCCACCGGCGTGAAAACCACCTTTGTGACCGGTCTCGAGACGCTCATGCGCGAAGGGTCGATCGAGGGGCTTAGCCATTTGGAATACCACGACGGTAAACTGTACTTCCTGCACGGCTCTCACGGTATGCTTTACACAGCCGATGTATCCACATTCACATCGGGCCAGACGCCGGTTAAGCTGACGGATATCAAATCCGAAGATATTGGCTCGTTCGTAGACAGCCTTGGACTGACCGACCCTGTAAATTCGAACACCTATGACTTTACATTCGGACCAGAAGGCGATATGTACATTGTGGATGCCGGCAGCAATGCGGTGATCAAAAGGGACAAAACTACCGGCGATCTGAGCCTTTTCGCCCATTTCGACAATGTAGCGCCCGACGTGGAGGCCGTTCCGACCGGCATCGTTTTCGACGGTACCAAGTTCCTGGTAAGCACGCTCACTGGCTTCCCGTTCGCGCCGAATAGCGCCAAAATCTTCCAGGTGGACCTGTCGGGTAATGTGAATGTGTACAAATCGGACTTTACAACGCTCACAGGCGTTACGCTTTCTGTGAACAACAAACCGATTGTGATTCAGTACGGGGTGTTCGGGGCTATGGGATTTGAGGAGAAATCAGGTAAAGTGCTGGACGAAAACGGCCGCACGCTGTTCAGCGGCATCTCGCAGCCTACGGACATTGTTCGCGTAGGTGACAAAACCTTCTATCTGCTGAGCTACCTGGACGGAACCATCACCAGACTCAACTACTGATCAGACCTTTGAACCCGGGCATTCCGGGTTCAATTTTTTTAAAAGTGAACGAATCCTAACATCCTAATCCATTCAGTGAAAGCGCTTAAACTCATCGGTAAAATCCTTGCCGGCCTCCTCGTAATCATTGCCCTGGGCATTATCTATGTAAAAGCAGCCCTGCCCAACACCGGCCCGGCGCCCGACATCAAAATCGAACGCACCGTGGCCCGTGTGGAACGCGGCAAATACCTCGCCAATCATGTAACCGTTTGTATGGACTGCCACAGCACCCGCGACTGGTCGCTGTACGCTGGTCCGCTTACCGGCGCATTGGGCGGTGGAGGCGAGGAATTTACCCAGGAAATGGGCTTTCCCGGCAAGTTTTATGCACCCAATATCACACCTTACACACTCGCCAGTTGGACGGACGGAGAGGTTTTCCGGGCTGTCACGACCGGCGTCAACAAAAGCGGCAAAGCATTGTTTCCGGTGATGGGTTACCACCGGTTTGGCTTGCTGGATAAAGAGGATATTTATTCGGTGATCGCTTATATTCGCGGGTTGCCGCCCGTGCAGCAGGACATCCCGCAGTCGGAGCCGGACTTCCCGATCAATATCCTCATCAACACCATGCCTCAGGAAGCCTCCTTCACCACCCGGCCTGCGGAAACCGACCAGCTAGCTTATGGCAAATACCTCATCACCGCCGCCGGCTGCGTGGACTGCCACAGCAAAACCGACAAGGGCGCTGTAATCCCCGGCACCGAATTCGGTGGAGGAATGGAGTTCCGCAGTCCGAATGGCGTGGTGCGCTCGGCCAACATTACCATGCACAAGGAAACAGGCATCGGCAACTGGACGCAGGAGGCATTTTTAGGCCGTTTCAAAGCCTATACGGACAGCAGTTACGTTTCTCCGAAAATCGCTTCGGGCGAGCTCAACACGCCCATGCCGTGGGTCATGTATGCAGGTATGAAGGAAACCGACCTCTCCGCGATCTTTGCATATCTAAACACCATTAAGCCGATTGAAAACAGCGTGGTGAAGTTTGAAAAATAACCGGGCGGCGCCCGATTTCTTCCAATTCCTCCTACTTATTAACCTGCTGCGCCGACTGGCCGGTGTAGCGGTCGCCTACGATGGTGATTTTGTCCAGATCCGCTGTGAGCTGCGCGAGCTCTCCGGGTGCAAAGTCGTAATCCATCGCCCACAAGTTTTCCTGCAAATGTGCCAGCTTGGTCGTCCCGGGAATCGGGACGATCCCTATAATGCCCTGCGGGGCGTCGAAACGCTGCATCCGCTGGTAATGCTGCTGGATTTGTCCAAGGCCGAGGCAATGTCGGCCAAAGCCTTCAATTTCGGTCTTTATGCGGTGTACCTCAAAGAACTGAATTGTGGGGAGCTGAAATATGGCCGCAACCACTACGACTACCAGGAAGGAACGCTCGTATTCATCGCTCCCGGCCAGGTAATGGCCGTTCAGCCGGGCGTGAAGACGTATGAGCCGAAAGGGTGGGAGCTGCTCTTTCATCCCGAGCTGATCAAGGGCACGTCGCTTGGGAGGCACATTCATGAGTATTCTTTCTTTTCCTACGATGTCAACGAAGCATTTCACGCGGCTTTTCAAACAACGGGTCGGCTGCACGCCCAATGAATACCGGACGCTGAATTGAGCCGGCGGTTTCGACCAACTCCCGGATTTTTCGACGAACGGCAAATGCATCGCGTTGCCTGCGTTCGGGAGCCATTTGATGCGGCTTGTCGAAAATCGGGGAGGAATAAGGGAATTTTTGTTTGATTTATAATTGATTAGCGAGGTTTTTCAAAAGCAGCTTTCAACTGGTAAACATTCTACTGTGGCGACATTCAATCTGAAAATCAATGGAAAATCCAGGACGGTCGATGTGGACCCTGCCACGCCGATGCTCTGGGTACTACGCGACCATCTGGACCTCCCGGGGACCAAGTATGGTTGCGGGATCGCGCAATGCGGCGCTTGTACGATTCATTTGGAAGGCAATGCCGTCCGATCGTGCCAGCTGCCGGTATCATCGGTCGGGAAATCCGCGGTGACGACCATCGAAGGCTTATCCGAAAAGGCGGACCACCCGGTGCAGAAGGCCTGGCTCGAACACGACGTGGCCCAATGCGGCTACTGCCAGACAGGCCAGATCATGACCGCCGCGGCTTTGCTGAAACGGAATCCGAACCCGACCGACGAGGAGATCGAAGCGCAGATGAGCGGCAATATCTGCCGCTGCGGCACTTATGTTAAAATTAAGGAAGCCGTAAAATCGGCTGCGAAAAAGTAACGCTTCACCTGAACCTGCAACAAAAATTGACCATGAACGATGATAAAAACGCATTGAACCGGCGCTCGTTTCTGAAAGCGTCGCTGCTCTCGGGCGGGGGAATGATGCTGACGGTGAATTTTCTGTCGGCTTTCAAATCGGCCGGAAAGGTCGGCGCAGACCAGCCGGCGGATCAATGGACCGAGCTTACGGGCTATATCCAGATTACGCCGGACAACCGGATCAAGCTCATTTGTCCCAACCCCGAATTCGGCCAGAATGTGATGACTTCGCTGCCGATGATCGTGGCCGAAGAACTGGATGCCGACTGGAAGAATGTGACCGTTGAAATGGGTCCGCACGATAATGTGAAGCTTGGGCCGCAGTTTTCGGGAGGCAGCAATTCCGTGAGAATGTACTGGAAACCGCTGCGGGAAGCCGGTGCGGCGGCCCGCCAAATGCTGCGCGAGGCAGCGGCGCAAGCCTGGAACGTGCCGGTGGGAGAGGTGACCACCCGGGCCGGTATGCTTGCCCATTCCAGTGGGAAAACGGCCCCCTACGGCGCCATGGCCGCCAAAGCCGCCACGCGGCCGATCCCCAAAGAACTGACCCTTAAATCGCCGAAAGATTTCACGATCGTACGCCAATCCAAAAAGAATGTGGAAGGGCAAAAGCTGGTCACCGGAAAGCCGCTGTTCGGGCTGGATTACCGCGTGGAGGGTATGCTGATCGCGATGATCCACCACCCGCCCGCATTTGGTATGAAACTGAAATCCTTTGATTCCGCCGAGGCGCTGAAAATGCCGGGCATTAAAGATGTTTTCAGCCTCAAATTGTACGAGGAGGGATTTGAACAGGCTGGTTTCGATACGCGCACATTCAACGACCTGCTTGTGATTGTGGGCAAAACCACGTGGGAAGTGATGAATGCACGCAAAAAACTCGTTGCGCACTGGGAGCCGGCGGGCGAGACCAGGAATGTGCTCTCGGGAAGGAACGGGAAACGTGAAGTGACCGTGCCAGGCGCGCTGGAAAGCTCCGAAACCCAGCGGCAGCAAATGCTGGAATATGCCAAAAAGCCGGCCAAAGAACTGCGGCGTGACGGTGATCCCGAAACCGCTTTCAAAAGCGCGGCGCAGGTGATCGAACGAACCTACACCGCGCCGTTCCTCGCGCACAACTGCATGGAGCCGATGAATTATTTCGCCCATGTTACCGACGAGAAAGCGATCCTGGTGGGGCCGCTGCAATCGCCGGGATGGATAGAGCCGACCATCAGCAAGCTGCTGAACCTGCCTCCCGAAAAAATTGAAATACACATGACCCGCATGGGCGGAGGCTTCGGTCGGAGGGCCTACAATCATTATTTGTCCGAAGCGGCATTGATTTCCAGAAAAGTCAAAGCGCCGGTGAAGCTGATTTACACCCGCGAGGACGACATGACCTACGGCATTTACCGGCCCATGTACACGGCTACTTACCGCGCCGCGCTCGACGCCAACAAAAAGCTCATCGCTTTTCACGTTAAAGGCGGCGGTATCCCCGAGCATCCCATTCATCCCAACCGCTTCCCGGCGGGCGCGGTGGATAATTACCTGTCGGAGGGCTGGCAGATTGCCTCCAACGTAACCATCGGTGCATTCCGCGCGCCGGGCTCTAATTTCAATGCAGCAGCCGAGCAGTCTTTCCTGGATGAGCTGGCGGAGGCGATGGGCCAGGACCCGATCCAGTTCAGGCTGGATCTGCTGAAAAGGGCGAAGGAAAACCCGGTGGGACAGAACAACGACTACGACCCCGACCGCTATGCCGGCGTGCTGGAACTCGTTCGCGACAAGGCGGGGTGGGGCAAGTCCGGAAGCGAAAAATACAGCCGCGGTGTAGCCGCCTATTTCTGCCACAATTCCTACGCCGCGCACATCGTGGACATGGTCACGCGCGAGGGCCAGCCTTACGTCGAGCGGGTTTTCAGCGCGATGGACTGCGGGATCGTGGTAAATCCCGACGCCGCCACGAATATGGTGCAGGGCGCGGTGGTGGATGGCATCGGCAATGCGTTTTACGGTGCGCTCACCCACAAAGATGGCGCTCCCCAGCAAACCAATTTCGATAACTACCGGATCATCCGCCACAACGAGGCCCCGAAAAAAATCGAGGTGCATTTCGTGCAAAACGACAAGGACCCGACAGGCCTGGGCGAGCCGCCGTTCCCGCCGGTGTTTGGCGCGGTTGCCAATGCGCTCTACAAAAACAAGGGACGGAGGTTTTACAACCAACCATTCAAGCCCGAGCTCGATAAAGTCATTTAAAGACAAAAACATACAGCCCGCGAGTTTCTGCTCGCGGGCTGTTTTATATTACACCCTGGTCGGTGGCGCTTTGCAGCTGCTTGTCGAGCCTGGCTTTGTAAATGCGGCCTATCGGGATTTCTTCCTGGTTGATCCGGATGTAGTTGGCGCTGATCGCCTGGATGTGGTCGAGTGAGATGATGAACGACTTGTGAATGCGGATGAAGCGGTCGGGTGGGAGCTTTTCTTCCAGGTAGCTGATCCTCAGGTACGAAACGAGTGGCCCCGAGCGCGTGTGAAGGCGCACGTAGTCTTTCAGGCTTTCGATCCAGAGAATATCGTCGAGGTAGAGTTTCACCATTTCCTTATCCACTTTGAAATACTGGTATTCCCTTACCGGTGCGATGTTTTGAGGCACTTCCGGCTGCGCGGCGGGATTGGGCGAGAACCGATAGATTTTTCCCACCGATTGCAGAAATCTTTCAAACGAAATGGGTTTGACCAGGAAATCCAGCACATCGAACTCGTAGCTTTCCAGCGCATACTCGCGGAAGGCCGTTGTGAATATCACCTTCGGTCGATAGCCTAATGGCCTCAACAGGTCGAAACCGGTGAGCCGCGGCATTTGAATGTCGAGAAAAACGACATCGGCCTGTAATTGCTGCAACATTTGCAGGCCCTGCGTGGGACTGTTGCAAACGCCCACAAGTTCCAGATCGGGCAGCCTGCCGATATAATCCTGCATGAGCTCGGTGGCCAGCGGCTCGTCGTCGAGCACAAAACATCGGATCGCCATCAGTTGATATTGAATTTTAATACTGCTAAAAACTGCCCTTCTTCGGGCATCGTTACCAGCTCGTAGCTGTCTGCAAAAAGGATTTTCAGT
Organism: Dyadobacter fermentans DSM 18053; assembly: GCF_000023125.1. NCBI lineage: Bacteria > Pseudomonadati > Bacteroidota > Cytophagia > Cytophagales > Spirosomataceae > Dyadobacter > Dyadobacter fermentans. The sequence goes on from NC_013037.1 coordinate 876,640, forward strand.
CGCTTTTTCAGGTTGGTAAGCCCGAGCCCCGACTGAAACGGCACCGGCGCGTCATTCTGCACCGAATTTTCAACGGAAAAAATCAGCCGGTTATCGTTGATCGAAAGGTTGATCTGTATCCAGCAAGGCCCTTCCGTTTGCGCCGCGCCATGTTTGAACGCATTTTCGACAAACGGCAGCAGGAGCATCGGCGGCACCACAATGTGCGTTGTGCCCGGCAGGGCATTGAAATTCATCTGCATATCGAGCCGGTCGCCGTAGCGGAGCTGTTCGAGGGAAATGTAATCTTTGAGATAAGCGATTTCTTTCGATAGCGGTACCTTATCCCGGTGACTTTCATGCAGTTGATAGCTAAGTAACCCCGCAAGCCGCTGCAAGAGGTTGGGCATTTTGTCGGGCTGCTGAATGGAGACGGACGTGAGGTTATTTAATGTATTGAACAAAAAATGCGGCTGTACCTGGGATTGCAGCAACTGGTATTCGGCTGAAACCTTCTCGCGCCGGTAGGTTTCGCTCAGCTGCTGCTGGCGCAGCGCGTGGCGGACGAGATCTACCACCACAAACAGCCCGACGACCAGATGCAGCTGCATGGCCTCGGCCAGGATTTTGGGCGCATACCAGAAGGGCTTTTCCAAGGCATCCGGATAGTATACCGGGTAAATCCAGTGGTAACTGATGGCCCTGCGCAGCACACCGAAGACAAACAAACCTCCCACCAGCGAAGTCCAGAACGCCGCCATGCGGCCGTGTAGGAGGAAACGGCGCACGGTAACCAGTAAATGCCAGTACCCGGCCACGATCAGCAGCGGGATTTGCACGCTGATCTGGCAGAGGCCCTGCTGGAAATTGTCGAGGTATGCGCCGGTATTGAGCCACTCGAAGAGGAAGAAACATAGCCAGAAAAGGCCTTGTGCCCAGAGCTCTTTGGGTAGTTTGAAAGAAGAAACGCGGATCATTGACCAGGATTTAGATCTTCGAAAATTAAAAATAAGCATTCGATCATTCACACTCCCAATCTTTCGCCCAACGACATGATTTCCCTCCTGAACGGATTTGCGCACCGGTTGACATGCCGGAACGCGTTTTTCATGTTCTGCCGCGCCGTTTCCTGCCATGTGGGCGTGGGATGGCGTCGTACGTCTAAATTCGAAATTTGCTATCGAAATGTTCTGCTCATTTGCTTCCGGAATTTGATTCAGTTTAACCAACTCATCTGCAACATTATGCGCAACTTACTCCTTTCTACATTGCTCCTCCTGTTACTGCATTTCGGGCAGTATTTACAGGCACAATCTGCATCTCAGGGCTCTCTGGCTGACACGGAAAATGTTCCATCCTATGTGGCGAACGTTACGGTCAATTCCGAGGGCAAGATCCGGCTGGTTGTAGATAACCCCGAAAACCTGCGGTGCAAGATTACGATATTCGATGACCGGGATAAGGTGATCTATCAGGAATTTTCGAGCCAAAACAAGTATCGTAAGCTCATCGACATCTCTCCGGTGCCGGGCGACAGCGCCAAAGTGATTCTGACGATCGACGGAAAACGGTTTGTGTACCACATCAAAAAAACGGAATGGCGCCGGACCTACACGGTGGAACCCGTCATAGCCTTACGGTAGCAGATGCAACGGAATCCGTTTCGGTTGTGTCTGCATTCGAAACTTCTTTTTCATGCATTTACACCTGAATAAATACCTGATTTTACTTGCCGCTGTTACGAGTTGTACTTTTTGGGCCTGCGACGATTGCTCGGACATGGATAAGCGCGCAACGGCACCCATTACATTTTCAATCGTCGATAAAGCCGGAAACGACCTCATTGCCCCGCCGCAGTCCCGCTACTCGCTCGACTCGATCAGGGTTATCGACAACGATGGCAACCGCAATGTGGTGCTGACGCACGTTTACTTCCCGGGATTGAAATCATATGTATTTTACGCGGATTGCGACAAGAATGCGCAGGGGAAATCGTCGTTGAAACTGCTGCTCAACAGCCGCGATACCGACACGCTGGATGTTTGGTACGAGAAAGAACAAAATGCTTGTGCGAATATGTACAAATACACGCAATTCCAGCACAATGGCGAATCCATCGAGAAGTCGCCGCTGACCTCCGCGTTGCTGATCGTGAAAGCGAAATAGCGGCTTTGCCGGCGCGCTTCAGAGTGTGTTATCCGTTATTTAAAAAGCTGGTCATGTAGGCCAATATCGTGGGCGCCTGCATGACCACGCTGCGATGTCCCTGTGCAGGCAATATGGCCAGCTGCGATCTTGGGACAGTTCCAAAGTCGGCTGTTATGCCTCCGCCCAGCAATTGATACGTCTTCATCAGTTCGATTTTGTCCAACCCATCATTGTCGCCGGCGATGATGAGCGCGGGGGCCGTGATTTTCGCAACATTCGCATCACCCAGATCGAACGGCGTCGCGGCGGAAGCGAACATCAGGTTCAGGAAGCTCGTCCATTTGGTTTTGTCGGGCGCCACAGCTTCGTAAGCCTTTTGCATTGGGCTGTTTTCGAATAATTCGGGTTTCAATGCTTTGAATGCGTTGGTAACTTCGGGCAGCCAGCCGGTGCTTTTGTGCGTACAGGATATGAGCACCAGTTTTCGCAGCCGACCGGGGCTTTGGATAGCAAACTGGTAGGCCACCGCACCGCCAAAACTAAACCCGGCGACGTCCGCAATGTCGATTTTGAGGTGATCCATTACCCCTTCCACATCGCTTGCCAATGCGGCGTGCGATATTTTTCTGTCGGAAAACGGCGTGCGCCCGTGTCCTTGCAACTCCACTGCAATCACTTTTCTCGTTTTCGAGAGTTCGGGAAGCAAGTGGGCCCAGTTCATCTCAATCGTATAATAAGCGCCGTGGAGCAAAATGAGCGGGCTGCCTTCGCCATACACCTGATAGTACACGCTGCTGCCGTTAACGGGCGCATAGCCGGTTGCCGAAGGTGAAATGCTTTGTGCGGAGGATTGAGATGCTGTTGCCATTGTTGTTGCTGTTGGTGTTTAGGATTTCAGAATCGGTTTGCATTGTGGCATTGCCGTAATGCAAAGATGAAATTTAGCCCGGCATTTCATGGCGTGCAAATGCGACAAAATGGAGGGTAAATACCGCCAAAAGAAACCAGTCGCCCGATCGGAAAGCATTACAGCGAGGTGGGTGTCGCAGACAGGTTTTTGTGCTTGTCGCCCCATATTTCAAGGTGTTTGATAATGGGTTTCAGGTCATAGCCGATGGGAGTGAGTTCGTATTCCACACGAGGCGGGATTTCTGCGTAAACCGTCCGCGTAACGATATGGTTTTCCTCCAACTTCCGGAGCTGCAAGGTGAGCATTCGTTCGGTGATGCCGGGCATGAGTTTCTTCAATTGTCCAAACCTTAATTTGCCATTGATGAGCCAGGAAACAATGGCCAGCGACCATTGCCCGCCGATAATGTTGGCCGCATACACTTCCGAACATTCGTCGCTGAGTGCCCGCTTGTTCGCAAAATTGGTTGAGCTAACTTTCACTTTTGACATTACTTACATTTTTTATAGTACCCTACATTTGGTAGTTAATTTACCAAAACAGGGGTAATCAATCTAATTTTGCCCAAAATAAACGCATAGTTAGATGAAGACTTTGGTAATTGTGATCCATCCGGACATCAATCAATCGGCGATCAATAGGAGATGGGTGGAGGCTTTGAACGAATTTCCGGACAAGTTTACCGTCCACCAACTGTACGAGGCGTATCCCGACGAGAAGCTGGATATCGCGGCGGAACAGAGACTGATCGAGGAGCATGACAAGATCATTTTTCAATTCCCGTTCTACTGGTTCAACTGCCCGCCGCTTTTCAAAAAGTGGCTGGACGAAGTGATGACCTACGGCTGGGCGTATGGCAGCCGGAGCGGGTACAAGATGGGAGGGAAGAAGATTGCATTGGCCATTTCCCTGGGTATCGACGAGTGGGAATACAGCCCGTCGGCCAAATACAAATACACCATCGAAGAACTCATACGGCCTTTCGAGCTCAGTTTTGAATATGTGAAAGCCGATTACCGGCCCTTTTTTGCCTATTACGGAATCGAGCTCAACTCATCAGACGAATGGATCGACAAAAGCATTCCACAGTACCTGGATTTCCTGAATGCGTTTTAGGAAGACGAGGGTCAGAAAATTTCGTCCAGGCTAACCACCGTCGTGCCCCTGGCGGCATTTTTGGGCGCGTTGGCCAGTTTTTCAGCGAGAACGGCAGTGGGTAACGGGCGGAACTTCTTCGCCAGGCCGATGCCATTGAGAAACTTCAAAACTGCCGCGCTCAGCCGCTCGCCCAAACGGTCGGAATCTTTGCGGAGCAGCAGGCCGGGTTTATAGATAATCAGCCTGTCGAATGCCAGCGCCTCCATTCCTTCTTCCAGCTCACCCTTGATCCGGGAATAGAAGACATTGCTCCTGGGTGAGGCGCCGTAAGCCGACAACAGCACCATATCGCTCACCCCGTTCCGCCTCGCGATGCGCGCGAATTCCAGCGGGATTTCAAGGTCAATATGCTGCTGCTTGTCTTTGGAACCGGCCGCTTTCAGGGTCGTTCCGAGGCATGAAAACAATACATCACCGGTAATGTCGCCGGAAACCTGGTCTAATTTCTCAAAGTCGGTTTGCACTTCCGTTAACTTGGGATGCGTGACACCCATCGGGCGGCGCACGAAAGCCACTACCTCGCGGTAAGCGGGGTCTCGGAGGAGGATTTGCAATAAGTCTTTGCCAGTGGCGCCGGTAGCGCCGATGATGAGTGCTTTCATAATATTACTTGGCCAGTTGGAGGTCGGCGATGCTTTTGATCCGGTTGCGTTCGAGGAATGCGTCGATCGTTTCGAAATGCTCGATCACGCGCTTGTCTTTGAATTCAAACACTTTCTGGGACAAGCCCTGCAAGAAGTCGCGATCGTGGGAGACCAGCACCAGCGTTCCGTCAAAATTCCGGAGCGCTTCTTTCAGCACATCCTTCGACTTAAGGTCGAGGTGGTTGGTCGGCTCATCGAGGATCAGCAGGTTTACCGGTTCGAGGAGCAGCTTCACCATCGCAAGCCGCGTGCGCTCTCCGCCGGATAGCACGCTTACTTTTTTGTCGATCTCATCACCCTGGAACATAAAAGCGCCCAGGATATTTTTGATCTGCGTTCTCACATCTCCTTCCGCGACCTCGTCCACGGTTTGAAAGATCGTCAGGTTGGGGTCCAGCAACGATGCCTGGTTTTGTGCAAAATAGCCGACTTTCACATTATGTCCGAGCTGGCAGGTGCCGTCCACACCAATTTCGCCCATAATGGCCTTGATCATCGTGGATTTGCCTTCCCCGTTCCGGCCTACAAATGATACCTTTTCACCCCGCGAGATAGACATGCTGGCATTTTTGAACACCACATGGTCGCCGTAGGATTTGGACACGTCTTTCACGGTCACAGGATAATCGCCCGACCGCGGTGAAGGTGGAAAACGCAGTTTTAATGCGGAATTATCAATTTCATCAATCTCGATAATTTCCAATTTTTCCAGCATGCGCTCGCGGGAGGCCACCTGGTTGGTTTTGGAATAGGTACCGCGGAAGCGCTCGATGAACTGCATATTGTCGGCGATCAGTTTCTGCTGTTCCTGGTAGGCCTTGATCTGGTGTGCCCGGCGTTCCTCGCGCAGTTGCAGGTAATGCGAATAGTTGGCCTTGTAGTCGTAAATCCGCCCCATGGTCACTTCAATGGTGCGGTTGGTGATATTGTCAATGAACGCACGGTCGTGGGAAATGACCATTACGGCATTCGCTTTGTTCACCAGAAAGTCTTCGAGCCAGATCACCGACTCGATGTCGATGTGGTTGGTAGGCTCATCGAGCAGGATAAGGTCGGGCTTTTGCAGCAATATTTTGGCAAGTTCGATGCGCATGCGCCATCCGCCGCTGAATTCGTTGGTTTGCCGTTGGAAGTCTTCCGGCCTGAAACCCAGGCCTTTCAGGGCTTTTTCCACTTCCGCGTCGTAGTTGACTTCTTCCAGCTGGTAGTATTTTTCACCCAATTCGGTCACCTGTTCGATGATCGCCATGTACTCCTCGCTGTCGTAATCCGTGCGGGTTTCGAGCGCAAGGTTCAGCTTGTCCATTTCGGCCCGCATTTCAAAAACCTGTTTGAATGCCTTGGCGGCTTCTTCGAATACGGTGCAGTTATCTTCGGTGAGCAAATGCTGTGGCAAATAGGCGATCACGGCGTCCTTGGGGGCGCGCACGTGGCCGCGCGTCGCTTTCTGCTCGCCCGCGATGATCTTCATCATGGTAGACTTTCCGGCGCCGTTTTTACCCATCAGGGCCACTTTATCGGTAGGGTTGATCACGAACGAAACGTCGCTAAAAAGGGTAGAACCGCTGAATTCCACGGCCAAATTCTCAATTGTAATCATCTTCTCGGTGTTTGAAGCCGCAAAGCTACGATTATCGGATTGAAAGAAGGCGAAAAATGCTGCCGCAATCGAGAAATCTGACTTGTACCAGCAATAGAAAAATGGCGACTACATGATAACCCCTCGCATTAATGGCTGGAACTAATCAACCGTTTCACAACCGGCACAATTATCCGTTTTAATTTGGTAGTCAGCGGGGGCTCTTCCAGTTTCAGGAGATAATAGTCGGCGTCAATGATCGGCACAAAGTATTTCGGGTGCGTTATTTCGCCGAGCGGTTCGGTGGGTAGATTGGCGAATTTGCTTCGTGTGTCGGCGGTGTGGGTGGCGCGGGTATCAAACCCGATATTACTGATCAGATTTTTGTTTGGAACAATGCACAAGCTGTTATTCCAGAAGTTCATAAATACATACTGGAAGTCCCAGGTAACCAGCGCATTACTTTTGACGACATTGAGCGTTTTGATCAGCTGGTCCGTAACCGTTTTTTTCTTATAAATATACTTAAACAAGTCCTCCTGGATAAATCCGTCGAGCAGAAGGAGGTTCTCATCATAATTTTGCCAGACCCGTCGCCAGGAAGCCCATCCCCAGATGATCGTATACCGCGAAAAATAGTAGCTGGCGTCGCCGAACTTCTTATTCAGGCACAGATTTGCGCCGCCGATATGTGCTATCCGGGTATCATGCCGGTATTTTTCTAACAATGTATCGCAAAAGGTGAAGAACGACTCGTCGGGAAGGCAGTCGTCTTCCAGAATAATGCCCTCTTCCTCCTGTTCGAAGAACCATTTCACTGCGCCGCTCATCGCCACTTTGCAGCCAAGATTTTCGGGCCGGTAAAGTGTATGTACTTCGCATTCCCAATCGACTTGGATGACCTTCCGTGCTTCTTCACAAAGGGCTGCCTCGCCGTCGCGATCACGGCGCGGCCCATCGGCGGCAACGTATAGTTTGGGAGGCTTGCCCGCCCGGATTTTCTGAAACACCCGATACGCTGTATCAGGGCGATTAAATAGGGTGAAGAGGACGGGTGATTTGATCTGATACATTGTCGTCGCGAAGGGTTATCTGTTAGATTTGAAGATGAGACTGGCCAATGTTTTGCCAACAAGTACGTACCCTTTTGAAAACAGCGACTCGTATACTGCTGAATTATGCAGGTTTTGCAAATCCAGATCAAGGTCTTCTACAACAACCATGGATGGCCGGAACCTTTCCCAGTCATTGCTCTCCAAAACTTCAATATCCAGCCCTTCGACATCTACGGTCAGAAAATCAATATTCTGGCCGGTTGGAATATGTTCTTCAAGAACTTTTGAGAGCCTTCTGACCATCACATCCTTGGTGTCGATAATTTTGTATCTGGTATTCTCATTTCTTTCTTCTGAGAGTTCTTTAGAGAAGCTGTTCAGTGCCGGTTCATCAAACATGTAAAATGTGAGTGAGCCTTCTTCCCCCGCAATACCAAGTTCCAGGTTGATGTCGTTGGGGCGTACCCGATCGAACAGTTTTTTGACACCCGGTTTGGCGTCGATATTGATGCCACGCCATCCGCGGCGGTAAAATGAATAGGTATTTGAAAATCTGAATGGATGGTGTGCGCCAACATCGACAAAAAATCCCTTGTAATCATGATTGAAATAAGACATCAGGATCATGTCCTCGCCGTGTTGCGAGTAGGAATTCTTTTTTGAGAAATAATGGTGTAGATCTTTAAGTGACATTGGAATTTCGATTTAATTTAGAATTGTTAATGGGTTATGATTTAAATGAGAATATCATTTGAAAACTTCTTAACTGATATCGAAATAGTTTTTTGGTGCTCCTAAAAAGGAAATTGGAGAATATTGCCGATACATAATAAGATATGAGTGTGGCTATTGCTGCACCGACTGCGCCCATTTTTGGAATTAGTATTACGTTTAGCAGCACATTTAGCGTTAGCCCGATGAGCGTTTTGTAGACGTTATACTTTTGCAGGTTTTCAATAATCAGATACTGCCCGGATGCTACGCCAAGAAACATGGGAACGAGTGCCCAAATGTGGATGGCCAGAATGGAATAGGCAGGATAGTATTCCGGACCATAAAGTAGTTGTATTATTTGTTGGGAAAGAAGGCTTATAATGATCGCAGCACCGATTGATATACGGGTCATCCAACCGAAAAAAGTACATATCTTTTGAATGAATACCTCATCAGATTGTTCTTTTTTGATTTTTACAAGAACTGATAGGTAACTTCCGGAGATCGCCATCGGAATGAATACAAACATATCAGTAATCTTTGTAGTGGAACTGAATAATCCCAATTCAGTTTCGCCCGCAATATTGCCGATCATTAACTGATCGATCCGCATGTAAAGGATGACTGCCAGATTGGAAACAATAAATGGCCAGCCAGTGGATAATAGCTGCCGGGCTCTTTTCTTTCTGAATATCCAGTTAAATATATTCTGCTCCGACTGGTATTTAAAAATTAAAAATATGTAAGCAAAAAGGGTTTCTATTCCAATGGCCGCAGCAAACCAGAAGACTGATTTATGCGTAAGCAAACAATAAATCTTGATTGCAGCCCCGATAAAATAGCCGATGTTCTTGCAAACGACAGTGAGTTTACTTTTTAACCTTGACTGAAATTCCAGGTCAATGAGGTCAAACGGGCTGATTAAAAAGCTAGGAGACAGTAGTGCAAACAAATAGTAGTAATAATCAGGCGCATTTGTAAAGTAGAAATAGCAGAAAGTAGCCGCTATGCCAACGGGGATAAAGGCCAGTCTTGTAAAAAAGGCAGTGCCTAATATTTCATTCTTTTGCTCCGGCGAGGCCACGATCTCCTTGACGAGGAAGCCGTCCATGCCCAAATTTGCAATCGTAGTGATAATGCCGACGATCGCGGCAGTGTAGTTAATCTCTCCCCAATGTGCAGGTCCCAGATATCTCGCAACCCACACGCCGACGACCAGGCCTATCAGTAGCCTGCTCGCTTTGTCTAAGGCAAGCCAGGCAACGTTGAGCACTACGGGATTTTGAATTTTTGTCTTAATTTTTGCTACGGCCGTGTAGAACATTGACGAGGTTGCTTGCAGGCGATTATGGTAGTTACTTTGTGAGTTACCCAATTTTATATAGGATTTCAGAAATATACATAAATATAAGTTGGTATAAATACTGGATTAGCAAACGGTAGTGATTGCCAATCCAGAGGCGCTGAGCGATGCCGGAACGGCATTCGATCGCTTGACATATCAGAATGTAACGCTAGTTTTGAAGTATCATCCAAAACATTCCTGACCCCATGAGATTCTTGCTGATCTGTTCCATTTTGTTACTCTCCGCGACATTCGCTTCCGCACAGACAAAGGAGGAGATTTTCTTTGCCGACGTCACCATTGTTGTGGAAAACGGCATGTATTTCCTCACCGGGTCGAAGGGTGGCGGGAGCGGTCCGCAGGGTTTTGCCCTTCTCCAATCCAGGGACCTGAAAACGTGGGCGGTGCCCGCGAAAATGAAAGATTCGCTCGGCATGATCCTCACCAAAGGCGACCATACTTTCGGTACCAAGGGGTTTTGGGCGCCGCAGATATTCAAAGACCGGAACACGTATTACATGACTTATACCGCCGACGAACAAACCGTGCTGGCTGAGTCGAAGTCGCTGTTTGGGCCATACAGGCAAAAAGAGGTGGGGCCGATCGACGGGTCGGAAAAGAACATCGATTCGTACATTTTTAAAGATACCGATGGCAAATATTACCTCTATTGCGTGCGGTTCGACAAAGGGAATTACATCTATGCGGCCGAGTTTGACATGAAAACGGGAAAGATCAAGCCGCAGACGCTGAAAAGGTGTTTTGACCTCACCGAGCAATGGGAGGCAACCCCCAATTACAAGTCGGGGCCCATCATGGAAGGCCCCACGGTAATGAAGCTGAAAAACAAGTACTACCTGTTCTATTCCGCCAACCACTTCGAAAACATCGACTACGCCATTGGCTATGCGGTTGCCGATTCGCCTTACGGCCCTTGGGTAAAAAGTAAAAACAACCCGATCATCCATCGTTCCATTGTCGGCGAGAATGGTTCCGGGCACGGCGATCTGTTTGAGGGGTTGGACAAGCAGCTCTATTACGTATATCACATTCATCATTCGTCTGAAAAAGTTGGCCCGCGGAGGACACGCATTGTGCCGGTGGTGAAACAGTGGGATGAAAAAGCCGGGCAATACACTTTCCGTGTGAAAGGAAACGAAGTGATCGTGCCGGTGCTGGCGGAGAAATAACGCGTTACTTTTTGGTCAGCCGCAGCTGAATGCCCACCGTGGTAAGTCTTAGCCGCTCGGCGGTACTTGCGCCGAGCGGATATTTGACATACGGCTCCACTTCGACGGCCGTGTTCTGCCATTGATAACTGATCCCCAGCCCCAAATAAAGCGGACTGCCGACTACCCAGTCGCGTTTTTTGTCGTCTTCGGTGACCGAGCTTAACTCTTCGACGGTTTGCGTGGAAACGAGCACGGGCCCGCCTGCGGTTTCTGCAAAAGTTGCGATGGTCCGTTGGGTTTTGTAATGGTAATCGGCGGCCTGGCCTACGCTGGTTTGCAATGCAAGCCCGCCGGAAGCGGTAAAGCCTATCTTCTTGAAGGTCTTCAACTTGTATTGTACTTGCAAAGGGATTTCCAGGTTAACCCATCGGTAACGGACGCCCTGCAACTGGGCGGAACCCGCGGCGGCATTGAGCCGCGCCGGCTCCTGCACATTCAACGACTGCTTGCTGCCCGAAATGCCGGTTACCAGCGCGATTTTATCAGAAAAAGGCACGAGCAATGCGCCACCCAGTCCGTAGTTCAGTTCCATGTCGGTATGCGCTGCGCGGTTCGATTGCTGGGAAATGGTCACACCCCAGCGGATTGACCGATGAGGCGGCTGCGTTTCCCGCGTTTGGGATTCGGGTAGGGAAATGTAGGATTTGCCAAAACGGGCGATAGTGAAACTGAATGGCCGCGAAGCCAGCAAACCCGGATTGATATTCTCGGCCGACTGCTCGCGGTTCGCTTTCGGAAGCTGATCATTTGTCAATGCGAAATCTGTGATCTCAGCGCTGCCTGTGTCAGCAAGCGCAGCCCCTTTTTTAGAATGTCCTTTCCGCGATCCGTGTGATGCCTTTTTGGAATATTCTTTCCGCGATCCGAGCGATGCGTTTTCGGAATATTCTTTTGGTGTTCCGGGCGATTCTTGCGACTCGGCTGACAGTTGCGGAAATGGTAGTGGCACTGCATTGTCTGAAATGCCGGCGTGCGGCTTGCGAGGGTGCCAGGCATTCGTTTGGCCGCCATTCGTTTGCCCGCCCTTCTTTTCCTTATGCGTGACGATGGGCGTTGCGGGTATGAAACGGGCAAGCATGTCGCTTGTGAGCAGCGCCGATCCGAGGAGGACCGGCACGGCCGCGGCGCTGAGCCAGTACAGCACCGTCCGTCTGTTGCGGTTTTTGGCGGTCCGGAATTGCTCAAAGTCCTCCCACGCTTCCGGCTGATACGGCTCGGTGTGGTTGCGAAGCTGATCGAGCATTCGTTTGCCCAAAGGTTCCTGATCCGACATTTTAATGGCTCCCGTTTTGAATGGTGATCATTTTGCGCAGGCACGCTTTACTCTTTGCCAGGTATACCCGGGAAGATGACGTCGAAATGCCCAGCATTTTGCCGATTTCCTCGTGGCTGTAACCTTCCACTTCATACAGATTGAAAATCACCTTCCATACCGGCGGGAGTTTGTCGAGCAGCCGCAGGATTTCCTCCACCGACTGGCTGTCCACCGCATCGTCGGGCGTGGCGTAGCTTTCGTGGTGAGCGTCCAGGCCCGTCACGACGAAGTTTTTTCGCTCTTTTCTGAAATAATCAATGGCCGTACGGACGACCAGCGCCCGCATCCAGGATTTGAAGGAATGCAGGCCCGCCAGCTGCCGCGGCAACTGTTCGAAAATTTTGAGAAATGAATCATTCACGGCCTCCTGCGCAGTGGCATGGCTGGGAAGATACCGGATGCTTATCCCCATTGCCAAACCGAAAAAATGCCTGAAAACCCATTGCTGCGCTTTGGGGTCCCTTTCGGCGCAGCGCTCAATCCAATGTTTTTCATTTGATGTACAATCAGATAGCCATTCCACAATAAGCGATAGCGTTGCCCGCCACGCGGGTGCGCGGCGGGCAGGGATGATGTGATGGAAAAGGACGCGCTGTTACTTTGGATTGGAAGTGCTACCGTTGGGATCAACCGTCGTGTCCTGCTTCTTGGAACCATTGGAAACGTGCACGATCACCTCAGATGCGTTGGCCGACTTGCCAAACAGCTTTTGCAGGTCCACTTCGAGCGTGTAGTCATGCATGGCCGCATCCTGCGCGCCGTCGGGCGTGTTGTAGCCCACCACCAGCCGGGCCTGCATCGGGTAGGAGAGCATCAGCGAACCGTCCCAAACCACCTTGTAATTGTCGATGCCGTTACCGCCCCGGACATCGATCTTTAACAAATTGCCTTCGCGCGTTACTTTGGTGATTTCAAATGGTGTACCGTCGAAAGTCTCCCGCGTGGCCATCAGTTTCCGGTACTCATCGCCATTTGTCTGTACCAGCGGGCCGCCGTCCGGATCAGGGGAAATATTATTTTCCCGGTTACAGGAAAAAGAAACCGACAGCACGAGCAGGAAAAGGAATGCGACACACTTTGAAAGAGTTGTTTTCATTTTGCTAACAGATTAAGTTGTTTTTACCGAAGTCGTAAAACGGAATCGAAACGCTACTGGCCGGCGTAAAAAAGATTATTACTAAGAGAAAGTCAGAGCGGGGAAGGTTGGAGCGAATCCGGCCGAATTAGGGTATATTGCGGCAAAAGGTGTTTAACTATTTCTATTAAATAAATTTTATGAGTACAACTGAAAAGGGGGCTGCACCGGCGGTGCCGATTTCCAAAGCATTGGTGTCCAATGGATTTTTGTTCATTTCAGGTCAAATCGGCTCTGCCGGCGGACAGCTGGTAACGACTTCTTTCGAGGATGAGGTAAAGCAGGTATTTGCAAACATCGAAGCGATACTGCAAGAACACAATCTCACGTTCAGCCACATTGTGAGCGTGACCGTGTATCTGACGGACATGAGATATTTCGACCAGCTGAATGCTGTTTATCAAAATTATTTCACCGACCGCTTCCCCACCCGTACGTGCATTGCGGTGGCAGGTTTGCCCAAGCAAGCGCGGGTGGAACTGACCACAATGGCCAGTCTGGAACTGAAAGCAAGCTAAAAGGCACAGGCGAGCTCGCCAAGTGTTTTCAATTGCGATTCGGTTTGTTCACTCCAAATCAGCCCGTAGTTGAGCCGCATGCAGCTCTGATACTGGTTTTGCAAGGTAAATATCCGCCCCGGCGCGAAGCTGATGTTGCGGGCAAGGGCTTTCCGGTGAAGCACGGCGGTATCAATCTCACCGGGAAGCTCTACCCACAGCACGGAACCGCCCTGCGGCCGGCTGGCCCTGGTGCCTTCCGGGAAATAATCGGAAATGGCCCTGGAATAGCGGTTCATGTTTCCGTTCAGGATGTGCCTTAGTTGTTTGAGGTGCCGTTCGTAACGGCCTGTTTCCAGGAAACTGCCTATTGCTTCCTGCGTGATGGCGGTGCCGGAAATGTGGTGATAAAGCTTCATTCTCAATACATTTTCCCTGAAACGGCCCGGCGCCACCCATCCCACGCGGTAGCCGGGGGCGAGCGTCTTGGATACCGATCCGCACCAGAGCACGATCCCGCTTTCGTCGTAGCTTTTGCAGGATCTCGGCCGGGTAGGGCCGAAGTAGATGTCGGCGCTCACGTCGTTTTCGATCAGCGGTACATTGTATTGGCAGGATAATGCCACAGCTGCTTTTTTGTTTTCATCGGACATGCAGCTGCCCAGCGGGTTGCTGAAATTGCTCATCAGCAGGCTGGCTTTTGCGCTGCCGTTTTCCAGCGCCGCTTCGAATGCATTCAGATCCACGCCGGAGGCGGGGTGGGTGGGCAGTTCCAGCACTTTCAAGCCCAGCGCTTCGGCGAGTTGCAGCATCCCGAATGATACCGGACTTTCCATCGCCACTGTGTCGCCTCTTTCGGTGACGGCCATCAGGCAATAGGATAATGCATTCAGGCAGCCGCTGGTGGTGATCACGTCCTGGTGGCTCAGGCCCGGGCGCATGGGCAGCGCCCAGCGTGCTATCTGCCTGCGAAGCCGCTCGTTCCCTTCGACCTTGTCGTAGGCCACGCCGCTGCCATTCAGTTCGCGGGTCGCGAGCAGCAGCGCTTTGTTCAGCCTGGCAACAGGCAGCAGCGCGTTCGCAGGCGTCGCCAGTGCGAGACTTGCTCCTTCACCCAGATTATCGTACACCTGGCTCACCAGCAATTCGTTGAGCCCGAAACTGGCAATGGCAGACGGCCTGCTCAGTTCGGGAACGCGGGGAATCCGGGAGGCTGTATATTGCACATAATACCCGGATTGGGGCCGGGGTTCGATCAGCATTTTGCTTTCCAGGCGGTAGTAGGCGCTCAGCGCAGTATTCTGGCTCACGCCATACTGGTCGCACAGCATCCGTAGCGAAGGCAGCTTATCGCCGGTACGCAGGGTATTGTTCAGAATTTGCTGCTCAATCGCGTCGGCTATTGTAATGTATACAAACTCGTTTTTCTCAGACATATATCGCAAACTGCTATCCTCAAAAATAGCAGAATTGCATCTGCTATCGTAATGCTCCATTGCTCAATTTTGTCCCGATCATTTTTGTTCAGGATGGATTTGACCTCAAACCACATTTACATCATCGGAGCGGGCGCAATTGGAAAGGCGCTGGCTGTTTTTCTGCAACTGTCAGGCCGCAAAGTCACAATCCTCCGGGGAAGCATTCCGGAAGCCGAAACGCGTACGGAGCTTTTTAATGTACAAATGCCCGACGGCTCATGGCATGAAGCCGAAGTGACCGTTTCGACATGGCAAGCATTCCCACGCCTGAGCGGAACGCTCGTTTTGACCAACAAATCCTTTGGAAACGAGCAACTGGCTGTTGCTTTAAAAGATAAAACAGGGCATTCGCCCATCGTGTTGCTGCAAAACGGCCTTGGCGTCGAAAAGCCCTTTTTGAAGCACGGCTTTCCGGAAATGTACCGGTGCGTGCTGTTTGTGACGAGCCAGGTAGGCGAAGGTTCGGCAATAGCTTTCAAACCCGTCGCACCAAGCCCGATCGGCATTGAACGTGGCAGTCACGACGGGTTACAGCGCATTGTACGGCTTCTGGATACGCCGCATTTTGCATTCAAAAGCGAAGCCGATATTGCCGGCACGGTTTGGAAAAAGGCCATTATCAATTGCGTTTTCAACACCATCTGCCCGCTGCTGGATGCGGACAACGGCCTTTTTCACCGGAGTAGCGCCGCGCTCGCCATCGCTCGCCGGGTTATCTCCGAATGCGTGATGTTGGCCAACGCCCGGGGCATTGGGCTGGCGGCCGGGGATGTGGTGCAAAAGCTGCTGGAAATAAGCCGGTCGTCGGACGGGCAAATCATTTCCACGTTGCAGGATATCCGCGCCGGCCGGAGGACAGAGCTCGATACGCTGAATTTCGAAATGGTGCGCCAGGCGGAAGCGCTCGGTTTGAGCGAATTGACCCGTGAAACCGGATTGCTAGGCGAGCTCACGCGATTGAAGGAAGATATCAGTTTAAAAACCCACCCGGAAAACCATTTACCAACCGACATTTTACCATGAAAACCATGCTCATCACCGGCGCCAGCCGCGGAATAGGCGCTGCCATGGCCCGCCTCGCGGCCGAAAACGGCTTTGCAGTCATCGTCAATTACCTCCATCATGAATGCGCGGCAGCCCAGGTTGTGGCCGACATTGTTTCAAAAGGAGGCCAGGCGGCGGCGGTCCAGGCAGACATTTCGCGTGAAAACGATGTTCTGAGGCTGTTCGAAGAGGCGGACCGGCTGTTCGGCAACCTGCATGCGCTGGTGAACAATGCAGGTATTTTGGAACCGCAGATGCGGCTGGAACAAATGGACGCGGCGAGGCTCAACCGCATTTTCGCAGCCAATGTCACCGGGCAGTTCCTTTGCGCCCGCGAGGCGATCAAACGCATGTCGGTGAAGCATGGAGGACAGGGCGGAACGATCGTCAACGTATCGTCCATCGCCGCCCGCACCGGCGCTCCCGGCGAGTACATCGACTATGCGGCGTCCAAAGGTGCCCTGGACACCTTCACGCTGGGGCTTTCCAGGGAAGTGGCCGAAGAGGGTATCCGGGTGAATGCGGTCAGGCCGGCGTTTATTTACACCGATATCCATGCATCCGGCGGCGAGCCGGGCCGTGTGGACCGGATCAAGGACTCCATTCCGTTGAAACGCGGCGGTTTGGCCGCCGAAGTGGCCGAGGCGATCCTGTGGCTGTCAACGGAAAAATCGTCCTATTCGACGGGCATTTTTATTGATGTGACGGGCGGGAAGTAGCTCGCATTCAGGAGATATCGTAATCCTCCATCAGGAATTTTTGCAGACTTCTCAGGTTATCGAGCGCCGCGCCCACGGTATTATTGAAGTAAACATACACCGTTTTACCATCACCCAGCCATTCGGCAATGTACCCGGCAAATTCGTAGAGCAGGCCCTGGTCGTAGCTGCCCCGGTAATCGCCCCCGGGACCGTGGAAGCGCAGGTACACGTGACTTGCGTCCAGTTGCGCGTGCGGCGATATGCTGCCCGCTTTGTCGTGGTACACCAGCGCTGCATCATACTCGTTGAGCAACTCATAAAGAGGATCTTTGTACCAATCGGGACTTCTGAGCTCCACCGCTATCGGCCATCCGCTTGCATTAGCCTCCCGGATTGACGCCAGCAACGAATCCAGTTTGTTGAACAATGCAGGTTTTACCGAGGCCGGCAGCTGTACGAGGACGCATCCCTGGCGGCTGCCGGCCCCTTCGATCACATTAAAAAATTGCCGGATGTCGGTGCTATCGAATTCCAGCGCTTTGTTATGCGTGATTTGCTTCCACAATTTGAAAGTAAACCGAAAACTGTCCGGAACGGATTCACTCCACTGGGCGACCGTCGACGTCCGGGGCAGCTTGTAGAAAATAGAATTCACTTCAATTGAATTAAAAAGCGCCCCGCAAACCTGCATGCGGCTCAATCCTTCAAATTCAGGCGGGTACTCCTGGCGGTTCTTATAGGGCAGAACCAAGCCGCTGGTTCCCATAAATAGTCGTTTTGCTTCCATACTGGCGGTTTTGTGTTGCTCATTGGTCAAATTCCGTTCCACAGCCGCCGGCCGTTTCCATCCGCTGCTTGCCGTTATCAGAATTTTTTTCCAGGTTCATGTCTTATTCTGCCAAAACCGATTGTCATGTTCGTGAAAATGATTTTGAAACTAAAAATTTTGAAAAAATGGGAACGTTGAGCACATTCAATTTTTTGACTTTGAACGGATTTTACAAGGATGCGGCGAACGACGTCAGCTGGCACCGGCATGGCGGGGAGGAAAGTGGTTTCGCGTCCGACCAGATGGAAGGGCGTAAGTCGATACTCGTTTTTGGTCGCGTTACTTATGAGCAAATGGCCAGTTGGTGGTCGTCACCTGCGGCATTGGAAGCCATGCCCGACGTCACAAAAGGCATGAACGAATCCTCGAAAATCGTTTTCTCGACCACATTGGAATCGGCCGACTGGGAAAATACAACCCTCATTAAAGGCGACTTAATTGAGGAAATCAAAAATCTGAAAGCCGACCCGGACGTACAAATGACTATATTAGGCAGCGGCAGCCTCGTTGCGCAACTCGCCGAAGCAGGGCTGATCGATCATTACGGGATCATGATCGACCCCGTGGCGCTGGGCGATGGCAAGCCGCTGTTTTCCGGCATGAAAACCACGCTGGACCTGCAACTGGTGGATACCCGCACCTTCAAGAGCGGCGTGGTGCTGCTCAATTATGTACCCCTGAATGTTCATGCTTAACGGCTTTGAAATGGAAGAATATATCGTTTTCATGCGCCTCGACCTGCTTACCAAAGACGCCCAGCCGTCGCCCGAGCAAATGCAGGTGTATATGAAGCAGTACCAGGACTGGGTAGGAGGGATTGCTGCGCAGAATAAGTTTGCGGGAGGCAAGGGGCTTGCTACGGAGGGCCGGGTAGTGACGTTCAACGACGTGGTGACCGACGGGCCTTTTGTGGAGATCAAGGAATCCATTGCAGGTTTTATCATCATCAAAGCTGCGAGCCTGGATGAAGCTACCGAGCTCGCACGGGGCTGTCCGATATTGAAAGGAGAGGGCAACAGCGTGGAGGTGAGGAAAATCAGCGCGGTGCATCCGGTAGGTTAGCTTCCTCATGAACGACCTTATTCCGCACCTGTTCCGGACCGAATACCGCAAAATCGTATCGGTGTTGTGCCGCCGCTTCGGTTTCCAGGAGATCGAAGTGGCGGAGGACATTGCCAGCGATACTTTTCTGACAGCCTCGCAATCGTGGGGCATCGAGGGCGTTCCGCCCAATCCGGTGGGCTGGCTTTACCAGGTGGCGAAGAACAAGGCCAAAAACCACCTGCGCCGGAACACGATCTGGCAGGAAAAGATAGCGCCTGATATTCAGGATCATGCGCCCTTTTCGGGTGGTGCCGATATTGACCTTTCCGCTCAAAACATCATGGATAGTCAGCTGCAAATGATGTTTGCGATTTGCCACCCGGCTATTTCGGCCGAATCCCAGATCGCACTTTCACTCCGGATCCTGTGCGGCTTCGGGATCGACGAGATCGCCGACGCATTTCACACCAGCAAGGATACGATCAACAAACGGCTGCTACGCGCGAAGGAAAAATTGCGCGAGGCCGGCATCGGGATCGAAATGCCTGAGGCGGCGCAGGTGGAAGTAAGGCTGGAACCGGTACTGGCCACGATTTACCTGCTTTTTAACGAGGGATACTATTCGATGAGTAAAAATAAAGCATTGCGCCGCGACCTATGTCTGGAAGCGATGCGCCTCTGCACCATGTTGGTCGAAAATCCGCAAACCAATGAGCCACAGGTAAATGCCCTGCTTTCGTTAATGTGCTTTCACGCATCCCGCTTCGACGCCCGGCTGGATGATCATGGCGAGCTGGTGGTCATTGAAGCACAAAACACAGACCTCTGGAACACCGACCTGATCAGCAAAGGAGGCTATTTTCTCCGCAACTCGGCGCGGGGCCAGGCGCTATCCCGCTACCACTTGGAAGCGGCGATTGCCTACTGGCATACCGTTCAGGAAGACACCGCTGACAAGTGGGAGAATATCTTACAGTGTTATAATCAGCTTTTGCAGCTGCATTACACGCCCACAGCGGCCCTGAACCGCACTTATGCATTCTCCAAAGTACACGGCAAACCATCCGCTATCCGCGAGGCCGAAAAGCTGGATTTAAAAAATAACCACTTCTACGAGCTCCTCCTGGGCGAGCTGTACACCGGCATTGATACGCCAAAAGCGCAAGCGCATTTCCATAACGCGCTTGCGCTGGCGAAAAGCGAAGTGGAAAAGCAGGCGATCAGGAAGAAAATGGTGCCGGGGTAGGAGATGTGGGTATTCTCCGCTCAAACAAGATCTGAACAGGACAAGCGGCCGGATGAAACGGCCTGTATCGCGGATGAACGTGCGGCGTGAAGGCCAATGGACATGTACTTTTGTGACGTAAAACTGGAACACCGCGCAGGTGAGATGCGCGCGTGAAAGGCAGTACCAATGCCTTTTTTGTAATTCGTTGTGGTCGGCAATGGGCATATCAACATTCATAACTAAATATCAGCTGAAAACGGGCGTGCTGCTGGCGGCTGTGCTGCCCGGTGTTTTCGTGTTTTCGGTGTCCACGGGCAGGGAGGCATTGCTGCGTTTCGTGTTTTCATTTTGCTGCATCCTTGCTTTCTGGGTCATCAATTTCGGGTTGGTGGATTTCTCGTCACTTTGGACCAGCAGGAAGAGGCCCGGTCAACTGCTTTGGCGGGTTCTGCTTTCCACTTTGCTGGCGATCATCGTTTTTGTCGGCATTGGCCTCGCTGATGAGTCCGCATTGCTGCTTTCGCAGGTAAAGGGCGAGCTGATGCATTCTCCCAAAGCCTGGTTTTACCTGCTGTTGCGGATCAGCCTGCTCAATGGTCTGACGATTCTGATCAAATATTTTTATGACTTATCCGCTAAAAGCCGCCGCGTGGAATTGGAGCTCGAAACGCTTAAGCGCGAAAACCTGATCGCGCTGCATGAGTCGTTGAAACAGCAGCTTAACCCGCATTTTCTTTTCAATTCGCTCACTACGCTTAAATCGCTCGTGAAGCAGGATCAGACACAATCGCTGAAATTCATTGATGAACTTGCGTCGATTTACCGGTATATGCTCGTTTATAACGGGAGGGACGAGGTGACCCTGCATGATGAAATCCGGTTTCTTGAATCGTACGTCGGCCTGCTGCAAATCCGCTACGGCGATGCATTTGCAGTCCATATCCAGATTCCACCGTCGATCCTCGGCGCCACGCTCCCGCCCAATACGCTGCAAATTCTGATCGAAAATGTCGTCAAGCATAATGTATTTTCCCAAAAAAGGCCACTGATGGTGCGCATTTATGAAGAAGGTGGATTTCTGACCGTTGAGAACAACCTGCAATTCAAAAACGCGGAGGAAACATCGGGCGTGGGCCTGAGCAATATCAATGACCGGTTTCTGATTTTAAAAGGCAAGCGCATCCTTATCGGGAAAGATGAGAATTCGTTCAAAGTTTCGTTACCAATCGCCGATTGACTATGACCATTGTGATCATCGAAGACGAGGTGCATACCGCGTGGGATATTGAGAATTGTATCAAAATTTTTCGCCCTGACTATCAGGTTCTCGCCGTGCTGGACAGCATTGAAAGCAGTATAGAATGGTTCCACGGTAACCCGCATCCCGACCTGGTGATTTCGGATATTCAGCTTGGCGATGGGCTCGCGTTCGGTATATTTCAAAAAGTGGAGCTGACATGCCCGGTCATTTTCTGTACCGCTTATGACGAGTATGCCATTCAGGCTTTTCAAAGCAATGGCATCGATTATATCCTGAAACCGATTAACGAAACCTTGTTTGAGGCCAGCCTGCAAAAGCTGGAATCGATCGCGAAGCGATTTGCACCAAAATACAACAGGGAAATGCTGGAAATGCTGCTGACAAGTTTTCAATCCGAAGTCCGCAAGTATAAAACCAGCTTCCTGATCCATTTCCGAAACCAGCTTGTACCCATTGCCACCGACAGTATTCTGCTGTTCAAGGTCGATCACGACACCACCGGGATTTTCCTTCGGGACGGCCGCAAGTTTCAGCTTTCAAAGCCGCTCGACGCCATTGAGTCGCAGGTCGATCCCTGGCGGTTTTACCGCGCCAACAGGCAAACGCTGCTGGCATTTGAGGCCATCCAGCGCATTGAGCATTACGACGACCGCAAATTGCTGGTAAGGCTTGACGGCGTTGCCAGCGAGCCGGTAATTGTCAGCAAGGCCAAATCCGCATCCTTCCTCGCCTGGGTCGAAAACCGGTAAACCGCTCACCGTTCACTGCCCAAATCCCGCACGCTCACAACGAGGCCGGGCATAGCGCAAATGGTGGCCAATATGCTCGCAGACCATCCCATGCATAGGAGAACCAGGCTGGGCGAATGGCCCGATGAGGCAGCCAATCGCGGCCGCGAAATGACGCTGCCCTGGTGTTGTGAACGGTAGTTTTGTGGTTCACTCACAATGAGATAGCCACATGGATTTGAAAATGGGTACAATTCTCGCGGCGGTTACCGTGCTGGCCGTGGGATGCAAGATTCAGTACAAAACGGAGCAGATCAGCTACAAGGCGGCATCTGCGAATGTCAGCGAAGGAAAACGAATGACGATGCTCGCGTGCGGCTCGTGCCATTACAATTTCGAGACGAAAGATTTCAGCGGCAAAAAGCTTGAAGATTCTCCGAAATTTCTGGGGAAGATCTACGCGGCCAACATTACGCAGCACCCCGAGCACGGCGCAGGCAAGTACACGCCGGGAGAACTGGCATACCTGCTGCGGACGGGCATCGGCAGGACCGGGCGGCTGATGCCCTACATGCACCGGCCCAACATGGCCGATGAAGATCTGGATGCGATCATCGCCTATTTGAAATCGGACGATCGTGCGGTTAAGCCTTCGGAACGGAACCCGGGCGAAACGAAATACTCACCCATCGGCCGTTTGGGTTTGAGCTTCACCAAAGCAGGAAAGTACCAGGAGGCCCGCATTCAAAAGCCTGTGGAAGACCCGGTGCGGCTCGGGAAGTATCTGGTCGACAATCTGGCGTGTTTTCATTGTCATTCCAAAAGCTTCGCGTCGCTGGATGTGCACGAACCGGAACGATCGAAGGGATTTATGGGCGGCGGTAACAAGCTGCGCGATGCGGCGGGAAAGAAGATCAAAGCCCCAAACCTTACCCCACACGCCACCGGCATCCTGAACTGGACGGAATCCGAGTTCAGGCGCGCGGTGACGGAGGGGGTGTCGAAGGACAATTCGGTGGTCAGCTACCCGATGCCGCTGTTCGCCGAGCTAACGCAAGCGGAAACCTCGGCCATTTTCGCATACCTGAAAACACTCCCGCCCATCGACAACGCCGTAAAATAATGGCCCAATGGACGTCTTACCGGCCGCTCAGTCTCCGGATTTCGACTCCGTCGCTCCATTTGCCCATGAATGTCTGCTCGCGCGCGTCCGTGAAGGCGGTGGGGCAGCCTTTGTTGTTCCGGCTGCAATCGATCAGCGCGTCGGCCAGGCGCCAGTAACAGTAATAGTCGGTGGCGTCTACTTTTGTGGAAGCGGCCAGTTTGCCGTCTTTGCTGTCGAAATCCGGGTCGATACACGTTGGTTCGTTGTGCCCTGCGGTGATGGAATCGGCTCCGTAGCCGTCGGGGTAATGCATGAGCATAGCCTTGCTTGTAAGCGGTATGGCTTTTGATTCGGCATATACCTTTTTCATGAACACGCTGTCGACGACGGTATCTTCCTTTTCAATGATCATCAGCATTTTCAGGGATTCGGGCAGGGCGGCATACGATTTCTCCTGGCCCGACACGGCGGGACCCACGCCCGCGGCGGCCAGGAAAATGCCCTTGGGAGCAGGAATGCGCAGTTTGGCCGCATTAAGCGCCAGGTTCGCCGTCACCGCGCCGCCATAGGAATGCCCGATAATCACCAGCTTGTCGGTCTCCGGCCGGATGTCCAGCACGCCGCTTTGGAACAGCTCCAATGCGCGCCTGATACCGGCGGCCGCGTTGGGTGTGAATTCAGCCGGTTTGGTACGTGCCCCTTCCTGATAGCGCGGGTAGATCACGATATTACCCTGCCGTACCAAATGCTTGATCCAGGCGCCGTAGTTGGCCGGGTTCCAGCCTCCATAGCCGTGGTTGAACACCACCACCGGCGCAGAAGCAGGTGCGGGTGACGCCGGCAGGTAGAGCCAATAGCCTGTGGGGCCGTCGTCGTAGTTTTTTCGGATCACTTCGGCATGCCGGTAGTCGCTGCTCCCATAGCCGGTTGCAGCCTGGCCAGGCGCCTGGGCTTTGCCGGGGTCCAGGGTGGTATCGCGACAATGTATGGTGATCAGGGCAATCAGTAGCAAGAGCATGGTTTGTATGTTTTTCATATCATTTTATTTTTCTGACTTTAAACTCGTTGTGTCAATTAATTGGCTGGCCGGAATGCAAACAGCGTCCCGTCGAAGCCCGGCACGTATACATTACCTTCCGCTCCGATGGTCGTACCGACGGTGAAAAGCGTTTTGCCGGGGAATGGCACGCGGTCGAGCACTTCGCCGGTGCGGGTATCGACTACTACCAGGTCTTTGCGGGCTTTGGTGGGCGACCCGGCTACGGTGGCAAAGGCGAGGTGGCCGCCTGTTTGCATGGGCAGGCCGAGGTGGTTGAGGCTGTCGTTCTTCCACACCATGCGCGCTTCCGGACCGACGTCCTGAATGCACATCAGCGGCGCGGTGCCGCCTCCGGCAGGCATAATGAGCCCCTCGGGCGAGGTCGACTGGCTGCCGCCCGGCTCGTAACCGATGGCAAATGTCCAGATGTTCGCCCCCGTCGCCGCCTCGATCGCATGCAGGCCTCCCTCGTTATCGTTCACATAAATGCGGGAGCCATCCACTGAGATATCCGGACTGGAAGCGCTGCCGCCCGGCAGCGAAGTATTTTCCCACAAAGGTTTAAGGGAAGGACCCTTCTTTTCGGAATAGACCATCGCCCTTAGCCCGGCCTGCGCCGCGCCGGGCGCCCAGTAAGTGAAAAAGAACCGGCCTGTTTCCTGGTCCACGGCAAGAGTATTCGCGCAGGGACAATCGGCCGTGCCGCGCATACATGCCCGCGGATCAAAGTCCGGGTCCGGCGGCAATTCGGCGGAAAGCGGGTGCGGGTCGAGCATCATTGCCCCGTTCGTACGGTCGAGCACGTAAATGATCCCGATGTGGGTAATGAAGATCAGCCGCCCGGTATGCGTGAATTGTGCTGAGAGCGGGAAGCCTTTGATTTTCGTTTCCCAAAGCAGGTTGCCCGCCACGTCGAATGCGTGCATGGCTTCATTATCAGCTATGTAAAGGCGGCCCTGTTCGTCGACGAGCGCCGAGGATGCGACGGCGAATTGGTTCACTTCCTCACTGCACCAGATCGTTTTCCCGGTCTGCGGGTCGAGGGCGTACAGGTGACAGTCGCCCGCATTGGTGGTGAGGTAAACGTGGCCGTCCTTCCCGATGGTAGGACCAAGGTTAATCGTTCCATCGAACTTGCGCTGCCAGGCAAGCGCCACTTTCTTCGGTCCCTGAATAGGAGAGTAGTCGGAATTCCGGCTATCGGCATGGACGGCCGACCAGCCGGGCCCGTAGGCGCGATCCAGCTGTTCGGAACCGTCGGGCTCGCTGGTTTTGCAGCCTGCCAGCAGCAGGGCGGTCATAAGCAGAGCCCGGCGACCCGACGTTTTAAGACTTCCTGCGTTCTTTGATTTCATCTTTCACGGCTTGTTGTTGTTCCTTGAATTGCTCGAACTGCTCCTTGCTCAGCACCTGTTTCAGTTCGGCTTCCTTCTCTTTCTGGATTGTCCGGACTGCTTTCAGCTTCGAAATCCTGCTGCCGTTGGCTTGCATCAAGGGGTCCATTCGCTGGGCATACCGGAGGTTGATCCGGGCCACTTTTCCGGCCTGCGCCGAGTCGAGCCGGAGGCTGGTTGTCATGCGCTGCGTTTGTGCTGCCGCCCGTTCCTGGGCGGGCTTGTCCATGAGCGGGCGCTGCGCCATCAATGCATGGGAAAACAGCGTGAGGCCTAAGAGCGTGGCCATGAGCATTGGCTTCTTTTTCATAGTAAGATGAATATGAGTTTGGTATTCGAAGGGCGAAGCAATGCGCCGGGCTTTCATGCGGGAAATTTTTTCAATGAACGACCGGGGATTATCAATGAAATGGCGCGATGCGCCTGCGGGCGGGTGGACTTGCGCTGAAAATCCGTTCATGCCGGGAAAGCATACGTTCGTCGGAGGATTGCGGCCATTCGGCGGTCAGTTTTTCAGGTATTGCACTTTTGCGCTACCATTGCATGATCAAACACCGGAAATCCCATGAAAGAGAAGCAACCTGCCCGCCTGCTGGCGAATCCATACCTGTTCTGGGTTTGTTACTGGCTCGTATGGCTGGTGCTGCTATCGAATTTCCAGCCACTCGAAAAAGCGGTTTGGGTGGCATCGGCCAATGTGGCTGCGCAGGGCTTGGTCGCATTCGCCACTATCCGGTTTTTGGTGCCCCGGTTCTTGGAAAAAGGCAAATACCTGGCTTACGGGCTGCTGGTTGTGGTGTTGCTGCTGCTGGTTACGGTGGTTTATATGAGGCTGACGGAACCTGGCGTGCAGTTTCTGACCGTTAAGCGGGAAGTCCGCTACCCGAGGGCATTTCAGTTTGGAAGAATGTACTTTTTGCTATTTGTGATCCATATGACGAGCACGGCGTACAAATTTGCGGTCGACCGCTTTACGACCCTGCACCGGCAATCGGAATTGTTACGGAAACAACTGGAAATGGAACTGCAAGTGCTTAAAAACCAGGTTAATCCGCATTTTTTGTTTAACACCCTCAATAATGTGTACACACTGGCCTACCTCAAAGACGACAATGCAGCGCCGATGATCATGAAGCTTTCGGAATTGCTCCGGTATACTTTGTACGAATGCCAGGCCGACCGCGTGAAGCTCGGAAGAGAGGTCGCTTTTTTGCAGAATATCATCGCCATGCAGCAGTTGAAATCCGATATTTATCAAAAGCAGATCCAATTTAAAGTAACCGGCGTGCAGCCCGATCAGCTCATTGCGCCGCTGCTGCTTTTGGTATTTGTAGAAAACAGCTTCAAGTACGCCGATCTGGACACTAATCCCGACGGTTACATCGCTATTTCAATTAATGTGGACGCGGCTGGCACAATGCACTTTGAATGTGCGAATACTAAAAAGGAACGGATCAATGAGGAGAATACCAGCAGGGGAATCGGGCTCAGTAATGTGCGCAAGCGACTGGAACTGATTTATCCGGGAAACCATGAATTGCTGCTATCCGAACCGGACGACCGGTTTCTGGTGCGCCTAACCCTGTTTCGTTTATGACCATCAACTGTCTTATCGTGGATGACGAGCTGCTAGCCAGGCGGCTGCTGACCGATTATGTGGGGAAAATGCCGGAGTTAAATTTGGTCGGTACGTGCGCATCTGCTATGGAGGCGCAGGGTTATTTGCAAAAACAGCGGATCGATCTGCTGTTGCTGGACATTCAGATGCCCGATGTGACCGGCATTTCGCTGCTACGGTCGTTGCCGAACAAGCCGGTGACGATTCTGACGACAGCCTACGCCGAATATGCCTTGCAGGGCTACGAACTGTTCGTGCTCGATTACCTGCTGAAACCGATTTCGTTCGAACGGTTTTTTCAGGCCGCCAGCCGTGCGGTGGAATATATCGGATTGCTGGGCAAAAAGGCATTGCCCCGGTACGAGGAAGCGCGGCCGCCGCACGATGTTCCCCACGATTACATTTTTGTCAAATCCGATTATAAAATCCACAAAATTGCCCACCGCGACATGGATGTGATCGAGGCTTACGGTGAATATATCCTTATTTACAGCGGAGGGCAGAAAATCATGACTTTGGGGCAAATGGGTAAACTGGAACAAATGCTGCCCAAGCCCGGCTTCGTGCGCGTTCACCGGTCGTTCATCGTGAATTTCTCTAAAATCGACGCCATTCAGGGCGGAACCATTCATGTAGGCGGCAGGGAAGTTCCGCTGAGTAAAGGTTACCGCGATGCATTTATGCAGCTGGTGCAGCAAAGCCGGCTGTCCTAAGGTACGGCCGGACGTAATATTGACTTACCTAATATAAAGAGAAAACTGCGGCTATCAGGGCTTTTGAGAAAGTGGGGTTCGTTAAACATTTGTTAGCGATGCGGACCAGGGCGATCCTGTCTGTTTAACGAACCCCAACTCAAATCAATGAGAGCCTTTCAACGAAGCAAGGTCAATCACAAAACGGTATTTGACATCCCCTTTCAGTAATCGCTCATAGGCTTCATTGATCTGCCGGATATCGATCATTTCAATGTCTGCGACAATGTTATGCTGGCCGCAGAAGTCCAGCATTTCCTGCGTTTCGGCGATTCCGCCGATCATGGAGCCGGCAAAGCTTTTGCGTCCCATGATCACGCTGAATGCCGCCACGGGCAGCGGGTGCTCGGGCGCTCCCACGAGGGCCAGCGAGCCATCCACGCGCAGAAGGCGGAGGTATGCATTGATGTCGTGTTCGGCTGATACGGCGTCGAGTATAAAGTGCAGCTTGCCGCGGTAGGCGGCCATTTGATCGGCGTCTTTGGAAAGCACTACTTCATCTGCACCGAGGCGCTGGGCTTCGGCGAATTTGGATTCGGAAGTAGTAAATGCCACCACGTGTGCACCCATGGCTTTGGCAATTTTGATGCCCATGTGGCCCAGGCCGCCGATGCCGACTATACCTACTTTTTTGCCAGGGCCTACATTCCAGTGCCGGAGCGGAGAGTAGGTGGTAATGCCTGCGCAAAGCAGCGGCGCGGTGGCCGCGAGATCGAGGTTGTCGGGAATGCGCAGGACGTAGTTTTCATCCACCACAATGCGCTCCGAATAGCCACCGTAGGTTTGCGTGCCCAGGTATTTGTCCGGCGAGTCGTAGGTGCCGGTCATCCCGGGCTCGCAGTATTGCTCCAATCCTTCCTGGCAATACTGGCATTCGCGGCAAGAGTCTACGATGCAGCCGATACCGACGGTATCGCCGACCTTGAATTTCTGCACGTGGGCACCTACGCTCACCACCTTGCCTACGATTTCGTGGCCGGGAACGCACGGGAAAACAGTGCCATGCCACTCGTTCCGCGCCGTATGCAGGTCGGAATGGCAAACGCCGCAATACAGGATATCGATCTCCACGTCGTGCGCGGTCGGTTTTCTGCGGGCGATATTGAGCTGGTCCAGCGGAGCATCCGCCGCCTCGGTTCCAAATGCTTTGATTTCTGTTGTTTCTACCATGTTATTTTGGGATTATCAAATCAATTTTTCCTTTACAACTTTCGCAGGTACGCCTGCAACGACCGTGTTGGGCGCAACATCGCGACTCACTACGGCACCGGCTGCGACGACGGCATTTTCGCCTACCGTAACACCCGGCAAAATGGTCGCCCCGGCGCCGATCCATGCATTCCGTTTGATATGCACAGGTTTCAGGACCAATGCAAAACGGTCGGCCGGGTCGAGCGGGTGACTCTCGGAAGTGATATTCACCCGCGGGCCGATCAGCACATCGTCTTCGATGGTAATGCCGCCAATATCCAGAAACGAGCAGGCGTGGTTGATGAAAACATTTTTGCCCAGCTTCGTAAAATGGCCCAGATTGATGTAAAATGGGGGAAATATGGTGGTCGATGTGTCGATCTCGCTGCCGATGATCTCGCTGAGGCGTTCGCGTACTTGATCGGTGCCGGTCGCATTTGCATTCATTTGTGTGCATAGCCGGATCGTACGAGCCACGGCGTTGCCGAAGTCGTCATATCCGGCATCCTCCTTTCTGATTGTTTCTCCGGCGCGCATGCGGTCGAAGATGTCTTGGTTGTTTTGCATTCGTAAAAAGGGTGCGGTGTTAAATAGTAGCGGCGTCGATCACAAATCTGTACCGCGCTTTTTTGTCGAGCACTTTTGCCCACGCATCGTTCACTTCGGCGGCTTTGATGACCTCAATTTGCGGAAAAATTTTGTGATCCGCGCAGTAGGTGACCACTTCCTGCGTTTCGGGAATGCCGCCGATCAGCGACGCATTGAAATTAACCCGCGTGTTGGCCAGGCCGATATTGCTCAATGTGAGGTTAAATCCCACCGGCATTCCCACCTGGGTGTAAAAGCCGTTCACTTTTACAGTCGAGGCGTAGGCTGCCACATCGTACTGCACCGGAATTGTCGCGATTAGGTAATCGAGCTTGCCTTTGTAGGGTTTCAGCTTCGCCAGGTCGTCCTGGAATGTTGTTTCTCAGGATGCTTTTCCATGTATGTTTTATGGCTGATTGTTGTATTCTTTGTCAGTTACCGGCTGCTTCCATTGCACAATGCCCTTTTCGGTATTGGGCACAATGTAGAGCTGCTGCATGCTGGCGCCCGGGCTCGCACCGTGCCAGTGCAGCACACCGGGAGCGCATTTGACCACATCTCCTTTTTTGAGCGACTCCTTGGGACCGCCTTCAATCTGGTGATAGCCCCCGCCATCGGTAATGATCAGGATTTGCCCCGCCGGATGCGTGTGCCAGTTCGTGCGTGCGCCGGGTTCGAAGTAGACATTGCCTACGAGTGTCGTGAACGTGCTGTCGGCGGGGACCAGGCCGTAGTTCCAGGCTTTACCTGTGAAGTTTTGCGCCGGACCTTGCTCGCCTTTGGGGAAGATGCCCTTGCTCGCGTCGCGCGCCTGTTGTGCGGTGCTCGGGACTGCCGCTGTTGCCAGTAAGGCCACCAGCATTGCCCTGAATGCCCTGGAATGGAGATGAGTTATTTTTGTCATAGATTTTCATACTGATGATCTACGACAAAATTACCGGGTTAGGATACCTTGGAGTTAAAGACAATCAAACCGATCATTAAGAATTTCAAACCGCTTCGATCCGCAACGCGCGCGGGTTGGTGCCGGTGATCCGTTTGAAAAAATTGTTGAAATAGGTAGGGTATTCAAAACCCAGGGCGTAGGCGATCTCGGAAATGTTCCAGTCGGTGTGCTGCAAAAGCGCCTTCGCCTCGGTGATGATCCGCTCGGTAATGTGGGTAGTAGTGGGCTTGCCCGTCACCTGTTTGACGGCCCGGTTGAGGTAATTGACGTGCATATTCAGGCTCGCCGCATAGTCTTGTGCCGTCTTTAACTGCAACGGCCTTTCGGCACTCTCGATGGGAAATTGCCTTTCGAGCAGTTCCAGAAAAACGGAGGTAATGCGCCCGGCGGCATTCTTCTGCTGGTTATAATTCTCGGAGGGCTGCAACTTCAAAGCTTCGTGGATGATCAGGTTAATGTAGTTGCGCATCAAGTCGTCTTTAAACGAATAGTCGGCCTTTTGCTCCTCTATCATCCTTTGAAACAATGTATTAAGAAACTCCCGCTGTTGCTCCGAAATGTTCAGAATGGGCGTGCCCCCGATCCTGAACAGCGGCGAATGCTGCAAACTCTCGGTCCGTTCCGCCGCATTCAGGAATGCTTCGGAAAACAGGCAGGTGTAACCCACATAGCTGGTAGAAAGCGTTTCCCAGGAGTAGGGGATATGCGGATTGCCGAAAAACAGCACCGTACCTTCGGTTTCGAAGCTGCGGTCGGAATAATGGATTTTGCTCTTACCGGTCGTGAGGCAGATCTTGTAGAAATCCTTGCGGCTATACACGCGCGTTGCCGCGCCATCCTGCTCGATCTGGAATACGTTGAATCCCTTTAGTTTTAACTCGTTATTGAATTCGGATACCGGTCGCTGCTTTATATTTTCCATTTTGCAAAATTAAGAATTGCACGAGTTTTTGATGCTGGGGTTATGAAAATTGCATTGGGATTTTGGGTGACGTCAGGGCGTTTATGTTGGTTGCTCGGTCAGAAGGAGCATTCTGTTTCTAACAGAACCTTTATTATGTGCGTTGTCGGGCTTCGGCAGAGCCATCTGCTTCTAGCAAAACGTTTTTATGCTGGTTTCCTGGCTCCGGCGGAGCCTCCTGCTTCTAGCCGAAAACCAGTTACGCATGTTTCCGGTCGCGTCGGGGCCTCCTGTTTCTAGCTGCAAGCCAGTTACGCATGTTTCCGGCCCCAACGGGGCCTCCTGTTTCTGGCTAAAAATCAGTTACGCATGTCTCCGGCCCCAGCGGGGCCTCCTGTTTCTAGCGAAAGCTGAACTGCGCATGCTATCCGGCTCCGTCGGAGCCTCCTATTTCTAGCAAAAATGAATTACGCATGTTATCCGGCTCTGACGGAGTCCTAGTTGTGGACAATCAAGAGGGCCTCGCTGGGGCCGATGCATCGGCCCCGGTACGTATTTCTAAACAGGAGGCCCCGCTGGGGCCGATGCATTGAAGCGCAAGCGTGCAATTTCTACAAACAGGATGCCCCGCTGGGGCCGGTGCATTGGCGCAGGTTTATAATTCTATAAACAGGATGCCCCGCTGGGGCCGATGCATTGAAGCGCAAGCGTGCAATTTCTATAAACAGGATGCCCCGTTGGGGCCGGTGCATTGGCGCAGGTTTATAATTCTATAAACAGGATGCCCCGCTTAGTCCGGTGCATTGGCGCAGGTCTATAATTCTATAAACAGGATGCCCCTCTGGGGCGAATGGATTGGCACAGGTGTATAATGCCTATAAGCAGGATGCCCCGCTGGGGCCGGTGCATTGGCGCAGGTTTATAATTTTATAAACAGGATGCCCCTCTGGGGCCAATGCATTGGCACAGGTGTGTAATTTTTATAAACAGGAGGCCCCGCTGGGGCCGGTGCATCGGAGCGCAGGCGTGCAATTTCTATAAACAGGATGCCCCGCTGGGGCCGATGCATTGGCACAGGTGTGTAATTTTTATAAACAGGAGGCCCCGCTGGGGCCGGTGCATCGGAGCGCAGGCGTGCAATTTCTATAAACAGGATGCCCCGCTGGGGCCGTTGCATTGACACAGGCCTATAATTTCTATGAACAGGATGCCCCGCTGGGGCCGATGTATTGGCACCGGTATGTAATTTCTATAAATAGGATGCCCGGCCGGGCCGATGCATTGGCACAGGTATGTAATTTCTATAAACAAGATGCCTTGCAAAGACCAATGCATTGCAATTGGTATATATTTTTCTATAAATTCCATCATGAAAATTATCATCACAGGCACGACGGGTATGATTGGCGAGGGCGTTTTGATTGAATGCCTTCAACATCCGCAGATCACCCAGGTTTTGAGCGTCAGTCGCAAACCGTGCGGCGTGGAGCATCCCAAGCTGACTGAATATATCGTTCCCGACTTTTTAACCTTGCAACCCGATGATCCCAAACTGACGGGCTATGACGCGTGCTTCTTTTGCGCGGGCGTGAGCAGCGTCGGCATGAGTGAGGAGCAGTACGAGCGGCTCACGTATGACACGACGATCGCGTTTGCACGCGCTACCGGCCCTTCTCCGCAAATGTCGTTTGTGTATGTGAGCGGCGGCGGCACCGATAGCAGCGAGAAGGGCCGTATGCATTGGGCGCGGGTGAAGGGGAAAACGGAAAACGATCTGATGAAAATGCCTTTTAAGCAGGCATTTGGCTTTCGGATCGGTGTGGTGGAGCCTGCTGCGGGACAGAAAAAGGTGCTGCGTTATTACAAATATTTCTCCTGGCTTATCCCCTTACTCAAAGTGCTGCTTCCGCGGACCGTCAGCACGATGAGGCAGGTGGCGCACGCTATGATCAATGCTGCCCGGAACGGCTACCCTGAAAACGTCATTCAGGTGAAGGATATCGCCATTTTATCCAAACAGGATCCCATTTAGGTCATATAACACTGAAAGCAGGGCCGGAATCACGATTTTTGAATATCAAAACAAACAAGCCCCGGATTACTGATTCCGGGGCTTGTTTGTTTAATCCTGAGATTGCTTATTAACTGATTCTGATAGTGAGTCGTGCAGTTGATAAAGCATTAATAACCGGGATTTTGCGTAATCTTATCGCGGTTGATATCGATCTGGCTTTGCGGGATCGGAAAAACGAGGTTATTCTCGGTCAGCTCGTTCACGAGCCGGATCTGATCCTTTTTACTATTCAGCACCGGGATCGCGCGGCCGGTGCGGACCAGGTCGAACCAGCGGTGGCCTTCGAATGCCAGTTCCACACGTCTTTCCTGCTCGATGGCCAATCGGAATGCCTGCTGGGTGGCCGTGTTGGCGGCGGTTTTGTTCGGTAGCCCGGCGCGGGTGCGTACCAGGTTCAGATAGGTAAATGCTTCGCCGCTGGCCTGGTAAGCGGTTTCGTTCACTGCTTCGGCATACATTAATAATACATCGGCGTAGCGGATCAGCGGGATGTTGTTGCCATTGTCGTTTTTGGCAACGGGCACGTCGTGGTATTTTTTGATAAACCGGTCGGGAATGGTCTGGCCGGCTGCATTGACATAAGATGTTGCCACAGAAACGTCCTTGCGGAGGTCGCCGGTTTCGTAAGCGTTGACAATGTCCAGCGTCGGCTGGTTATTGCCATCGCCGCCAAATGCGATCACCGCATTACCCGAATTCTGAGGCGCAAAGGAGTTCGGCCACGAGTTTCCTTCGCCCGCGCCACCCGATTTGTACTGCACATCGAACACGGACTCCTTGTTGTTTTTGTTCGACACCCTGAAAACATCCGCGTAGGAAGGCAGCAATGCGTAAGTGCCCTGGTCGATCACCTCTTTCAGTTTGGCGGCTGCGGGTGCATATTTTTTCTGTGTCAGATACACTTTGCCCAGATATGCACGTGCGGCGCCCTTGGTGGCCCGGCCATTGTCGGCAGCGGGGTAGGAGACCGGCAGCACGGCTTCCGCTTCGGTCAGGTCTTTCTCTATCTGCGCGTAAACGTCGGCTTTCGGGGCACGGCCAAAGGTGTAACCTTCGTCGGGGTTAGCAACCGGTTTCAGTACCAGCGGAACATCGCCGAAAGTTTGTACCAATGTAAAATACACCACCGCACGCAAAAACTTCGTCTCGGCCATGTACCTGTTTTTCAACGTTTCGTCCATCGTCACACCGCCGATGCGTTCGAGAATGGTGTTGTAGCGGGCGATCGCATTATAGCCTTCGTTCCAGCGATTGGAAATGAACGGGTTGGTAGTACGAATGTAAAAACGGTCGAATTCGTCCTGGTCGGTCACCGAGCCGGAAGCAACCGCCACGGTATTATCCGAAGTGATTTCGCCGAAAACGTAGCTGTTTCCAGCCAATCCTCCCGCTTGCAAAGCCGCATATCCGCCATTGACCGCGTTTTTGAAGTCGTCGGCGGTTCGGTAAAAATTATCGCTCGTCGGCGTCGAAATGGGCCTGAGATCCAGGAACTCGTCGCTGCACGAGCCGAGCAGCACCGTGGCGGCGAGGAAAATGTATGATCTTGCTATTTTCATTGTGTTCAATGTTTTGAAAAAATGCCGATCGCTCGGACTATTAAATGCCGATCAGAATCCAATGTTGATACCCAGCGTGAAAGTTCTAGCCAAGGGATACGAACCATAATCCACCCCGGCGGCCAATGGTCCCGGAAGCGGTGTGCCGGTGGTGGCAATGGCGGCCGATTCATAGTTACTTACCTCGGGATTGTAATTGAGGTATTTGGTAAATGTGAAAAGGTTTTGTGCCGAAGCATAAATGCGCACCTGCTGCAACCTGGCTTTGCTGATCAACGCGGCGGGCAACTGGTAACCAAGGCTTACGTTCTGGATGCGCAGGTAGGAACCATCTTCCACCCAGCGCGTCGAAATCGCATTGTTGTTACCGGTTGTCCGTGCATTGGCGCGGGGCGTTACGCCGTCGCCGGGATTTTCGGGCGACCGCCATCTGTTCAGTACCGTGCTCAGCTGGTTGGCGTTTCCTTCCAGGTTTTCAAAAAAGCGGCGGCTCAGGTTCAGGATTTCACCGCCTTGCGAGCCCTGGATCGCTATGTTTAGGTCAAAACCCTTGTAGGTGAAGGTGTTGGTCATGCCGTAAATGAAGTCGGGCTGGTTGTTGCCGATGATCGTCCGGTCGTTGGCGTCGATCTTGCCGTCGCGGTTGATGTCCTCGTATTTCACATCTCCCGGCCGTGTTGTCGGGTCGTGCGGGTGGCTATCCACGTCGGCCTGGTCTTTGAATACCCCGATTTGTTTAAACCCGAAGAAGCTTCCGATCGGCGATCCGATTTGGGTAATGTTGGTTTCGCCCACGCCGCTCGCGCTGCGGATCGGGTCGCCTGTGGGCCCGAGTGCCAGTACTTTATTGCGGTTCAACGAAAGGTTCAGGCTGGTATTCCAGACGAACGCTTTGGTCAGGTTGCGGGTGTTCAATGCGAATTCCCAGCCTTTGTTTTCCATTTTACCAATATTCTTTACCGCTGTACCAAAGCCGGTTAGCGTAGGCACGTTCACGGATAGCAGCAGGTCTTTGGTGATGCGCCGGTAATAATCCACGATCAGGAATACACGGTTGCCGAACAATCCCACGTCGATACCGGCGTCTAGCTGCTGGCTGCGTTCCCAGCCCAGCTGCGGGTTGGCCAGCGACGATGGCGCCAATCCGTTCACCAGGTTATTGTTGAAGCTGTAATTGTCGGACCGCAGCGTGGCTACATAGGGATAGTTGTTTGTAAATGCATTATTTCCTGCCAAACCATAGCTCACACGCAGTTTCGCCTCCGAAATGGCCGAAATGCTTTTAACAAAATTCTCTTCACTGATCCGCCATCCGAGCGATCCCGCCGGGAATGTCCCCCACCGGTTTTCCGACCCGAAAATGGAAGAACCATCGCGGCGCACGGACACATTCACGAGGTATTTCCCTTTGTAATTATAGTTAGCCCTGGCAAAATAGGACGCAGAGGCATTTTCAAGTCGCTGGGAAACCGCCGTGGTGGTGCTTCCGCTCGCGCTTCCGTTCAAGGTTTCGACCACGTCGTTCGGGAAGGAGCTACCCGTTCCCTGGCTTTCCTGGAACTGGAACCTGGTCGATTCCATACCGATCAGTACGTCGAAATTATGCACATCGCGGAGTGACTTGCTGTAATTGAGGGTTTGGTTAAACAACCAGCTCAGGCCCTGGTCGGAGAATGCAGTACCTGTCGAGACGGACGGCGGCAAAATCTGGTTCAGAGGCATTCGCGACGTGCGGTAGGCATTGCGGCGGTTGCCAGTGAAATTGACGTTCCCGGTTACGCGGTAGGTGAAATCCTTGAAAAGTTTGAGTTCCGCGTAAGTATTTCCAAGAAGATTGGTCGTAATGTACTGGCTGTTGTACTCGGTAATGTTGGCTACGGGGTTGGTGATGCCGGGGTAGTTGTAAGGCGCTGCAAATGCGGTTTGTGACGTGTACGAACCATCCGCAGCATAAATCGGGATCATCGGCATTACCGACAGCGCCGAGTTGATCACCGCATTGTCGGCCCAGTGGCCCGCGTCGCGCACTTCCTGCTGGACGCGGTAAGTAGGGTTGATATTCAAACCTATTTTCAATGTCGGCAGCACATTCACTTCCACGTTGGCACGCATGGTGTACCGGTCCATTGCCGACCGCCGGATCACACCATCCTGCGTAAGGTAGCCGCCGCTGATGCTGTACCGGGCTTTGTCGCTGCCGCCGGAGGCCGAAAGCTGGTAGCTGCTCATTTTGCCCGTGCGGAATATTTCGTCCTGATAATCGGTATAAGGAAGCGCCGCTACCTTGGCAGGATCGTCGAAGTTGAACCAGTCGAACACTTCGCCCCGCGGGTAGCGGTAGCGCAGGTAGTCCGTCGGACGCGCGCTGTTCGGGTCGCTGATGTTGGCACCGGGCACATTGTCGAGGTATGCATTGTTGGAGGCATCTTTTCCGAACTCGGCGAACTGCTGCGAGTTGATCAGGTCGAGCTTTTTACTAACCTGCTGGAAACCGGTAAACATATCGAGGTTGACGCTGGGCTTGCCGCTTTTGCCTTGCTTGGTGGTGACGAGGATCACACCGTTCGAGCCTTTGGAACCGTAAATGGCCGTCGACGACGCGTCTTTCAGCACGTCCATACTTTCAATGTCGTTCGGGCTGAGGTTGGCGAAAATGCTGGCATTCACAATGTTACCGTCGATCACGATCAGCGGTGAGTTACCCGCGCTGATAGACCCGAATCCGCGTACCTTGATCGCGGGCGTCGCGCCGGGCGAGCCGCTGTTTTGCTGCACCACCACGCCCGGTATCTTTCCCTGCAATGCGGTTGCCACGTTCGATACCGGCATATCGCGGAGTTCGCTCATCGGTACCGACGAGATAGCGGCCGTTACATCGGCACGTTTCTGCGTACCATAACCCACTACCACCACTTCTTCCAATGCCTTGGTATCCGTTTGCAATGTGATCTCGACCACGCTTTCATTTTCGATGCTCTTCTCCTGGGGTACGTAACCGACAAAGCTGAAAATAAGCGTCGCCGGGCCGTCAGGAACCGCCAGTTCGTAAGTTCCGTCGATATTGGTGCTGGTCCCGCGCTGGGTGCCCTTCACGACCACGCTTACACCGGGAAGTCCTTCGCCCTTTTCATCCTTTACCACGCCGCGCACCGTGCGGTCGGCCCTGTTCGCGGCCGATTGTTCGCTCAGGCCTGCCGGCGACGGCTGGCCCCGCTCGGGCATTGCCGGGGTGGCCGGGGCCGGGCGGCTGTAAATCATGTATGACTTGTTTTCGAACTGCTCAAAAATCAGGTCGAGCGGCGCGAGGGCTTCCGTTAAGATCGTTTCCAGCTTTTCGGTTTTACGTTCCAGGATGGATGCGTCTACCGTTTTCTGGCTCATCAGCCTGTAATTGTAATTAAAGGCTACGCCATAGCGGCTTGATAAGCTTTTGAAAAACTGCGGCAAGGCTATCCGGGCAGGCTTGCCGGGCTGAGCGGGTGCTTCCTGAGCATACTTGTGCGCATGAGCGACTAACTGGGCGCGTGCGTAGGAATGCGTGAGCACCCCGGCACTAAAAATTAGCCAGCCACTACAAAACAGTAAGTTTTTCTTCATTGGAATACTAATTTTAGGGTTTCAAATAGTTAATGCCACCTGTTGCTTTTTACCTTGGCGGGGACAGAAGCGCAGGTGGATATTTTTATTCTATCACATAGGTTTGGCCGTCTTTCCGGGCTTTTACCTGATAGAGTTTTTCAATCATCTGGAAATAAGAATCAATGGAGTCGGTAGGGATGGTGCCGGCGAAGGTTTCATTCCGGAATGCCGGCGTGCATTGCACGGTAATGCCGTACGTGTCGCTGATCCAGTCGAATATTTCTCCTAACTGTTTGTTTTCCAGGTACATCGCGCCATCTTTCCAGCCGAGCCGGGGCTTCGCTTGTACGGCGGCCTTGGCCAACACCGGCTTCACACGGCTCCGGCTGATCATCTCATTGGGTTTCAGGACAATGTCCGGCGTTTGGCGCGATTGATCCACTACGCGTACCGCGCCCGAGCGGAGCACGACATTCACGTCGCCATGCCGGTTTACGACATTGAATACCGTACCGAGCACTTCCACGTTCAGCTCGTTAGCCATATGCACCACGAACTTGTTGTGATTGGCCGTGTGCCGCACCGAAAACTGGGCTTCTCCATCGAGCCACACCTGGCGGTTGCCCAGCGAATCGGGGGCGTAGCGTAAGGTGGAGTGGCCATTGAGCCAGACTACGGAACCCTCGGGCAGCACGATATGCTTTCGCTCGCCGTAGGCAGTCCGGTATTCCAGCGGTCCCGGACGGAACAACCACAGCCGCGCGGCGCCGACTATCAATAGAATACCCACCAGACTGGCGGCCATTACTACCCAGCGGTTCCGGCCAAACGACCTTACCGGGTGGAACGAGCCCGGTTCGTGCTGCTGAACCGTATGAATGATGTGCTGAAAGAGATCTTGCCCTTGTTCCGACCGCTGCGATTCGGATAGACCATCGTCGGCATCGGTGCCGAGCATTTGCTTCCAATGCATTTCCAGGAGTTCGCGTTCCTCGCGGGTGGCGGTGCCCTCGCGGTAGCGGCGGATCAGGTACTGCAGTTGCTTCTGGTGCATGTGATTGAGTTGGTTTATTGTATGACGGGCCACCGCAACTACTCCCTAAACCATCGTCAAGAAAAATCTTTGATTCGTTCTAAAAAAATTAAATCCAACGCGTATATGGTGGCATCACTAGGATAATACTTAATATTGTTAGACTTTTTTATAGAGATCTGTCTCCACCGTTCATGCAGTTTTCCGCTTCACCGCCAGACCACGACGAGTTACTTGCCGGCCTGAAATCCGGGAACGAGGCGGCGTTCAGGAAGATCTATGAAAAGTTCTGGTCGCCCCTGTACGCGGTCGCCTACAATCACCTTCGCGAGCGGATGGTGGCCGAAGAAATGGTCCAGGAGCTTTTTACCAAACTCTGGCTGAAACGGGACCAGCTGAATATCCACACATCGCTGCAAGCTTACCTGTACAAGGCGATCCGCCACCTCATTTACGATCATATCGACAAGCAGCAGGTGCGGCAGCGCGTGCACGAGGAAATGCTCAGCCAGGGCTCGGAGGCGAGTTATATGACCGAGGAAACGCTCGATTTTCAGGAACTGCAAGTCAGGCTGGCCCAGGCCGTGGATCAGCTGCCGCAACCGGCGCAGGCGGTTTTTAAAATGAGCCGGCAGGAATATTTGTCACCCAAAGAAATTGCGGGCCGCTTGAATGTTTCTTCCAAAGCCGTAGAATATCACCTGACCCGCGCATTGCGCATACTGCGGCTTCGGCTGAAAGATTTTGTTTTGTTTATTTCTCTTTGTCAAATGCTGGGGTAGCAAATGCAGCTCTTTTGATGAATAGCAAGTCTCAAAGACCACAGTAAGAACATTAAAGCGATGCACGATTTACTATTCGATTTTATATCAAAATACATTTCGCTGACAGAAGATGAAAAAAAGGCAGTCGTTTCGCTGGCTATATTTCGCTCAGTAAAAAAGGGAACAATTCTGCTTAGAGAAGGGGAGAAGTCTAACGATGGCTATTTTGTTCTGAAAGGCTGTATCCGAACCTACTATATCGTAGACGGTGAAGAAAAAACGACAGCATTCTACACCGAAATGGAAGCCTTGACGCCGCATTGCGTTATCAATAAAGCTCCTTCCGAATATTTTATTTCTTGCGTGAACGATTCGATTTTACTCGTTTCAAACCCGGATATGGAAACAGAAATATTCAGCAAGTTTCCGAAGTTTGAAAGCCTTTGCAGGATATTGGCAGAAGAATTATTAGCTAAACAGCAGATCAATTTTGACGAGTTTAAAACATCTTCTCCCGAGCAGCGATATCTGAATCTGTTGGAGAAAAGGCCGGACCTCGTTCAGCGCGTGCCGCAGCACCAGTTGGCCAGTTACCTCGGGATGAAGCCGCAATCGCTAAGCAGGCTACGGGCTAGGATTTTGGAGAAAAGCAAAGTATTGAGCGTCATTTCTTAACCAAAGTGAACGTTTTTTGGCTGGGGGCCAATCTAATTTTGCATATCATTCAACCACAAACGGATAGATATGCAAAAGAGAATTTTACGGCTCGCCCTGGTTTTGCTGATGGCAGGCACGCTGCAAGTGAAAGCCCAATATGCCAAAGAAGACAGCACTTACAGAAAGTGTTTTATTGGCAGCACCCTATTTATGATTGCCAATGTAGTGCCTGACAATAACCCGCCCCAAATGATTTATCTGAATTTGGGCTACCGCATTACCGGAAGGGATGTCGTTTCACTTGAATTCAAAACCTGGAAATATGGATGGCCTATCGGAATTCCGTATGGGAAATCTTTTGAAGCTGAAGGTGAAGGATTTCCTGGTTATATTCGCGAACACGGAGTTTCGCTTAATTACCAAAGATTTTTATGGAAAGGCCTTTTTGCTCAGGTTGACGTGATGCCTGCTTTTCAAAGTTTTGTCAATAAAGAAGGTAAGAAAATTGATAAAGGATTTCAGATATTTAATACTTATTCCATCGGTTATCACATTAAACTTTTCAAAGACCGGCTATTTTTTCAACCTTCCATTGCCATGACGCATCGTCCCTACCAATCCACCATGCCCGGTTCGTTTAAAGAGGTGGATGACAGATGGTCAAGGGTATTTTTCGGGCAGCCCGGGCTGCATTTTGGGTTCAATTTTTAAACTTGTATCGATGAGAGCCTTCATACTCAGTGTCGTCTTATTTGCAGTTTGCATTGGATGTGCGAAACAGCCGTCTTTACCATCAGACAGCAAATTCAACGTGACTGCCGTTTTAAATGACACAGCCTGGTTTGGAACCGGGAAAGTATTAAGGCTTATAGAGCAAGGGCAAAAAATTGAGAACGCAAAAAAGTTTACCCTGGTCGTGTTTACCGATATTGATTACCCAGGTATGGGAAATGGCCCTAATCCAAACACCGACAATGGATGCGTTGATCCTGAATGCACCAGGACTCAGGGATTGTTGATTTACAATGTCCCATTAAAAAAGGGTACTTATAAGATTAGTAAACTGGATAAGAAAAGTGAGCTGCCGAATGAGCATGCGAATTTCGCTTATATTGGAAATTCGGGCGGAATGCTCAATCGCTATATTTACACCGGATCAACTCCCGGAACGATCAAAATTACCAAAGTCAATAAAGCGCTGGGAACAGTGGAAGGCAGGTTCGATATTTCGTTCAGCCAGGATACTATCCTTGACTTATTACCGCTGCGAGGCAAAATGCGGACGACGGCGCATTTCAGGAACGGCCTCTTTCGTATTAAGATCACAGATGTTTTACTTAAATAGGTTAGGTGCCAATTTTGAATCTGCGAAAAGAGTTTACTTCAATATTCCATGCTGCCTCTTTTTGCCTTTTTCAGCATGCGTTGTAACTCCCAGCTTCGTGAGAATTTGATCTGTTAAGTCAGTTTGCATGTCAGCTGAAAATACCACCAGGGGTTTTGACTCGCCGGCATTGTAATCCGCATATTTTCTGGAAATGTACGTCACCTGAAATTCCTTTGCGCATGCTGCAATGGCGGCTTTCACCGCCTTTTCGATTTCGGGAAACTTGCTGGCGTATTTTGTGCGCAGGTCACGGTCTGCATTTGCCTGGAATTCCTGCATGGAAGTTTCAAGTGCTCCCAGTTCGGTTGCTTTATCTTTTAAAACAGGTTCAGGCGTTTGTTTGCCGAGTTGCTGATACGCTTGCATTTTCTGCTGATAAATGGCCAACTTCTCTTTTTGTACTGCCTGATATCTCGACGATGCGGTATCGATTTCGGCCATCAGTTTTTTGTACGACGGCAAATTCGCGTACACATATTCAAGGTCGACAGTGGCGAATTTGATGTTTTGGCATAGTGCATTGACAGACACCATCATCGATAATGCCAATAGAAAAAAGACGTTACGCATCATTTTTTAGGAAGTTTAATTTTCATATCGACGTGTTTCCCGGGCGGCGGGGCAACTGCGAAGCCGAAACGATGTAAATATGTTTTCGGGGGCGTGCTGTCATGAAGATTAATGGTGGACGGATCAAAAACCGCTTTGACGAGCTGGTTACCGATCGGTCCTGTTTTCGCCGGGGCATAAACGGACCTGTTACCCCAAAACCCCGGCGTTTTTTCCTTTACAGCAAGCGGTAAGGTGTCGACTGCGATGTTGAATGCGACATTCATCGTGTAGCGAACAGCCACCGGTTTGAAATTTTTCTGGGCCGGGCGCCATTTGGGCATGAGGCTTACGATTCGCAGGGCTTCATTATCCAGGTCTTTCCGCACACCTTTTTCGATCCTGGGATCGCTCACATTTCCAACGGTATCAATGAGGAATGATACGGAGACCTGCCCTTCAACACCGTCGAGGATGGCCTGCTTCGGATATTTTAGCGTCGTGGCTACGAAATTGCTCCTGTTCGGAAGTCCGGGCCAGCGGTCCAGCAGAATGCGCGCCGGTTCGCTGTTGGCAGGCATGCGTTTGGCTGCTTGCCTTTCTGCTTTCGTCAAAAGCGGCTTGGCATTACTTTTCAGGCGAATGTGGTATCTGGTGTTCGTTTTTCGGATTTTTTGCGTGTATTCCAGGAAATCGTCGTGAGTCACCGTCATGGTTGCGCCCCGCGGGATATTGTCGATCTCGAAACTGCCCGTGGTGGTAGTTACCGTGCTTTCATAAGTGCCGGAGAAGGTGATTGCAGCATTCGGCACGGGCAATCCTGATTCGTCGGTAACAATTCCCTTGACAGCTATTAAGCCAATGCCATTTTCGTTAACGATGGCATTTTCAATTCTCGTTCCGCTGTTCTTTTCTTCGGAAACATACTTTCTGGCAGCCATCAGGACGACGGCCAACGCGAGCACGGGTAGCAGCAGGAGGTATTTGCCTCTTAGCCAGGCGGCTGTCCTGTGCCGGTAGATCATGTGAATCCGCTTTTTAAGCAGGGACGCGTTGAAGAATTGATTGGTAACCGAAGTGGAAATGGCACTTTTTGCATAGCTAAGCAGAAATGCAGCATAATGATCCCTGTCGGCAGCCTGCTCGTCGGCCAGGAACTCATGGGTATCCTGCAACGCGCGCTTATAGAGCCAGAGCGCCGGATTAAACCAGAACAGCACCTTCAAGACCTCGATCAGCAAGATATCGAGCGTATGCCATTGCCGGATATGCACCATTTCATGGGCGAAAATGGGTTCGAAGTTTTGT
The DNA here is from genome assembly GCF_000023125.1 of Dyadobacter fermentans DSM 18053. Lineage (NCBI taxonomy): Bacteria > Pseudomonadati > Bacteroidota > Cytophagia > Cytophagales > Spirosomataceae > Dyadobacter > Dyadobacter fermentans. The sequence goes on from NC_013037.1 coordinate 921,108, forward strand.
TCGTAGTCCTCATTGGAAATGATCATCCATTTCAAAAACGAAAACGATCCGCTCCGGGCGTACTCGCGCTGACTGATTACCAAACGGTAAGCCTGCATGGGAACGGAAATCCCGCTCTGCACGATCCGATGCACTTGTACGATCGCTTTAATTAGCGCAACAGCCATCGAAACGGCCCCGGCACAATAGCAGGCGAGCAGTAAATATGCCGTATAATTGGTATCGGGGGTTACGTCCGCGGCTATCACCGGACCGCTTGCCGTTACCACCGCTGCCGCACTTTCAACAACGCTGACCGTTTCCTGCAATTCAACTGCCGGAATGATAAAGCTGACGATCAATGAAAAAAGCAAATAGGCGCGGTTGAGCATAAAGAAGGTATGCTTCCGGAAAAGCAGCCAATAGCACCCATAAAATACCATCCAGCAGATGTTGACTTTCAGCAGATAGGGAAGTGCTTCCATTTTCGGGAATGTTTAGCTTTTGCTTCTGTTTTTTTCGATAAATGCGGCCAAATCGTCCAGATCGCTCTTTTTTAGATTGTCGTCTTTCATGAAGAAGGAGACCAGATTGGACACGGAATTGTCGAAGTAATTTTCGACAAGCTGCTGGACTTCATATTTGCGGTATTCCTGCTCGCTGATGAGCGGGTAGAATTCGTGGGTGTTGCCGTAGGTGTTATGGGCCACGATGCCCTTCTTTTCCAGTATTCTCACGAATGTCGCGACCGTCGTATACGCAGGTTTCGGGTCATCCATTTGCGCGAGGATGTCTTTAATGAATGCTTTACCCAGTTGCCAGAGAATCTTCATGATTTCAGCTTCGGCCCGGGTGAGTGAACGGGGTTCCATATTTGATCAGGTATATGACGATGGTGCAATATGCTACTAAAAAATTAGTATACAAGCTAAGTATTTAGATTTTTTACTAAAAAGTTAGTAGGTGGGGATTTGGCCACGGCTTGCGGACTAAGGTGTTCTGGTGTGATCGTGTATTGGAAGTGTGGATATTTTGACCTGGCGCAATGTCATAAGCGCCAGGTGTGATGTATGATATTCTGGCTCAGTTCTAAACCGACGTTGCCATTTGCTCGCATACCCGGGCGCATTGCCGGCATGCTTCGGCGCATAGGCGGCAATGCTCCATTCCCATTTCTGCATGGCGCTCACATTCCTGCGCACATGCATGGCAAGCGTCGGCACATATGCGGCAGAAGTGCGCGCTGAACCGGCTTCCCAGGCTCATGACTTCGGCGGCGCTGCGACAAATGGCAGCGCATTCCAGGTCAAGCTGGATACATTTAACCAGATTTTCTGGATTACTTTCTTTCAGGCATTCGGTCGCACAATAGCTGCATGCCACAGCACAAGCCGCGCAAGCGTCGATACATTCTTCGAATTGTTGATTTGCCATAATACTTGCGGTTAATGGGTGAGTGATCGGATTATTCCAAGCTTCATATCGTGATCCTTCCGCCAGTCAATGAAGAAGTGGTTGCTGTTACAAAAACAGTTCCAATACCGTTCACATTAGAAATGAGGTAGGGTAGGCTGGCAGAAGGGAGGCTGCATGGAGCGCAGGCCCACATTACGCTGTTCCAGAGAATTTGCAAATTATCTGCCCCTCTCGATATCCAAAACCGATGGTTCCCATCCAAAAACACAACATAAAACGTGTTCGGCGGAACGACATGGCCAATAATGCATTGTTTTCCATTCACATGGATCCTGGCCCATTCGGCATCCTCAGGAACATGCAAAGGATGGAAATACTCGGTCTTATCTTTTGGAGGAAATCCACCGTATATGGTGAATTTTTCATTTACAGCCTGAGATCTGATCGGCCCGTGGCTATAACCGTAAAGAGATTCAATTGCGTCAGATAGCATCTCATTTAAATCCCAATCTGCAAAACTGTCTCCCTGATTTCGATCCAGGTGTTTGAAACTAAGTAGCATACAATCATCGCCTGCCAAATCCTTCGCCGATGCTTCCTTCGCTTTCGCCAGAACCTGCTTTATGGGACTTTGGATTTTTTGCCTTTTAATTTTAGGTTGTCCCATTAGTAAAGCTGCTGCCGATAAAATTCGGCCATTGCTGGCTTAGGAATAATATTGTTGCAGCGATCGGCAGGTTCGAAACCCTTCCTGGCGTCGATCCATGGTGCCTCTGAATGCGTCAGCGCTTCCAGTTCCGGGCCCGATAAGCCGCTAAATTCTCCAAGAACATAATTTACCCAGTCAATCTGCTCTTTTGTCAAGCTCGGCTGCAAATATCCCGCAGGAGATTGAGTACCCTCCTCGGGAACATATTTCAAGTCAACATACAATAGTGATTTATCTTTCAGCAGATCAAAGACTTTCCTGGACACTGGTCCATGCACCCACGCCTCAAAATCATCCTCGGTTAATGGATTTTCGAAATAAGCGAGGTGATAAGCCTGAGCATAGTAAAGAAGCTTTTGCAACTTCAAATGAGACATATCTCCGAAGTTTTGCAAAATATATTCGGACAAAAGAGCCGAATCAACCGTACCAAGCGTTTTAT